>JAFXBE010000028.1 GCA_017516765.1 Clostridia bacterium | reverse complement strand
GTCATATCTTTTGAGCCAGAAGTAGATGTACGATCTTGCTCTGTTGTACTTCCGGCTGGCTTTGCTGACACCATACTTCAGCGAATACTCCATTAGGGATTGCTTATACCTCATGTCTTGTGTTATGCTCTTCATGAAGGGTTTGGCTCCTTTCGTACAGTTTTGTGTCGCAACTCAACTATACCACATGAGCCAATCCTTCTTTTCTCTTACTGTCCAAGATGTATTGTAGCGCTACACCAACATATCTGCAATAAACGTTCATGCTATTGACAACCACTTGCTTTCTCTTTACAATATCCACAGATTTATTGCACACAGGAGGAACACAATGAGCCAATTAATTGATTTATGTGGAGTTCCTATTCAAATAAAAAAGATTCAGAATCTACAGTTAATTAGACGTGACTATCTGTTTTATCCTGCCTATCAAGAGATTCAGAGTGAATCAAGAACGTTTTGGGGGCATTTACTGGCTCCCAACAAACAAGAATTCCAATTCACAAGAATGGTTCCATACGGTGCAATTTTAGGTGAAAAAGAAATCCCTGGTACAAACAACCATGAGATTAAGCATTTTGGAGAAATTGATATCAACACGCGTGAAAATTCCCCTAACCCCAAAAAATTATGGTTCTTTCAAAGAAAAAAAGAAACACCACCCTCCAACTCCAAACAAGAAAAGAATGTTGGCGGAATTGCAGGTTTTGTTGCCGATGCACTGCAAATTGATACCTCCAAGGACCGTGTGCTAAGAGTTGTTACATATGGCCATCAACTAACGACCATCAGACTGAGAGATGTTCCAGCCAAGGTCAGATTTCTTTCTGGTAAAGTTAGTGACGTATATCAAAACGATCAAATCCAGAAATCCCTTGGAGAACCGATAGCTCCTGTCATAACTGCTGTTAACACCCTTGTTGTAACAGTCGATAACACTACACATGTTTTTTTTGGCGATGGAATTGATTTGGAAGATGCCGCAGAAGCGTATCGCTTGCTATATGATGCCTACAAGAATTCTCATTCACTGAAGCGAGTTAACACTACATTATTTTCAAAACTCGCTGTTGGCACATCAAAGCAGGTGCATGCAGCAAACGCTTTTCATTCTCAGCCTGCAATTTCATCTACTCCTGAGACTCCTGCATTACCAGCCGATTCCTTAGACTGCAAATGACCGAAAATCCCATACACAAACGCGACTGCAGAACAGCAGCCGCGTTTAGCATTTTATTGAACCTCATACCCGCTGCTGATATCAAAGGGTGCGATCAGCAGCTTGGCCAAGGCTTTGTAATGGTTCTCCATCAGCCAGCCCTGCGCCCTGCCGCAGTTCTCGATGGTATCGAACTGCCATAGGGCGTGGTATTTGACGCATTTCACGATCTTGGTCAGCTCCCGGGGCGGCTGGCCCCATTCCACCCCGTCGAAGGTGTGGAAGCGTTTGAAACAGGTAACATTTGTGCAGCCGGGCTGGGCTGCCATTTCCGGTTTCAGCGCTGCCCAGAGGGCTTCGAAATCGTCCAGCTTATCGGGCTTTACCTGAAAGAGCAGGTGCACCAAAAATTCCTTTTCCATCACGCTCTCCTTGTAAAAAACTGCGACGGCGCAAAGAGCGGCGCAGTTCAGGCTGTTAACAAACCATATTTGCTTCCCACAGCCGCACATCTTGCGCTTTCAGCGCTCGCTGTGCTCACGGGAACGGCGCTGCGGCGCGGACTACGGGCTCTGCCCGTACCCGGCAGGGGGATGATCCCCCTGCACCCCGCATTTTTCACTGCATTACAGCGTAGCCGCCATAACCGCCTTGATGGTATGCATGCGGTTCTCGGCTTCGTCAAACACGATGGACTGCTCGGACTCGAACACCTCGTCGGTCACTTCCATGCAGTCGATGCCGAACTTCTCGTAGATCTCCTTGCCGATGGTGGTGTTGAGATCGTGGAACGCGGGCAGGCAGTGCATGAAGCGGCACTGGGGACCTGCATTGTCCATCAGCTGTTTTGTGATGCGATAGGGAGTCAGCTCTTCGATGCGCTCTGCCCAGACAGAGTCCGGCTCGCCCATGGAAACCCACACATCGGTGTAGAGTACATCCGCACCTTTGGTGGCAATGATGGGATCCTCGATAAACTCAAGGGTCGCACCGGTCTCGGCGGCGATCTGCTGACAGGTGGCTACCAGTTCCGCATTGGGGAAATACTTGGCAGGTGCGCAGGCAACAAAGTGCATGCCCATCTTGGCGCAGCCCACCATGAGGGAATTGCCCATGTTGTAGCGGGCATCGCCCATGTAGACCAGCTTGCGGCCCTTCAGGCTGCCGAAATGCTCCTGAATGGTCAGGAAATCGGCAAGGATCTGGGTGGGATGAAATTCGTTGGTCAGACCGTTCCAGACAGGAACGCCCGCATACTTGGCAAGCGCTTCCACCCGCTCCTGCTCAAAGCCGCGGTACTCGATGCCGTCGTACATACGGCCCAGCACCCGGGCGGTATCGGCGATGGATTCCTTCTTGCCGATCTGGCTGCCGGAGGGATCCAGATAGGTGGGATGCATGCCCAGATCCGCCGCTGCCACCTCGAAGGCGCAGCGGGTGCGGGTGGAGGTCTTTTCAAAGATCAGAGCAATGCTCTTGCCCTCTGCCACGCGGTGGGGCGTGCCTGCCTTCTTCTGCTTCTTCAGTTCATACGCCATATCGATCAGCCCCTGGATCTCTTCGGGGGTGAAATCCAACAGTTTCAAAAAACTTCTGCCCTTCAGGTTCATGGGGTAGCCCTCCTTATTCTGCACATACTTCCTTGATGGCATTGATCGCCCGTGCAAGCACATCCATGGGGATGTTCAGCGCAGGCAGCAGACGCACCTTGTCTTTGGCAGTAAGGCACAAAACGCCCTTTTCGTTCAGTGCGCGCACCAGCTCGCCTGCGGGCTTTTCGGTCTTGATGCCCACCATCAGACCCATGCCGGTAATGCCGGTGATGCCCTTTGCGCCGGTAAGCTGCTCACGGATGTAAGCCGCCTTTTCCCGCACCTCTGCCAGCAGCTTGTCGTCGATGCGCTTCAGAATGCTCAGCGCACCGGCGCAGCAGACCGGGTTGCCGCCGAAGGTGGAGCCATGGTCGCCGAAGCCCAGCACACTTTCCACCTTTTCGCCGAGCAGCGCCGCGCCCAGGGGCAGACCGCCGCCCAGACCCTTGGCGGTGGAGACGGCATCGGGCTGAATGCCGTAGTTCATATAGGCATACAGCTCTCCGGTGCGCCCGTTGCCGGTCTGCACTTCATCCACCATCAGGAGGATGTCCTCTTCTTTGCAGAACTTCGCCAACCCCTGGACAAACGCCTGTTCCATGGCGATGACACCGCCCTCGCCCTGCACGCACTCGATCAGAATGGCGGCGGCTTTTTCCTCTTTCGCCAGCTTGCAGATGCCCTCCAGATCGCCCGCGTCCCCATGCACAAAGCCGGGGGTCAGGGGCTGGAACAGCTCGTGGTAGTGCTCCTGTCCGGTGGCGGAAAGGGTGGTAAGGGTACGCCCGTGGAAGCTGTTTTTCAGCGTAACGATGGTGCTGTACTCCGCGCCCTTCTTGTCGGCGGCGTACTTGCGCGCCACCTTGATAAGGCATTCGTTGGCCTCTGCGCCGGAATTGGCGAAGAAGACCTTCTTCATGCCGGTGCGGGTGCACAGCTCCTGCGCCAGCAAAGCGCAGGGCTCGGTGTAATACAGGTTGGACATGTGCTGCACCTTGGCAAGCTGGCTTACCACCGCCTGCGCCCATTCCTCATCGGCAATGCCGAAAGCGGTAACGCCGATGCCGGAGCCCATGTCGATATATTCCTTGCCGTTTTCGTCGTAGACCAGAGAACCCTTGCCGCTGACGATCTGCACCGGAAAGCGGTTGTAGGTACCGGCAACATACTGCTTATCGATCTGCATCAGTTCGCTCATGCGTTTTCCTCCCCCATCACCATGGTGCCCGCGCCCTCGTCGGTCAGGATTTCCATCAGAATGGAGTGGGGCACGCGTCCGTCCATGATGACCACATTCTTTACGCCCTTGTGGATGGCCTCGATGCAGCAGTTCACCTTGGGGATCATGCCGCCGTTGATAACGCCTTCCTCAAAGAGCTTTTCGGCTTCGCTCAGGGTAACGTTGGGGATCAAAGTGGTGGGGTCGTCCTTGTCCCGCAGGATGCCGGCCACGTCGGTCATCATGATGAGGCGTTCGGCTCCCAGAGCACCGGCGATGTATGCGGCGGCGGTATCACCGTTGATGTTATAAGCATTGCCCTGCCGGTCGCAGCCGATGGTGGAGACAACGGGAATGTAGCCCTTCTCCAGCAGATCCACCACGGGGCGGATATGGATCTTGGTAATATCGCCCACATAGCCCAGCCGCTCGTCCTTGGGCTGGGATTCGATGAGCCGCCCGTCCATGCCGGAGATGCCCATGGCCTTGCCGCCCTTCATTTCCAAAAGGTTCACAAGGGTCTTGTTCACCTTGCCGGCAAGCACCATCTGCACGATATCCATGGTCTCCTTGTCGGTAACGCGCAGACCGTCCACAAACTCGGGCTTCTTGCCCATGACCTTCATCAGATCGCTGATCTCGGGGCCTCCGCCGTGCACCAGAACGATCTTGACGCCGATCAGCCACAGAAGCACGATGTCTTCCATCACCTGCTGCTTCAGCTGTTCGTTGATCATGGCATTGCCGCCGTACTTGACCACCACGATCTTGTTGTTGTACCGCTTGATGTATGGCAGCGCCGCGGTAAGCACTTCCGCCCGCTGGGCGTTGGTAAATTCGCAATGGATCATGTGTGATATCCTCCCATCAGGTGCGGTAGTCGCCGTTGATCTTAACGTAGTCGTAGGTCAGGTCGCAGCCCCAGGCAGTGGCGGCATATGCGCCGTCGCCGAGGGAAACCAGAATATCGATCTCCTTCTCCAGAAGGATCTCCTTGGCAAGCTCTTCGGAAAACTCGATGCCTGCGCCATCCTTGCAGACAGGGATCTCGCCCTTGGCGGAACGGAAAGCCACATCCACCTTGGTCACATCCACCTTTGCGCCGCTGTAGCCGATGGCGCACAGGATGCGACCCCAGTTGGCATCTGCGCCGAACATGGCAGCCTTGACAAGGCTGGAGCAGATCACGCTCTTGGCGGCGGTGCGGGCCACATCCATGCTGTCTGCGCCGGTAACGCTGCACTCGATGAGGCGGGTCGCGCCTTCGCCGTCTCCGGCGATCATGCGGCAGAGCTGCATGGTGATGGTGTTGAGCGCCTTCATGAAGATGGCGAAATCCTCGTCCTCTTCAGTGATCTCCTTGTTGCCCGCCAGACCGTTTGCCAGCAGCGTGACCATATCGTTGGTGGAGGTATCGCCATCCACGCTGGTCATGTTGAAGGTATCCTGCACATCAACGCGCAGGGCTTTCTGGATCATCTCGGCAGAGATGGCGGCGTCGGTGGTAATGAACACCAGCATGGTGGCCATGTTGGGGTGGATCATACCGCTGCCCTTGGCCATGCCGCCCATACGGCAAACCTTGCCATCCAGCACGAATTCCACGGCTACCTGCTTATCCACGGTGTCGGTGGTCATAATGGCTTTGGCGGCGGCGTCTGCGCCTTCCACAGACAGCCCGGCAGCCAGCTGGGGCAGCCCTGCGGCGATGGGGGCAACATTCAGGGGCTGACCGATCACGCCGGTGGAGGCCACCACCACATCATCGGCAGATATGCCCAACTGATCGGCTGCCAGCTTGCTCATCGTCTCAGCGATCTCGATACCGTCGGCATTGCAGGTGTTGGCGTTGCCGCTGTTGCAGATCACTGCCTGGGCTTTGCCGTTGGCAAGGTGTGCTTTGGTGACCAGCAGAGGCGCACCCTTGACCAGGTTGGTGGTATAGATGGCGGCAGCATTGGCGGGAACCTTGCTCAGTACCAGTGCCAGATCTGCCTTGGTGGTATTCTTGCGGATGCCGCAGTGGATGCCGTTGGCGGTAAAACCCTGTGCGGCGCAAACGCCGCCGTTGATCATCTGCATCGTCTTACTCCTCCGTTATACGTTCAAGCCGGTGGTCTCGTCGAGACCCAGCATAATATTCATGTTCTGGATGGCTGCGCCGGATGCGCCCTTGCCAAGGTTGTCGAAGCGGGAGATGAGCAGGATGCGCTCCTCGTTACCGCAGACGGTGATCTGCATATCATCCCTTCCGCTGAGGGCGTTTGCCGACAGGAAGCCGCTTTCGTCGGCGGCATCCTCGTAGTGCACCATGGCGCTGTGGTAGCAGCTCTGATACAGCTGCTTCACATCCTCGGGGGTGCCCTTCAGATCCTTCACGAACAGGGGCACCACCACTTCCATGCCGCTGTAGTAATCCGCCACGATGGGGCAGAACACCGGAGCAGTGGCAAGGCCGCACAGCTTGACCATTTCCTTCAGGTGCTTGTGCTGCTGGGTAAGCCCGTACTGCCGGGGCGCATCCAGCAGGGGATCGCGTCCCTGCTGCTGATAATCGGCGATCATGCCCTTGCCGCCGCCGGAATAACCGGTAAGCGAGAAGCTCTGCAAGCCCAGATCGGGGGCGATGAGCCCTTCCCGCACCAGCGGCTCCACCAGCGCCACAAAGCCGCTGGCATGGCAGCCCGGGTTGGCAACGCGCTTGGCGCCCGCCAGCGCCTGCCGCTTGCCGGGCAGCTCTGCAAAGCCATAAACCCAGCCCTCGGCGGTGCGGTGTGCCGTAGAAGTATCGATAATGGCGACCTTGCTGCCCTCTGCCAGCTGTACCGCCTGCACGGCTGCCGCATCGGGCAGGCACAGGAAGGCGATATCCGCTTCGTGCAGGGCTTCCCGTCGGGCATGATCATCCTTTCGCAGCTCGTCGGGCAAAATGATGAGCTGAAGATCGGTGCGGTCCTGCAACCGTTCGTGGATGCGAAGCCCTGTGGTGCCTGCGCTGCCGTCGATGAACACTTTGGTCATGGCTGTGATGCTCCTTTTTTTCGAAAACAGCCCCCGGCGCTTCGACTTGCGAAGCGCCGAAGGGCTGTTCATTTTTTGTATTCGGGGGGATTACTTGCCGTCCACGATGGCCTGAACCTTGATGGGCAGACCGAACAGGTTGATGAAGCCCTCGGAATCCTTCTGGTTGTAATCGCTCTCGCCGAAGGTGGCGATCTCTTCGCTGTAGAGGCTGTAGGGGCTCCACACGCCGGCGTTGATCATATTGCCCTTGTAGAGCTTGAGGCGAACCTTGCCGGTGACACGCTCCTGAGTCTTATCCACGAAGGCGCTGAGAGCCTCGCGCAGAGGGGTGAACCACTGGCCGTTGTAAACCAGATCGGCAAAGGTGATGGCCAGCTTCTGCTTCTCGTGCAGGGTAAGCTTATCCAGGCAGATGCTTTCCAGCACGCTGTGGGCCTTGTAGAGGATGGTGCCGCCGGGAGTTTCGTACACGCCGCGGCACTTCATGCCCACGAGGCGGTTCTCGACGATATCCAGCAGACCGATGCCGTTGGCGCCGCCGATCTCGTTGAGCTTGAGGATGATCTGCTTGGCAGACATCTTTTCGCCGTCCAAAGCTACGGGCACGCCCTGTTCAAACTCGAGGGTGATGTAGGTGGGCTGGTCGGGAGCCTGCAGGGGAGAAACGCCCATTTCCAGGAAGCCGGGCTTCTCGTACTGGGGCTCGTTGCCGGTGTCTTCCAGATCCAGACCCTCGTGGGACAGATGCCACAGGTTCTTGTCCTTGGAATAGTTGGTCTCGCGGTTAATCTTGAGGGGGATGTTGTGCGCCTCGGCGTAGTCGATCTCCTCTTCGCGGGACTTGATATCCCACTCGCGCCAGGGGGCGATGATGGGCATGTTGGGGGCAAAGTGCTTGATAGCCAGCTCAAAACGGACCTGATCGTTGCCCTTGCCGGTGCAGCCGTGCACGATGGCGTCTGCGCCTTCCTTGAGGGCGATCTCTACCAGACCCTTGGCGATGCAGGGACGGGCGTGGCTGGTACCCAGCAGGTACTCTTCGTAGATGGCGCCGGCCTTCATGGTGGGGATGATGTAATCATCCACATACTCGTCGGTCAGATCCAGCACATACAGCTTGGAAGCGCCGGTAGCCAGAGCCTTTTCTTCCAGACCTTCCAGCTCGTCGGCCTGACCCACGTTGCCGGAAACAGCGATAACTTCGCAATCGTTATAGTTCTCCTTCAGCCACGGAATGATGATAGAGGTATCCAGACCGCCGGAGTAAGCAAGAACAACCTTCTTGATCTGAGTCTTGTCCATGAGTAGGCCTCCCGAAAACACATTAGTAATTGTTGGAACGCGCATAATTATACATCCATGCAGATAGGTTGTCAATGGTTTCGGGAAAGTTTTTTTGCTTTGTCTGTACACATTATGTATTCCGTCATCTGCAATCATCCGGGCATGCAGACGGTTCCTCCGGATACGGTTTTATGCATCACACATGCATAATTCATTCTTTGCATACACATTTGCATAAAGCCAATATGCGAAAACGTTATTGCAAATTGTTGCACCGTATTGGTTGACAGGGTTTGGTGCATCAAGTATAATGCTGAATATCCAATTGAAAGAGAGCGCCGTTTATGCAGCCATCATACACTTCGTTCTGCAGGGGTGCTCTGCGTACACAGGAGGTTTTTTTCCATGCGTAAATTGTTTTGTCTGCTGGCAGCCCTGCTGATGCTGTCCATGCCCGCTCTTTCCCTCGCGGCAGAGATCACCGTTCCTGCGGTGGAGGTACCGCCCATCTTCAACATTCCCGATAACGAGGGCATGCGCTTCGTAAGCCAGATCAAGGTGGGCTGGAATCTGGGCAACACCTTCGACGCTCACGACAACAGATCCTTTACCGACGAGATGGTTCTGGAGAAATACTGGTGCGGTGTCTACACCACCCCCGAAATGATCCAGACCCTGAAGGATGCGGGCTTCAATGCCATCCGTATCCCGGTGTCCTGGCACAACCACGTGGATGCCGATCTCAACATCAGCGCCAAGTGGCTGGACCGTGTGCAGGAGGTGGTGGATTACGCCATCAGCCGGGATATGTTCGTGATCCTGAACATCCACCACGACACCGACAAGAAATACGTTTATCCCGACAGTGCGCATTTTGACCAGTCTCACCGCTACATCACCACCATCTGGGGACAGCTGGCAGAGCGTTTCAAGGAGTACGACAACAAGCTGATCTTCGAATGCATCAACGAGACCCGTCTGGTGGGCACCAATGTGGAATGGTGGTTCAATACCGAAGACGAAAAGATCCTGGATGCCGCCGACTGCATCAACCGGCTCAATCAGGCCTTTGTGGATACGGTGCGCGCCGCAGGCGGCAGCAACGCCGACCGCTTCCTGATGGTATCCGGCTACGCCGCCTCCACCGACGGCACCAAGACCGAATACTTCAAGCTGCCCACCGACACCATCGCAAACCATCTGATCGTTTCCATCCACGCCTACACCCCCTACAACTTTGCACTGGAGATGCCCGGCATCAACAATTTCTCCGCCGCCCTCCAGTCGGAGATGAACGACATCACCTTCTTTATGAACCAGCTGCACACCCGCTACATCCGCAACGGCGTGCCGGTGATCATCGGCGAGTTCGGCGCGCTGAGCAAGGACAACCTGCAGGCCCGTACAGACTTTACCGCTTATTATGTTGCCAACGCCACCGCCCGTGGCATTCCCTGCTTCTGGTGGGACAACAACCATTTCAAGGGTAACGGCGAACGCTTCGGTCTGCTGGATCGCAAGACCTGCACTTTCCCCGATCAGCCCATCGTGGATGCGCTGATGCAGTACAGCGGCATTACCGCGTTTGCGGAATAACACACAGGCAAAAACACGCAAGCCCTCCGCGGATCCGACCCGCGGAGGGCTTGTTTGTGCTTATTCGATGGGCTTCAAGCCCTTGTACAGCTCGTCAAAGCTCTTTCTGCCTGCGCATCTTCCATAGGAAAAAGCCTTGTTCCTGCCGCCTTCCAGCAGAAAACACTTGGTCAGCTCCTCGACGGTAACCTCCAGATCCTCAAAGAACGTTTGACAGGCAAACCGATAGGCTTTGGAATCTTCTTCAAAACTGTTCTCGATCAGTGATTCGCAGACCTGATCCAGCGGGTACAGCTTGATGTGCATCAGCTCGTGCACGATCACTTCTTCCATGTTTTCCTGCCTGGGGTTTGCTACGTTCAGCATCAGAATGGCTTTGCGGTCGTCAGGGTCGATCTTGAAATCGCCGGTTTTCCGCCATGCGGGATCGCGAACCAGCTCCAGCTTCACATCCCATTGAGGGGTGATGCGGAGCTTCCTGCACCATTTCTCAAACAAGCTTTCCAGCTCTTCACCCGACTCGCCTTCCTCCAGAAACGCCTCCCGGATCTGCACCCCGCAGCCCTCTGCAATGGCGCGGATCTCACTGTCGGAGATCTGCTGTTTGGCTCCGCCTGCGTTGGTGACCAGTACCCGCACCTGCGCAGCCTTTTCCACGGTGTGCATCAGCCCGAAGGCGGTATCATAATCCGGGCCGGAGGTGAACAGCCCATGATGCGCCCAGACCACGGCGTCGTATTCCTTCATCTTCTCGGCGCTGGCACGCGCCAGATCCATGCTGCCGGGCACCATGCAGCCCACCACGCCCACGCCGCCGGGGAACACCATGGGGGCTTCGGTCTCGCTCTGCCACAGGGCGCGGGAGATGGTTTTGTCGGTCAGCTCTTCCAGAAAGGTAAGGGCAACGATGTGCGCCGGATGGGCGTGGTACATCACCCGGCATGCGCCGCCGGTGGCCATGTAGCGCACGCTGTGGTTCAGCAGGTGGGCAGCAAGCTCGCTGGTGGGTCTGCCGCCGTTTTTCAGCCCCCAGCGCAGGCGGTAGCTGTCCCCCGCCTCATTGATCTCCACAAGACACAGGGCATCCTCCGGGTCGAGGGCAACGTTGCGGAAGTACTTGCCGCTGCCGGTGGCCAGAAACCACACGCCGCCCACCTCGGGCAGACTTTCCCCCAGCGGCATCCATGCTCCGGGCAGATGGGTGAGCCGCTGCCGGGCAGCCTCTGTTTCTTCTTCCGAGAGGCGGTAGGTCACATTACCGCCGTTGCGCTCGTGCCAGCCCTGCTGCCAGCCGTCGGTACACAGGCGGATCATTCCCTCCACCACGGGCAGATCGGTCATCTTCATCGTTATCCTCCTCTGTACAGAGATGTACGCCCCCAGCATTCATGCCGGGGGCGGCTTGTTTTACAGCCCGTAGATCGCGCTGTACTTTTCCTCCAGATAATCCAGATAGTAGTTCACATTCAGCCCCTCGCCGGTGATCCGGCGGATCCACTCATCGGGGGTAAGGATGGAAGCGCAGTTGAACACATGCTCCCTGAGCCATGCCAGAATGCCGCTCAGATCGCCCTTCTCCACCTGCCCGAACACATCCAGATCCTTCTGCATGGTGCGCAGGATCTGTGCGCCGTAGGCATTGCCCAGCGCATAGGAGGGGAAGTAGCCCATGCTCATGGTCCAGTGCACGTCCTGCAGGCAGCCTTCGCTGTCGGAGGGAACATCAACACCCAGATACTCCTTGTATTTGCGGTTCCACATCTCCGGCACCTGATCGATGGTGATATCGCCGTTCATCATGGCCTTTTCCAGCTCGTAGCGCACCATGATGTGCAGGCAGTAGGTCAGCTCGTCCGCTTCGATGCGGATCAGGCTGGGACGCGCCAGATTGACCGCCTCGTACAGCTCCCGTTCGGAAATATCGCTGAAGGTATCGCCGCTGAGTTGCTGCAGCTTGGGGTACACCGCATGGATAAACGCTTCGCTGCGCCCGATGATGTTTTCGTAGAAGCGGGAGATGGTCTCGTGCATGGCGTTGGACATGCCGTTGTCCACATGGCTTTGGTAGAATTCCTCGGGTTCGTACTGCATAAACAGGGCATGACCGCCCTCGTGCAGGGTGGAGAAGATGTTGGAGATGAAGTTTTCTTCGAAATAGTGGGTGGTTACGCGGACATCCTTGGGACCGAAATTGGTGGTAAAGGGATGTTCGGTGGTCATGAGCACCAGCGCAGTCTTGCGCAGCCCCTGCATTTCCAGCAGATAGCGGGAGAATGCCTCCTGCTGGGGAATGGGACAGGGACGGGTGAGGAAGTCTTCCCGGATGGCTTTGCCACTTTGCTGAATGCGCCTCACCAGCGGCACGATGCGCTCCTTCAGCGCAGCAAAGAAGGCATCCAGCTGGGCTTCGTCGGAGCCCTTTTCATTATCGTCCAGACAGGCTTTGTAATAGCTCTCGTACTTCCGGTCCCGCAGGTCGATGGCTTTGCGGGTGTAGGCGACCACATCGCCCAGATTCTGGGCAAAGGCAGAAAAATCGTCCTCTTTCTTCGCTTTGAGCCATGCGCCGTAGGCCTTGTTGAAGACCACATCCATTTCGTAGGAGAATTCCGCGGACAGGTTTTTGGTCTTCTCGTAGCTTTCGTACAGCCGTTCCACCAGCTTCTTTTCCAGTGGGGAAAGCCCTTCGCTGTCGGCATTCAGCTCGCACACCAGTTGCTGATAGGTATCGGAATGGGTCAATTCGTGAATGTGCTTGCCAAGAATCGCCATATCCTCGCCCGCTTGCTCCAGACCTTCCTCCGGGGCACAGCATTCCATATCAAAGCTCATTTTGCCCACAGCGCGGCCGTAAGCCTCCACCTCGGCAAGGATCTCAAACAGCTTCGCCAGCTTTTCCTGATTGGTCATAGGGGTTTGCTCCTTTATCTGTGTTGTTTTCCGGTATCTTCAATATAGGGCAAGCGGCAGGGATTGTCAAGCTGGATGCAGACGGCAGGGTGTGCTATACTGATTGTGCGGCACGCAGACACATGCGTAAAACGCCGCAAAGGAGCTATTCAAATGCAGACAAAAAACGCAGGCGTCTCCCGGGGCAAAACCCTGTGGACATTGTTTTCTTCCATGCTGTACATCAGCACATTCACCTTCGGGGGCGGTTTGGTGATTGTATCCCTGATGAAGAAGAAATTCGTAAACGAGCTTGGCTGGATCCCGGAAAACGAAATGCTGGATCTGACCGCCATTGCACAGACCGCCCCCGGCCCCATCGCCGTCAATGCGGCTGTTCTTGTCGGTTGGCGCATGGGCGGCTTTCTCGGCATGCTGGCAGCGGCGCTGGGTACGGTGCTGCCGCCCATGCTGGTGCTGCTGGGGCTTTCTGCCTGCTATGAGCTTTTCAGCAAAAACCGCTACGTTGCGCTGATGCTCAAAGGCATGCAGGCAGGCGTAGCGGCGGTTATTCTGGATGTGGTATGGGGGCTTTCGGAAAAAGTGATCGGCAGCCGTTCGCCCCTTCGTATCGGGCTGATGATCGCCGCCTTTATCGCAGCGTATTTCCTGAAGGTGAACGTGATCTGGCTACTGCTGGCCGCGGTTGCGGTGGGTGCGGTTTCTGCGCTGATAACCCAAAGGAGGAATACCCATGCTGACTGATTTGTTTTTCAGTTTTCTGCAGATCGGGCTGTTCAGCATCGGGGGCGGCTATGTTGCCATCCCGCTGATCCAGCAGCAGGTGGTTGACCGGCACGGATGGCTGTCCATGGCGGTGTTCAACGATCTGGTGACCATTGCCGAGATGACCCCCGGGCCTATCGGCATCAACGCCGCCACCTTCGTAGGGGTACGCACGGCAGGGGTGCCGGGCGCGGTGATCGCCTCGCTGGGCTTCGTTCTTCCTTCGATGGTGATCGTTACCCTGCTGGGATGGTTGTACTACCGTTACCGGAAAGCTCAGCTGATGCAGAGCATTCTGGGCGGTCTGCGCCCGGTGGTGGTGGCTTTGATCGCCTCGGCTGCGCTGGGCATTGCCCTGCAGGCAGTCTTCGGCAGCCTGCGCCCCACCCTTGCAAGCGCCGACTGGCTTGCCCTTGTGCTGATGATCGGAGCCTTTCTGGCGCTTCGTCTGCTGAAGTGGCACCCCATTCTGACCATGCTGCTCTGCGGCGTTGTTTACACAGCGGTATCCCTGCTATTCTTTCCCGGATAGGATCTCATCTGCCGAAGCGGGCTCAAACGCCTGCAGGGAGGGGTGATCGGTCAAGGCACGCATGATGCGCCAGCCATCCCTGCTGCGCAGGGCGTTTTCGGGTGTGGGAGCAAAACCAAAATCCAGATAGAGCTTACACGCCAGCCATGTTGTGGTCTGGGTATGGAGCATGACGCGTTCGTAGCCCAGATTGCGCAGCAGGCGCAGGGTATGGGCGATCAACGGTCTGGCAAGCCCCCTGCCCTGATCCTCCCGGCGTACGGCCACCCAATGCAGCCAGCCTGTTCCGGGCGCATCCTGACGGTGGATATCGAAATAGGCGGTGGCGGTAGCCACCTTCTCGCCCCGGTCGTTTTCCACAAAAACCATCCGTTCGGGCAGTTCCGCCTCGTTCCAGCCGAAATAGCTGTCCCAGACATCCAGCCCCTGCTCCTTGCTGACCAGTTCCTTGGCGGAGCGTTCAATGGCGATCCAATTCTCCCGGTCGCCCGGGCGGTACATGGCAAAGCGATACCCCTCCGGCAGCGGGTATACCGGCAGGTCATCCAGCCGATCCCGCTGCAGGTGCAGTTCACAGTAGCGTATGCGGCTGTCGTGGTTATCCGGCTCAAAGGGCAGCTGTACCATGCGCTGCATCGAAGCACCTCCCTGTTTTTTGTACGGTTCTTCTCCAAATTTGGTAGAAGCTTACCACAACCAAACAGAAAAAGCCATAGCGAATCTGGCATGATATACAGCATAAAGCGAACCCCGCCGGTCTGTACGGCGGGGTTTGCTCATTTATTCGTTTTCGTTCAGCTTGCGTACCGTATCCCGGATCACCAGCCGACCGTCGGTCACCTGCAATCCCGTGCGGCCCTTTTCGCCGGAGAGGCGGCAGATCATCATCCGCATGGCGACAGCGCTCATCTCCTGCACGTTTGCGCTGTAGGTGGTAATGCCCTTGTCGCACAGACCGGGGTACATGTAATCGTCAAAACCGACGATGGATACATCCTCCGGCACCCGGATGCCTTTCTGCTGCAGCTCCCGGATGGCACGTCCCGCCTCGTAATCGCAGTTGCATACATAGGCGGTGGGTCCGTCTTCGGGGAAGACGATGGGGATATCCAGCCCCGTTTTCGGATCCCGGTCATCCAGCACCCATTCGGGCTTTACGGGCAGATCGTGCACCATCATGCTCTTGCAGAAGCCGAAATACCGGTCGGTGATGCTGTCGGTGGTGTTCAGCGTGCCGATGTAGCCGATCTTGCGGTGCCCGCATTCGTAGAGATAGTTCGTGAGGGCATACATGCCGAAATAGCCGTTGGAAATGACCGCATCCGCTTCCAGATCGTCCTCGTAGAAATCCAGGAACAGAACCGGCAGATGCCAGCTTTTCCGCAGCACGGCGGCATAGTGGTTGGCGGGCTTGCCGATCACGATCAGGCCGTCGGCTTTGTTTTCGGTAACCAGCTTGGGCATGCGCAGCTGCTGCATATCCGGCTCGGAAAGCAGCTCCAGCAGCACAAAACAATCCCGCTTCATGGCCTGTGCCGTCAGCTCCTGATAGAGCTTCCAGTAGAAAGCCTCGCTGGTGCCCACATAGCGTTCGCAGATGAGCACGCCGATATTGAAGCCGCTTTTGTACTTGACCTGCCTGAGCACCTTGGGCGAACGGTAGCCCATCTCTTCGGCAGTCTTCTTGATGCGCTCGCGCAACTCTTCGCTGACGCCCTTCTGCCCTGCCAGCGCTTTGGAAACAGCAACCGTACTGACGCCCAGCGCCTGCGCGATGTCCGCCATTTTCACGTTTGCTTTTGCCATGCAGTATCCATCCTATCTCTTGATTGATATTCCTCCTGCCGCACGGAAGCGGCAGGAGGAAATGCGCAGAAATGATTCTGTTTTCGGGAAGCGATTACCGGCGGCCGATCTCGGTGTCGGTATCGGTTACGCGGCTGTGATCCTTGATGTAGTCGATGATCTCGTCCACATGACCGAAGGCCAGACCCACGTAGCTGTCGGCTGCGCCGTAGTATACAGCGATGCGGCCGGTCTCGGAGTCGTGGATGGTGGCGCAGGGGAAGGTTACATTGGGCACGAAACCGCGCTCTTCATACCACTCTTCGGGGGTGAGCAGGAAGTTTTCGCAGCGGTACTTTACCTTGGAGGGCTCGTCGATATCCAGGATCGCGCCGCCGATGGAGTACACGTAGCCGTTGCAGGTGCCGCTTACGCCGTGGTAGAACAGCAGCCAGCCTTCACTGGTCTCGATGGGGGCAGCGCCGCCGCCGATCTTCAGGCTCTCCCACCACTCGCTGCCGCGGCTCATCACATGGCGATGCTTGCCCCAGTAGACCAGATCGGGGCTCTCGCTGAGGAAGATATCGCCGAAGGGGGTGTGACCGCTGTCGGAGGGACGGCTCATCATCACGAAATTGCCGTTGATCTTGCGGGGGAACAGCACGGCGTTGCGGTTGAAGGGCAGGAAGGGATTTTCAACGCGCACGAAGCTCTTGAAATCCTGAGTCTTGGCCATGCCGATGGCAGCGCCGAAGAAATCCTGGCACCAGATGATGTAGTAGGTATCCTCTACCTTGACCAGACGGGGGTCGTAGGCATAGACGGGCATGAAGGGCTCGCCGTTCTCGTCCACGAAGGGGATCTTCTGCTGGTCGAACTCCCAGTGGATGGCATCCTTGCTGCGGCCCAGATAGATGTAGGGAATGCCGTTGGTCTGCTCGCCGCGGAACACGCCGATGAACTCATCGCCGTAGGGCATAACAGCGCTGTTGAAGATACGGGCAACACCGGGAATGGGGTTGCGGTCGATGATGGGGTTTTCGTTGTAACGCCACAGGGGCCCGCCCAGGATCTTGCCTTCGGGCTTCTCCTGCCACGGTACATTGGGAACAGCGGGTGCCATGATCTGATACTTGGTCATTGCTATCGTACCTCTTTCTTGTTTTGCCCGTTTACCGGACGGTTGCGTTGCTTCGGCTTCTGCCGCGGATGAAGTTACCCATCGGGCTGCGGCGCATCGCTGCTGTGCAGCATCTCTCCTGACCCGCCGTGCCATCCCTTACCGGTTTAGGTTGCGATCTCAACACTGTTAACCAGTTGTTTAACTTCATTTAATCACAGTATATCGTATTTTCCGCAAGAATGCAAGCGTAAAGAAACGCTTTCTTGCAAAACAAAAGCAGAGGGCATTTCAGCCCTCCGCCAAGCCCAGATAGCTGCACACACCGGCGTGCAGAATCACCGGCGAAGGTTTCTGCGCAAGCATTTGCGCCAGCTGAGCGCGGGTCGCCCAGCAATAAGCCACCGTCTCTTCCGGCTGCAGGCGCACAGCATCCTTATCACAATTCACAAAAGTAACATAATACCGAAACAAACGTTTTTCGTCCTGCGCCTGATAAATCTGTGTAAGCTCACCGCAGAGGATGCCGGTCTCTTCCCACAGTTCCCGGCGGGCTGCCTGCTCGGCATCTTCCCCTGCCAGCACACTGCCGCTGGCACTGGCTTCGTACAGATTGGGGTGGGTCAGCTTGTCCGGGTGTCGCTTCATCAAAAGAACAGTGCCGTCACGGTGTATGCACAAAACCCCTGCCACCATGCGGTAGCAGCCCTTGGGCATAGGCTCGCCCCTGACCATGATCTTTCCGGTTGGGTTGCCCATGCAGTCGTACACGTCGAACCGTTCCACGCCCTTTTCTCCCTTCTGTGCCCATGGTATCGTCAAAAGAACGAGCTTCCCCTGCCCCGGGCAGAGGAAGCTCTGCAATATGCATCATTCTGCGGTCTTGGGTGCATGCACAAGGGCTTTCAGCCGCTGTACGCCCCGGCGGATCCACTTGGCGCAGGGCTGCTCCCAGCCGTAGGTGAACGCCATGGCCACCACGATGGATACACAGTAACACATCACCGTAAAGCACCACTGCAGGTTGCTGTCGCTGTGCAGGGTAGCCGGGAACCAATGCTGCGCTATCTGCACCGACAGCACCTGATGCCAGATATAGAAGTTATACGAGATCGTTGCCAGAAAGCGCATCAGCTTATTGCTGAACAGCCGGCGAAGGATACCGGGCATGAACATGGCGCCGAGCATGCAGACCATCAAGCTCAGGGTCAGGGGCAAACGGTACCGCAGCTGCCCCAGTCGAAGCTGATCCAGTCCCTGAACGCCTGCATTGGACTGGAGGCGGGCGATGGCGCCCACCAGCAGGACACCGGCAGCGAAGAGCAGCAGCCCAGCGGAACGCACCAGCGGGGATTGCTTTCCGTCCGGGTCTCCCAGCTTGCGGCGCAGCTTGCAGTATGCCACCGCCCCCAGCATGCCGATCACATACACATCCAGAAAAGCCGGCAGCTGATTGATAAACATGGCGGTGTCCCCCACCCGGTAATAGACCACCGCCCGGTACAGCCAGGCAACAGCCGCCATCACCAGCATGGTGGGCACAGGTTTCTTTTGGGCGCAGCGCCCGACCAGCGGCCAGAGCAGATACATCTGCATTTCGATGACCACCGTCCACAGAACGCCGTTCAGGTTGGAATACTGGTACGGCATGCGGAAGAAGGTATGGGTAAAGGTAAGGTGCGACCACAGATCCAGATGCAGGTAGCGGGGATCCGGGTACAGCTTCTGGGGCAGCGCCACGCATACCAGCATTAGCAGCACCGAAGCCACATAAGAGGGCACAATGCGGGCAAAGCGGTTCAGATAGAACTCCCCGACCCCGGGCAGGGCGTATTCCTCGTCCATGGAGCGGGCGTAGGGCAGAAACAGCAGAAAGCCGCTGAGCAGGATCATACCGTCGACAAAGATGTAGCTGCTGCGGGTCAAAAAATCCATCTCGATGGTGATGGGGCCGATCTGAAAGGTCTGGTACAGCCAGCCCTGCTGCCAGATGTGGAAATTCGCCACCAGCAGCACCATGATGGCACGGAAGCCGTGAAGA
This sequence comes from Clostridia bacterium, assembly GCA_017516765.1. Lineage (GTDB taxonomy): Bacteria > Bacillota > Clostridia > Christensenellales > Aristaeellaceae > Limiplasma. The sequence continues at coordinate 34,984 of JAFXBE010000028.1, read as the reverse complement.
ACACCAATATCCCATTTGGCGGGACGATCACTGCTCATCGGCGATCTCCGTGACAGTCTCCTCTTCGGTGGACTGCAGTTCCTCTGCCGTCTCATCGGCGGGTGTTTCCTCGGTGCTGGGTTCTTCGCCGCTCTGCTCCCCCTCCGCCGCGGGGGTCAGATCCATGGGCGGAATGGTCACTTCGGCGATCTTTTCCAGTTTGAAGTTCACTTCACCCTTGCCCCGGAATTCCTCAATGCTCATGCCCTTGGCCGTCATGCTGTTGATGCGGTGGGTAACGCTCAGATCGTCGGGGCTTTCGCCGGTGAGCAGGCTGAAGTTATCCACCTTGAAATACAGCTCCTCGCCCATCAGGGTGCAGGTGCCGTCGGGGCGGAATTCCGCCACCTTGCCGCTGTTGGACTGCCATGTGCCAAGAATCAGGTAGCTGCGGTAGCCCAGCTTCTTCTTGGCGGCAGGCAGGTCGGCGGCCTCCATGTAGAAGGGCAGTGCGCCGTAGCGGTCATCGGCAGAATAGAGGGCATTGGCCTGTTCCAGACAGGCTTCCTGATACATTTTCTTCAGCGACTGATAACTCTCGGGCAGCTCCTCTGCCGCAAGTGGCCGGAGCAGCGTAATGACCCCCAGATGATCCATGGCATCGGCAAGGGTCTCCGCCTGTGCCAGCGTGCCGGAATAGAGGGTATCGTAGCAGTTCTGCGCCTGCAGCGCAGCATCGCTGTACTCGCCAAGGGCTTCAAAGGCTCTGGCAGCCTCCAGCGCATTGTCGTTCTGCATCAGGTACAGGGCTGCCTGATAGCTGCAGTGCTGCATACGCTCGGCAGCGTTGCCCAGCGTACCCAGCGACTGATACCACTGGGCTGCCTGTGCATAATCGCCGCTTTCCTCCAGACGCTTGCCCTCTGTCATCAGCAGCGAAATCGCCTTGTCCCGGGCTGCCTGGGGCAAGTCTTCCCGGTCTGCAAGGGTGCGGGCGGCATCCAGATCGCCGCTGGTCTCGCACAGGGCGGCCAGTTTCACGGCGGCATCCTCCAGCGCGGTCTGCGCGCCTTCGTAGTCTCCGGCGGCGGTAAAGCTGGCGATGGCATCGTCGTAGAGTGCGCCCTCCACCTGCTTGAGTCCCAGCTTGTACCAGCATTCCTGCATCCGGGCATTGTAGAGCTCGTTATCCAGCAGGGTATAGTACTCCAGTGCCGTCTGATAGTCCTCCAGCTCAAAAGCCTTTTCCGCCATCATGTAGCGGGCGTTGGTGAGCTGATCCTTGTTCTCTTCCGTGTCCTCCAGAGATGCCAGCAGGGTCTCGGCGTTTTCGTATTCGCCCTTGCTGAGGGAATCCAGCGCAAGCAGATAGCTGCATTCCTGGATGCGGTCGGCAGCGTCCTCATAGTCGCCCACGGACTGGAAGAGCATCACTGCGCTGGCGTAATCGCCCTGTGTCTGGGCGCTGTCCGCCTGATAATACACACAGTAGGTAAGCTGGCTCTGGCTGTCCTGATAATCGGGAATGCGGCGGAAGGCGGCTGCTGCCAGCTCGTATGCGCCGGCATCCCGCTGCTGGGCGGCGTACTGATAGATGCACTCCCGTCCGCGCTGAGCGGCGTCTTCATAATCGCCGCAACTGAGGAACAGGGAACCCGCGCGCTCCATGTTGCCGCTTTCCATCTCAGCGGCTGCGCTACGGTAGAGGCATTCCACATACCGCTGGGCGGCATCCTCGTAGGTGCCCGCCTGCAGGTACAGCTGGGCAGCCTGCGCATCATCCCCGGCCTCTTCGCTTTCTTTCGCCATGGCATACTGGCAGCCCCGCACCCGATCGGATGCATCGCTGTAATCCGCCACATTGGCAAACAACGCCTGTGCCAACGAATACTGACCGTTCTGATACAGCTCGTCCGCCTGGGTGTAGATGCACAGCTTCAGCCGATCCGCGCTGTCTTCGTACTCGCCCAGCGTCTGGAACCGATCCGCCGCCTGATCGTACAGTCCGTCGGCAAAATAAGCCTCGCCGATGGCATAGGTGGTCTCCTGCACACGCTGGGGGCATTCGCCGTATTCGCCCAGCTCCTGATAGATGGCCAAAGCGGATTCCAGACTGTCCAGATCGCCTTTTTTGACAAGGGCTTCCGCCTGTTGGTAGCGTGCGGCGGTGGCCTGCTCGCCCGCATCCCGGTAGGTACCCATGGCAGCAAAGGCTTCGTTTGCCTTCTCGTACTGCCCCGATTCCATCAGATGAACCGCATTCTGGTAGCGGAGGGTGGGCAGCCCCCAGAAAACCGCCACAGCCGCCAGCGCCAGCACTGCGACCAGCAGACCGGCAAAACGCTTGCGGTTGCGGCTCTTGCGCTTGGCTGCGCTCCTGCGCTTGCTTTCTTCCTCGTTCAGGCGGCTGTTCACTTCCCGCGCTTTACGGGATTCATCCGCCAGCTTGCGCTCGCGCACAGCGATGATCATATCCACATTTTCCTTGTTATAGCTGGCAAAAACGGTATCCCGTCCCCGCTCGCACCGGCAGCAACGGTCGCTTTCCAGCGCATTGGCGCGGCCGCACACACACAGCCATGCCTCCTCCTGCAGCTGGGGGTAGCCGACAGCGTCCCTGCCCGCGACAAAACGCAGATGATCCAGCGAGCGGCCGGGATTAAGGGTGTTGGGCGTATACTGGGTAAGGGGTGCGCCGCCTCTGCGCCACACGGTGGAATCGTCAAACCAGACCTTTTCCACCACCAGATCCATGCCATCCACACCGTCCCATTGGGTGGGCAGAATAACAATGTTGAAGCGTTCGCCCACACCGGCCTTGAGCCCCTGCACGCGCTCGGACTGGCGCAGCAGCAACTGCTCCTGCTGATTATAGCAATTCAGCGTGACCATAACGGAGACCACGACTTTATTGCTCAGATTATTCATAACAAAGGTGCATTCCGGGGATGATTCCGTAGGCAGCGCATACTGCCACAGCTCTACGGGGCAGGTCAGATCGATCCGCATCAAAAAGCCCTCCTCTGTGATGGTTATTCTGTGCATACCAACCCGCGGAACAGGGAAAAACAATACCGCAAAGGCTCCCTGCGGAAGCGTTCGTCCAACAGGCTTTTATGCGCAGAACATCACACGTAATCAATTTATATTGTACATGAAAACCATAAGAAAGTACAGCATTTCGCCTGCATTTTTACGTTTGTGCGCCGCCGGGCGTTATTTCCCTTCCGGCAATTTCATGAAATTGGCTTGTACTTTTTCACAGGATTTGCTATAATCCAGAATACCTACTATGGAAAGGGGTTTCTACAATGAAGTTTTTCTCTCTGATGGCTCTGGAACAGGCCGCTGTTGACACCGCTGCCGCTGCCGCTACCACTCCCGGCGCTGAAGAAGTACCCGCTCAGATGGGTATCATCGGCACGCTGATTTCTCTGCTGCCCATGGTTCTCATTTTCGTGATCTTCTACTTCATGCTCATCCGTCCCCAGCGCAAGAAGGAAAAGAAGGTTCAGGAAATGCTCAATGCCCTGAAGGTTGGCGACCGCGTCTCCACCATCGGCGGCATCTACGGCACTATCACCAACATCAAGGACGACACCCTGGAGCTCTCCGTCGGCAAGGACAACGTTAAGCTGATCTTCGCCCGCTGGGCCATCCGTCAGGTGGAAGATGTTGCCATCGAGAACGATTCCGAGGTTCTCAACTAATTACGCTGTATAGCATAAACCCTCCCTTGCATGCATATCTTTTACAAAGCATTCAAGGGAGGGTTTTTCATGTCCGGATATACCACGCCTGCAGCCACCCGTCCTCCGCGCCGCCGCAGAAGCGCACGCAGCCGCCAGACCCCGTGGGGGAGGCTTCTCCGCGGGCTTCTCGTTGCCATTGGTGTAACGCTGGCATGCGTTCTGCTCTTTGCCCTGCTGATGCAATGGCTCAAGCCCTCCGATCAGGTGATCCGCATCGTGAATCAGCTGATCAAGCTGGGCAGCATCTTCGTGGGTGTTTATGCTGCCGTTGGACGCAGCGGCGACAACGGGCTGCTGATCGGCGCAGGGGTCGGGCTCAGTTACATGCTGCTCGGCGTTCTGCTCTACGCCCTGCTTTCCGGGCAGCAGCTGCCTTTTACCGCCTACCTGAGCGACATCGCCATGGGCGTTGCGGGCGGCGGCATTGCCGGTGCCATCGTTGCGGGAATGAAACGGCGGTGAGGGCAGGGGCGCTGCCCTTGGTAACCCGGCAGGAGACATGGTCTCCTGCACCTCGGCTCTGTGCCCATTTCATGGGCACAGGGGTTATGGAAAAAGGCTTTCGATGATCTGGGCGGCGCATTGCTGAGGGGTATTATTCTCGGTATCCACGCTGAGACTGTATGCTATGTTCTGCGCCATGATGGCCGCCTGCTCTTCCGACTGGGTCTCGTAGCGGTCGCCCCGGGCGATATTACGCTCGCGGCAGGTCTCAAGCGAACAGCGGACTTCCACGATATCCAGCGGATTGTCCCTGAGGATCTCCCGCAGCCGACGGTAATGAGGGGCAAGCTGCTCCCGCTCCACAAGGATGCCGTCGATCAATACGTGTTTGCCCATATCGGAATACAGCTTGGCGGTGTGGTACATCATCAGGATCACTTCGCTGAGGTACTTCCAATAGTCCTCCCGGAGGAACCTGTCCCCCACCATCTGCTCGAACAGATCGTTGGCGACCACATAGAAGAACGGTTCATCCCGCTCTTGCAGGGCATCCACAATGGATGTTTTGCCGGAGCTGGTAACGCCGTTGAGGAAAATGATACGCCCTTTGGGCATGGATCGCACCACCTTTCATGGTTGTTGCTTTCACTGTGAAACCATTGTAGCAGAAGGACTGCTGCTGCGCAACCAAAAAGCAGAGAGGAGAAAGCGCAATGCTTTCTCCTCTCTGCTATATATGTCAAACCCGCTCGGCATCCCAATGGGGATGCGACCGTCCGGGACCGGCGTCTTGCGCTGCAGCCCCGGACAGCCGTCAAAGCCCTACGGGCTTTCCCCGGGATCAGTCGCCCAGATAGGCGTTCTTGACAGCATCGTCGTTGAGCAGCTCCGGCGCGGGGCCTTCCTTGACAATGTTGCCGGTCTCCAGCACATATGCCCGGTCGGCAACGCTGAGCGCCATCTGTGCGTTCTGCTCTACCAGCAGGATGGTGGTGCCTGCCTCGTGCAGCTCCTTGATGATATCAAAGATCTGCTCCACCAGAATAGGAGCCAGACCCATGGAGGGCTCGTCCAGCATGAGCAGCTTGGGCTTGCTCATCAAAGCGCGGCCCATGGCCAGCATCTGCTGCTCGCCGCCGGACAGGGTGCCCGCTACCTGCTTGTAGCGTTCCTTCAGGCGGGGGAAGCGCTGGTATACATCTTCAATGGATTCGGCGATCTCTGCAGCGGGGCGGGTAAAGCCGCCCATCTCCAGATTCTCCTTCACGCTCATCTGCAGGAAGACACGGCGGCCTTCGGGGCACAGCGCCATGCCGCGGGACACGATCTTGTCCGCAGGTACACCGGCAATGCTCTGGTCATGCAGAAGGATGCTGCCGCTGCGGGGTTTCAAAAGACCGGCAACGGTGTTGAGGGTGGTGCTCTTGCCTGCGCCATTTGCGCCGATCAGGGTAACGATCTCGCCCTCGTTTACCTCGAAGGAAATGCCCTTGATGGCATGGATGCTGCCGTAGTACACGTGCAGGTTTTCAACCTTCAGCAGATTGCTCATCCTCAACCCTCCTTCTTCTTGCCCAGATAGGCTTCCACAACAGTGGGGTTGTTCTGGATCTCGCTGGGGGTACCCTTGGCGATGATGCGCCCGTAGTTGAGCACGGCAATGCCTTCACAGATGCCCATGACCAGCTTCATATCGTGCTCGATGAGCATGATGGCGATCTGGAACGTATCGCGGATCTTCACGATGTTTTCCATCAGCTCGGCGGTCTCGGCAGGGTTCATGCCGGCGGCGGGCTCGTCCAGAAGCAGCAGCTTGGGATTGGTGGCAAGGGCGCGCACGATCTCCAGACGGCGCTGTGCACCGTAGGGCAGGGAGCCTGCCTCATGGTTCGCCAGATCCTGCATATCGAAGATGCTGAGCAGATCCAGCGCCTTCTCGTGCATGCGCTTTTCCTGCTTCCAGTAGCCGGGCAGCCGCAGCACACCGGCGGCGGCGTTGTACTTCATCTGATTATGCAGACCGATCTTTACGTTATCCTCCACACTCAGCTTGTCGAACAGGCGGATGTTCTGGAAAGTACGGGCAATGCCCAGCTTGTTGATCTGGATGGTGTTCATGCCTGCGGTATCCCTGCCGTCCACAAGGATGGTACCCATGGTGGGCTGGTATACCTTGGTGATCAGGTTGAAAATGGTGGTCTTGCCGGCGCCGTTGGGACCGATGAGACCGGCGATCTCCGTGGGGCCGATGATCAGGTTGAAGTCATCAACCGCCTTCAAACCGCCGAATTCCACGCCCAGATGGCGGGCTTCCAGCACAGGCTTCTTGTTCACATCGCGTTCGGGAACGATGGCATGGCTGGGATAGGGCACCATGGTGGTCTGTTTCTTCTCACTCATTTGCCGCATCCCCCTCTCTGTTTTTCTTGGCAAACAGGCCCACGATCTTATCCTTTACCACGCTGAGGAACTGCTTGAAGGCGGGGCTGTTGGTGGCCAGCATGACCACGATGAGCACCACAGCGTAGATGAGCATACGGTAATCGCTGAACTCGCGCAGCAGCTCGGGCAGGATGGTGAGCACCGTTGCGGCAATGATGGAGCCGCGGATGCTGCCGATGCCGCCCAGCACCACGAACACCAGCACAAGGATGGAGGTGTCGAACTTGAACTTGGCACCGGTAACGGTGGAATAGTTCATGGCATAAAGCGCACCCGCCATACCCGCCAGCGCAGCGGAGGTAACGAAGGCCATCAGCTTGTACTTGGTGGCGCTGATGCCCACAGACTCGGCAGCGATGCGGTTATCCCGCAGCGCCATAATGGCACGGCCCGCACGGCTGTTGGTCATGTTCAGCACCACGATCAGTGTAACAATGATCAGCGCAAAGCCCATGGGGAAGGTGGAGATACGGGAGATGCCCTGCACGCCCTGAGGGCCGTTGACGATCAGCTTGCCGGGCAGGCTGGGATTGCTGAAACCGAAGAACAGCGCACCGCCGTCCATGGAGATATACAGACAGTTGAGCACATTGCGGATGATCTCGCCAAAGGCCAGCGTAACGATGGCCAGATAGTCGCCCCGGAGACGGAGCACGGGAACGCCCACGATCACGCCGGTGATCCCGGCGGCAATGCCGCCCACCAGCATGGAAAGGATCAGCCGCAGGGTCTCGTTGGGCATGGTGGCCTTGAACACACCGGAAAACACTGCGCCCACGAAAGCGCCCACGCACATAAAGCCCGCATGACCAAGGCTCAGCTCGCCGGAGATACCCACCGTCAGGTTCAGGGAAACCGCCATCACGATCCATACGCAGACCGGGATCAGCTGGCCCTTGATGGTACGGGACAGCATGCCCGCCTGCTGCATGGAATACAGCACCACAAAGGCGATGATCACCATGGCGTAGGTGATGGCATTGTTGATAAAGGTTCTGTTGAGCTTCTTTTTCATTTCATGCCACCTCCTTACACCTTTTCGTTTACCTTCTTGCCAAGGAGGCCGGTAGGCTTCACCAGCAGAAGGATGATGAGGATGGCGAACACAATAGCGTCGCCCAGCTCGGTGGAGATATAGGACTTGCCGAAGATCTCGATCACACCCAGCAGGATGCCGCCCAGCATGGCGCCGGGAATGGAGCCGATACCGCCGAATACAGCAGCGGTAAAGGCCTTGATGCCGGGCATGGAGCCGGTGGTGGGCATCAGCGCGGGGTAGGTGGAGCACAGCAGCACACCGGCGATGGCCGCCAGCGCAGAGCCGATGGCAAAGGTGACGGAGATGGTCATGTTCACGTTGATGCCCATCAGCTGCGCTGCGCCCTTATCCTCGCTGACAGCGCGCATAGCCTTGCCCATCTTGGTCTTTTCGGTAAAGAGGGTCAGACAGATCATGATCACGACACAGGTGAGCACGGTAACGATCGCCTCGTCCGTGATGATGAGCTGACCGCCGAACAGGCGCAGGGGCTCCATAGCCACCACAGAGTTGAAGCTCTTGGGGTTGGCGCCCCAGATGAGCTGCGCCACATTCTGCAGAAAATAACTCATACCGATAGCGGTGATGAGCACCGCCAGAGAGGGGGCGCTGCGCAGGGGCTTGTAGGCCAGCCGTTCGATGGTCATACCCAGCAGGGTGCACACCAGCATGGAAGCCAGAATGGATACCCAGGCCGGCAGACCCAGATACTGGGTTACGCAGAAAGAGATGTATGCGCCGATCATGATCACGTCGCCATGGGCGAAGTTGAGCATCTTGGCAATGCCGTAAACCATGGTATAGCCAAGCGCAATGATGGCGTACACGCTTCCAAGACTGATGCCGTTGATCAGGTTGGAGAGGAAGGACACGCGGATCAACCCCAATTCTCAGTTAGTCGAATTCGGAAAACATTGCGGATAAACAGGTAAAGCAAAATACGGAAAATGGGAGAGTGCCGTTTTGACCGGGCACTCTCCCCGAATGGCTGCTTTGCAACCAATAATTACTTGCCGACGTACACGCCGTTCTCGATGACCACAGCCATGGGGGTCTTGGAGACTTCGCCCTTTTCGTTCCAGGTCATGGGGCTGCCGGTGATGCCGTCGTGGCTGTAGGTGGGCATGAAGGCGATCAGAGCCTCGCAAACCTCTTCGTAGCTGCTCTCGGCGGTAAGACCGGCCTTCTGCATGGCATCGTAGAGGATGTAGATGCAGTCGTAGGTATCGGCGGAGAACTGGGTGGGAGTCTCGCCGTACTTGGTCTTGTACTCGCTGACAAACTTGGCGCTGCGCTCTTCGGTAGAGTCGGCAGAGAAGGGAGTCAGCAGCATAACGCCCTCGGCCAGGGAGGTGTCGAAGCCTTCCATGGTGAGGATGCCGTCCATGCCGTCAACGCCGAAGAACTGGCAGTCGTACTCCATGCTGTCGGCCTGCTTGAGGATCATGGAAGCGGGGGTGTAGTAGATGGGCAGGAAGATGAGCTCGGCACCGGCATCCTGAGCAGCCTTTACCTGCACGGAGAAGTCGGTGGTGTCATCGGTGAAGGTGCTTTCGGAAACCACTTCGAAGGGCTGGTTGGCAGCTTCAGCCATGAAGGTCTGGTAGATGCCGGTGGAGTAAGCATCGGCGTTGTTGTAGATAACGGCGACCTTGGTGGCCAGACCGTTCATGCCGATGTACTGAGCGGAAGCGCTGCCCTGTGCGGGGTCGGAGAAGCAGACCTGGTACACGTTGTCGCGGCCTTCGGTCACGGCGGTGGAAGAAGCGGAGGGGGTGAGCATGAATACGCGCTCTTCGAAAGCGTAGTCAGCAACGGCAACGCAGGGGCTGGAGGTAACGCAGCCGACGATCACCTGAACGCCCTGCTGCATCAGGTAGTCATAAGCGTTCACGGACTTGTCGGGAGCATGCTCGTCGTCCTGGGTCAGGAACTCGATCTGCAGACCTCCCAGAGCGTTGATCTCGTCAACAGCAATCTGACCACCCTGCATAGCAGAGGTGCCGTAAACAGCAGCAGCGCCGGTCAGGGGGCCGATGAAGCCGATCTTCAGAGCGCCCTCAGCAGCGGCAACGCTGCCCATGGAAAGTACCAGCATCATGGCCAGCACGATAGCAACAAACTTGGTCATTTTCTTCATGGAAGTTCTCCTCCTTGAACCAAAATCAGCGAAAACGTATCCGCTGTGGTGAAATCATACGCCCGAAAGGTTTGTATGTCAAGAAATATCTCTGTTTCTTCTTTGTTTTGTAAAAAATTGTTCCTACCTGAGCCGGTGCGGGCAAAAAGCACGGAAAACAGTGAAAAACCGCCCGGCAGCGGTTGCTGCTGAGCGGTTTTGAGGGGATAAGAACAGGGAATCAGTCCTCCTGATAGAGCCGGGGGTCGCTGAAATAGTGCTCGTTGAGCATATACCAACCGCCGTCGGCGTTGAGGGTGAGCAGATCGGTGGGGTCGTAGGTGATGCCGAAGGCCCTGCCCTCCGGGTAGTAACAGAAGCCGCTCATGGCTTCCCGGAGGCGGGCATCGAAATAGCCGCAGGCATGCCCCACAGAGCCCTGGAATACCACATGGTCGGGATTGTACACCACAGCAACATTATGCAGCGCATCGGCATAGCAACGGGCCAGATGATCGGTCAGCTCCATAGCGCGGGCATCCCCTGCCTGCGCTGCCGTAAACAGCAGCTCGTAGGAAAAAGCATTGCCCATAACCGCCAGCGGGCTTCCTGCCGGGGCGGGCTTCTCCGCAAGAAGCCGCAGAAGCCGTTCCGGGCTGACCAGCCGTTCCAGACAGCCGTGCCGTCCGCAGGGACAAAGCTCGGGATCCGTCGGGTCGATGGACATATGCCCGATCTCGCCCACCAGGGACAAAGGACCGTTCAGGATAGCGCCGTCTTCCACCATACAGGCAGACACGCCCCATGCCGTAAACACGGTAAGCGCACGCCCGGTCTGCGTTTCTTCCTGCCGAAGCAGCGCAGCGCGCCCGGCAGTCTTGCCGGCGTTTTCCACCAGCAGAGCGGGCAATGGCCCCATGATCTTTTCCAGATACGACCTGAGGGGGATGCAGTCGCCCCATTCGGGGGAATGGACACTGTAGCGCAGGGTACCCGTCTCTGCATCCACCGTACCGGCGGTGGAGAGCATAACGCCGTAGAGGCGGCTGCGGGAAATCTTGTTTTCCTGCAAAAAAGCATCGATATGGACTGCCAGATCGTCGAACACAGCATCCAGCGAACGGTGCAGATCGCTGGGGAAATCGGTTTCCCCCACCGGCATGCCGGTAATGGTGCGCAGGCTGAGGCGGGTGGAGCGGGGCCAGAGCGCGATACACAGGGTGAGCCGCTTGTCGGCAAAGGCGAAGCGTTCCGGCTTCTTGCCGCCCATGTTGCTGCTTTCACCCAGTCCCACAGAGCGCAGTACGCCCTTGGAGATGAAGTGCTGGATGGCGCGCATTACCGTAAGACGGCTGATGCCCGTTTGGTTGGAGATGTCCGCAACGGTGCATTCTTCGCCTCTGTGAAAGGCTGTAAGCACCTTTTTCCGGTTTTCATGCTTCAGGTCCACAGGAAGGGCGGGAGCCCTCTCGTCCTGATGAAAGTTGTGTTCTCTTGCCATAGTGCAGTCCTCTTTGCTTCTGTTTGAAAAGTTATGCAACTTTGTTACGAACTATACTTACATAACAATATTACCAAACCACATGTTGATCCGTCAACGAAAAAATCGTCAAAATTGGGATAAAAGTATCCCAATTTTGACGATAGTATGCATATTCAGCTCAAAAGCAGGCAGATAAGGCACGCTGTACAGAAAAAGTACAATCAGCCCATCCACGCCTCTTCCTCGATGGCGCCGCCAAGGCACACATCCCCCTGATAGAAGACCACGCTCTGCCCGGGGGTGATGGCGCGCTGCAGCTCGTCGGAAGCGATGAGCAGCTCATCACCCTGCCGTGTAACGGTAACCGCCTGATCGGGCTGCCGGTAGCGGAAACGGGCGGTCAAGCGGATGCTCTCCCCTTCCCCCATGGGCGGCTGATCGGCGATCCATGTGGGCTGACTGGCCCGGATGCGGTTGGCATACAGACGGGGGCTGTCCTCACCCTGTGCCACCACCAGCACGTTGCGGGCAAGATCCTTCTCCACAACGAACCAGCTGCGCCCGTCGCCCCTGCCGCCGATGCCAAGCCCCCTGCGCTGGCCGAGGGTATAGTACATCAGTCCCATATGCTCGCCCACCTTTTCCCCATCCTCGGTAAGCATATCACCGGGCTGAGTGGGCAGGTAATTCTGCAAAAACTGGCGGAAGTTGCGTTCACCGATAAAGCAGACACCGGTGGAGTCCTTCTTTTGGAAGACCGGCAGCCCGTGCTCCTCCGCAATACGGCGGATCTCCGGCTTGGTGAGCTGCCCTACAGGGAAGAGCGCTTTTTCCAGCTGCGCTTCCTTGAGCATGTAGAGGAAATAGCTCTGATCCTTGTTGGGGTCATCGCCCTTGAGCAGCACGGTATGTCCGTCCCGCACGTCCTTGCGCACAAAGTGACCGGTAGCCATATGGGTACCGCCCAGCTGCATGGCATAGTGCAGGAAGGATTTGAACTTGATCTCCCGGTTGCACAGCACATCCGGGTTGGGGGTGCGCCCGCGGCGGTATTCCTCCAGAAAGTAGGAGAAAACCCTTTCCTGATACTCCCGGGCAAAATTGACGCTGTAGTAGGGAATGCCGATCACATCGCAGACTGCCTGCACATCCCGCCAGTCATCCACGGCGGTGCATGCGCCGTCGGGGTCGGTCTCCTCCCAGTTGTTCATGAATACGCCGACAACGTCATAACCCTGCTGCTTCAGCAAAAGCGCAGCCACAGAGCTGTCCACGCCGCCGGACATACCCACAACGACCCGTTCCATGCTTATTCCTCCCACTTTGCCTCCGGCTCGATCTTCTCCAGCACCGCAGCCAGCACATCCTTTGCGATGCTGTCGATATCCCGCTCTGCATCCACACTGGCGAAGCGCTTACGGTTTTCCTTGATGAGGCGTTCGTATGCCTTCTGCACCCGCTCGAAAAACTCCAGATCCTCCAGTTCCAGACGATCCGGGGTGGAGGCATTGAGCCTGCGGCGGATGGCGGTGCGGTGGTCGATGGCCAGATAGATGGTCATGTCGGGCATCATGTCGGCAACCGCGGGGGCGTTGATCTGCTGGATGGTCTCCAGACCCAGCTGTCGCCCGCCGCCCTGATAGGCCACAGAGCTGTCCACAAAGCGGTCGCAGAGCACCACCCGACCCTCCTCCACGGCGGGACGGATCAGCTGGTGCACATGCTGGGCGCGGGAGGCGGCATACAGCAGCGCTTCGGTGGTGGAGCACATCTCCATGTTGTCGGTGGAAAGGATGATGGAGCGGATATCCTCGCTGATATCGCAGCCGCCGGGTTCGCGGGTACGCACCACGGAATAGCCCAGCTGACGCAGCTTCTTTTCCAGAAGCTCCATCTGGGTGGTCTTGCCGCTGCCGTCCAGACCCTCCATGCTCAGGAAAAAGCCCCGGGGGATCTCTGCGCCCGGGCAGAGCAGCGCGCGCAGGGATTCGGTATCCGGCACGATATGATCCGCTCCCGCATCCTGCAGTTCCTCTTCGGAGCCGCAGCCGTAGCTGACGCCCACGCACTCGATGCCCGCACCCTTTGCGCCCGCCACATCGAAGCAGCGGTCGCCCACCATGGCGGCGCAGCGGTATTTCTCCGGCAGGGCGCGGCGGATCAGCTCCGGCTTGCCCAGCTTGACATGATCTACATTCTCGCCCACAATGGCATCAAAATAGTGGCTGAGACCGAAATAGTCCATCACCCGGTTGGCAATATTGCGATCCTTGCTGGTGGCAAGACCCACGTGCACGCCGCCCTCCCGCAGCATCTGCAGAATGCTGCGGATATGGGGATAGATCTGGTAGCGGTACATGCCCTCCTGTGCAAAATGCCGCTTGTAGCTTTCCACGGCCTCATCCAGACGATCCTCCGGGATCCTGAGCAGATTACGGAAGGAATCCAGCAGAGGCGGGCCCACCACCAGACGCAGATCCGCGTCCTCGGGAATGGGCAGCTCCAGCTCTTCCATGGCGCTGACCACAGAGGATACGATACCGTCCTCGGCATCGAACAGGGTGCCGTCCAGATCGAAAATGACTGCATCATAAGGGAACTGATTCATGGGTCATACTCCTTCTCTTACACAGGTAAGTCTTCCGTCTTCATCCAGACCGAACAGCCGTTGGGGCGGCATAGCCGACAGCCACGCCACGATCCCGGGGGTGATCTCCTCCCCCGCCGCCAGTGCGGCGACCCCGGGGGGATACAGCCCCACCTGCCCCGCGCTGATGCGCCCGGCCGCATCCCGGATGGCAACCGGTTCTGCGGGGGCAAACGCCGCTTCGTGCAGCGGCATTTTCCGGGGCGGGATGGGCGGCGGCTTGGGCAGTTCTTCCCGGCTTCCGCTTACCGCCGGGATGGTGCGCAGGGCTTCCAGCAACCTGTCCAGCCTGCGGGGGCCGTCGGCAAGGGAAAGGATGCAGCCGATGCCCGCACAGTCGCACAGTTCGATATCGATACCCGCTTCCTCCAGCTGTTCTGCCAGCCGGAAGCCGCCCTGGGGCGCATCCAGTACCAGCCGCAGCGGGTCGGCGGCAACGCTTTGGGGCAATGCCTGCTGCCCGTCGGCATAACCGAGGGCGGCAGCCTCTTTCCGGAACGCTGCCAACGCGGTCTCCAGCTCCGCTCCCGCCTGTGCGCCGTTCAGATCCATCCATTCCCGGGCGTCATCCAGCGAAAGCATGATCACAAAAGAGGGGCTGCTGGTCTGCACCATGCGCAGCCGTTTCCGCAGAAGCCCCGCATCCACTTTGGCAGAAGCATGCAGCCATGCGCTTGCGGTAAGGGCGGGCAGGGTCTTGTGGGCGGACTGTACCACCAGATCCGCTCCCTGAGAAAGTGCGCCGTATTCCCGGCGGTACCAGTTAAACACCGCACCGTGGGCTTCGTCGCAGAGCACCAGCATGCCCATGGCATGCGCCCGCTCCGCCACCCGGCGTACCGGACCCAGAGTGCCGTAATAATCGGGGTTGAGCACCAGCACCGCTCTGGCATCCGGGTGCTGCTCCATAACGCTGTAATAATTTTCAGCCGTACTGTAGGGTCTGCCGGAGGTGGTATGGTCCACCGGCACGAAAACCGGTTGGATACCTGCCACCGCACACAGATGCAGCGCACTGATGTGCACATTGCGGGGCAGGATCACCTTATCGCCCCGGGCGGCGGCATAGAGCAGCATGGCATGCATACCGGCGGTGCTGCCGCCGGAGAGCATCAGGGTACTCTGTGCACCTGCGCTGCGGGCGATCAGCTCCTGGGCTTTGGCAATGCCGTTGCCCGGGGCGTACAGATCGTCGGTGACCCCCAGCTCGGTGGTATCCAGCAAATAAGGATCAACGCTGCCGAAGGGAGCCTGTCCCTGTGCGCCGGGCATATGCAGCGACAGGCGGCGGGAAGCCTTCTCCAGCATCTCCATCATGGGTCTCATCGGGAATCCCCTTTCCGTCCGGGCTCAAAGAAGCACAGACCTATTTAGTATACCTGTATGCAGCTCACTATGCAAGTGTTTGAATCGTTTACACTTTATCCATTGGTGCCGGGGCGGCGGCTGTGCTATAATACCGTTACAGAGAATGCCACCCGAGGAGGTATGTACCGTGAAGAAAACGATCCTTACCGCACTTGTCCTGCTGCTGTGCTGCCTGTGCCTGCCCGCGCTGGCGGCAGAACACAACGCGGCCGGTATCTATACCGTCCAATACGATGAAAACGCATACAGGATCGACGATACCGCCTACCTGTACGAGAACACCGACGAATACAGCTGGCTGTTTATGCTCTACAACAGCACGGAGGATATTTTTATCGATGCCGCCATGGAGGTGATCCCCGAATTTGAGGGAACCACCCTGTTCAGCGCCGATGCCCAGTCCCGCAGCGAGTATCTGGCTGCCACGCTGGACGCCTTTGCAGACCAGGACATCCAATATCTGGCGACCATCACTGCAGGGGAGTGGCAGATCCCCTTCTATGTCTATTCCATGACGGACGAGGACGGCAGCTTCCTGTACGCGGAGACCATCGTCAACGGCTGCGCCATCCACTTCAATGCGAACCATCCCAACAGCAGCGAGCTGTCCGATGCGCTGCTGCCTGCGCTGGAGGAGCTGCTGCTCACCTTTGCGCCCGTGGTTCCCGAAGGCTGATGCCAAAACCAAACCGCCCGCCGGAGGCTGCTGCTTCCGGCGGGCGGTTTTTGTTCACTTATCCGGGTACTGGGCACGGCTGCCGCCGATAAAGGGCAGGCGGCTGTACGCCATGGTCACGTGGGCCTGACCCACCTTGGGGGCCTTGCCGTCCATGCGCAGGGGCACCGCCACAGGGCGGATGTGCATGCCCACCAGCGTATCGCCGATGTCGATGGCAGCGTCTGCCTGAATAAAGTCTGCCACGGCGGGCTGACTGAAGCGCAGCCATGCCGCAGCGCCTGCGCTGCCGCCCGCCTTGGGTACGGGCATTACATTCACCTGCCGCAGACGCAGATGATCCAGCGTTTCCTGCTCCATCACCAGCGCGCGGTTCAGGTGTTCGCAGCACTGGAACACCGGGCGCAGACCCAGCGCCTTGCAGGTTTCGATCATGGCTTCGGCAATGGCATCGCCCAGCTCGGGCACGCTGTTTTTGCCGATGAGACCGCCCGCCACCTCGCTGGTGGAGCAGCCCAGCACCACAACTGCGCCGGGCTTCAGACCGCCTGCCTTGGCAAGATATTCAATACAGCTGCGCAGCTGCGCGCCGATGGCTTCATATTCCGGTTTCATCAATCAATCAGCCCTCCTGTTTTTCCTGTGCGTGAACAAATGCATATGCGCCGATGCCCACCGCAATGGACAGATTCAGCGAGTCAATCTCGTTGCTGTGTGGAATGCGCACCGCCTGCCCCAGCTGCGCAAACTCGGGCGGCAGACCGCTGCCTTCGTTACCGAAAACCAGCGCATAGGGTTTTTGAACGCTCTGCACCGCTTCCTCCAGCATCACGGAGCCGTCCAGCATAAAGGGATACAGCCGATGACCCGGATATTCCTGCCGATAGGCCTCAAAGCTGTCGTACTGCTTGAGCCGCAGGCTGAACAGCGCCCCCATGGTTGCGCGCACCACATGGGGATCAAAAGCATCCGCAGCAGGACGGATCACGGCGATATCCTTCAGCCCCAAGCCCAGCAGGGTTCGCTGGATGGTGCCCAGATTGCCCTCGTCCATGGGATGGTGCAGCACCACGTGGGGCTTGTCTGCCGCCAGTTCTGCCTGCCATTTTTCAAACACCACGGCGGCAAAACAGTTATCCTTGCCGCTGATGCGGCGAAGCGCCTTGTCGGCGATCTCTTCCCGCACGCCGTATTCCCGGCAGATCTGCCGGAGCTTTTCCACGCCCTCGCCCTGCGCCCTTTCACTGAGCAAAAGCCGCGTGGCGCTTTCGGGTCTGACCCGCATCAATTCCAGCGATGGGAACACGCCGGGGGCGTAACTGTATTCCAGATCGCTGCTGTAGCCCTTCAGGGACGGCATAAGCATTCTCCTTTGTTAACGGTATGGGAGCAGGGGTTGCTCCTCTGGTGCTCAATCCAGCATTTCATCATCATCAGAGGGCCGGTCGCTGTTGCCCTCACCGGCTTCCCTGTCCGGCTGCTGCATGCTCTGCTCGGCCTGTTCCTTCATCTGCTCCAGGGTTTCGGGATCCATGCCCATTTCCTCGAAGTGTCCGAACATCTCATCAAAAGCGCGGCGCATACCGTTTTTCTCGCTGACCACCCGGTAGAAGGCGGCAATGGCGGCATTCTGGTAAGCGGCGACCCACACCTGTATGGCAAGCCCCACCACCGTACCCAGTACGTAATTCACATCGCCCAGATAGGTTTCCACCAGCAACGCCAGCAGCGTCCAGCCCATAAAGCTGATCACCAGCGAGAAGAAGGTCATCTTGCGGCCGTCCATGGCAGCCTTGCTGCGCTCCAGCGCCTCACCGGCGGTGATCTCCGGGTTCTCAGCCAGATAATAAGGCGCCATGCTGTAGCGGATCGCGGCAATGATGCCGGGGATCACCAGCAGCAGCGACCACAGAAGGATCTGTACAGCCATGCGCAGATACAGCCACAGGGCTTTGCCGAACAGGCTCATCCGGCTGAAGAGCCCCGTAAAGCCCAGATCCGTGCCCCGGGTCAGCTCCACAAAATAATGGTTATTGCCAAGCCCCAGCACCGGCGAGAAGAGCAGCGTAGCCAAAGACCCCGCCAGCAGAATGATCCATGTGCTCTGAGGAATCTGAAGCAGAGCTTCCAGATAGGCTTCTGCCGTGGCAAAGCCGAGCTGATTGGGCAGAAGCACCAGCTGCAGAACCTGCAGCACCGTGCCCAGAACACCTGAAAAGAACGCGACCAGCATAGCATTCTGCCAGTTGCCCTTCAGGTACTCCTTGGCTTTGCTCTTATAGTAGTACGAACCAAGCATCATAGTCGTTTCCTCCGGTGCGCTCAGTCAAAGAGCGCATCCACAAATTCCTTTGCATCGAAAGCCTGCAGATCTTCGATCCCTTCGCCCACGCCCACGTACATCACCGGCACCTGCAGCTCCTGCACAATGCCGAAGGCAATGCCGCCTTTGGCGGTGCCATCCAGCTTGGTGAGCACGATACCGTTGATGCCTGCCGCCTCGCGGAAGGCGCGGGCCTGCTGCAGTCCGTTCTGACCGGTGGTGGCATCCACCACCAGCAGGCAGCGCACCATGGCTTCCGGGTATTCCCGGTCGATGACACGGCGCATCTTTTCCATTTCTTCCATCAGGTTCTTCTTGTTATGCAGGCGACCCGCGGTATCCACGATGAGCAGGTCGGCGTGCTGGGCTTTGGCGGCCTTTACACCGTCAAACACCACACCGGCGGGATCTGCGCCCTCCTTATGCTTTACGATGGGGCAGCGGGCACGCTCTGCCCAGACCGTCAGCTGCTCGGCAGCAGCGGCGCGGAAGGTGTCGGCCGCACACAGGATAATGGTGCGTCCCAGACCCTGAAAACGCAGCGCCAGCTTGCCGATAGTGGTGGTCTTGCCTACGCCGTTCACGCCCACCACAAGGGTGACCATGGGCCAGCGCAGGGGCTCCTTGTGCACATCCAGCATGCCCACAAGGATGCTCTTCAGCTCCTCCTTGGCCTGCGCGCCGTTCTTCAGCTTTTTCTCGGCTACGACCTTGCGCAGCGCATCGATGGCTTCCTGTGCGCACTTTGCGCCCATATCGCTGAGGATGAGGGCATCCAGAAACTCGTCGTAGAGATCCTCATCGATGGTGCGATCCTCGCGTACGGCATCATCCATCACCTGCGCCATCTGCTGGCGGCTTTTGAACAGACCGTCCTTCAGACGGGAAAACAGACCTTTCTTTTCGGACATCTTGGGTACCTCCCTTTATTCGTAATCGGTCAGATTCACGCTGACCATGCTGCTGACGCCCCTCTCTTCCATGGCCACGCCAAAGAGGGTGTCGCACCGCTCCATGGTACCCTTGCGGTGGGTGACCACCACGAACTGGGTATCACGGCTGAATTCCTTCAGATAATCGGCAAAATAACTGATGTTGGCATCGTCCAGCGCGGCCTCGATCTCGTCCAGAATACAGAACGGGGTGGGCTTGAGCTTGAGCATGGCAAACAGCAGTGCAATGGCGGTAAGAGCGCGTTCGCCGCCGGAGAACAGGCTGAGGATCTGGCGTTTCTTGCCCGGAGGCTGCACGATGATCTCAATGCCGCAATCCAGCGGATGCTCCGGGTCTGCCAGACAGATCTCGCCCCGGCCGCCGCCGAAGAGCCGCACAAAGGTTTCGGCAAAATAGGTCTGCAACAGCCCGAACTGCTCCACGAACACGGTTTCCATCTTGTTGAGCAGCTGGGAGATCAGATCCTTCAGATCCCGCTGCGCCTTTTCCAGATCCCGTTTTTGCTCGCTGAGCTGGGTATAGCGTTCGTTCGTCTGGGCATATTCCTCGATGGCAGCCACATTGACCGGCCCCATCGAACGGATCCTGTCACGGATCTTCTGCGCCTCACCCTCGGCTTCGCTTTCCTTGAAGGGCTTTTCCGGCTGGGGATAGGCCATCAGCTGCTCCATGGCGCCTGCGTAGCTGAGCTCGTAGGTATCCCACAGGCGGTCGCAGATCACGGATACATCGTTCTTCATGCGCCCCAGCGCCATCTCCTGCCGGTGCACCCGCTCGGTCTCCCGGGCGGTAACCAGCTGGGCTGCATCGATCTCGTTCTGGATATCCCGGAGCTGCCGGGTGCATTCATCCCGACGGCTTTCGGTGTCCTCCACATGGCGGCGGGCTGCCTCCATGCCGCTCTCCGCCTGTTGGATTCTGGACAGTGCATGCTGCTTCGCCTGTCCGGCCGCTTCCAGATCCAAACGGGTGGTCTCCCGGCGTGCATACAGCTCTGCCAGTTCTTTTTTGCATTCGCCCGCATCCTTTTCCAGACGGCTGCGATCCCGCTGGATCTGCTCCCGATCCCGCTGGGCGTTCTGCAGGGTCAGCTTGGCATCGGTAAGCGCTTCCTGCGCATCCTCCCGTTTACGGCGGGCGGTGTTAAGCCTGCCGGAAAGGTCTGCGGTGATGGCGGCAAGCTCTTCTTCGCTTACGTCATCCTGCTTTTCCATCCGACGGATGCGTTCCAGCTCCGCTTCGATATCGGCAAGGCTTTCCTCCAGTTGGGCAATGGCCTCTGCCAGAGCCGAACTGCGGGCGGCGTGCGCCTTCAGCTGCTCCTGGGCGGTATGGAGCCGCTCGGTATCACGTACAACGGCGATCTCCTGCTGGTGTACATCGTACAGCGCGGTCTCGCCCTTCTTTTTGGCTTCGCTGCGCTGGTTTTCCCACGCTTCGATTTGGTTGCCGGCTTCGGTGACCCGCCCGTTGATCTCTTCGATCCGGGCAGCCAGCTCCTTCATTTCCCGCTCGCGCCCCAGCAGGTTCTGTGCCTTCTGCTGGATGCTGCCGCCGGTCATGCTGCCGCCGGAGTGGATCACATCGCCGGTAAGGGTGACCAGCCGGAAGGCATGGCCGCCTGCGCGCATAATGGCAATGCCGCTGTCCAGATCTTTGGCGACCACGGTTCTGCCCAGCAGGTTTTCCACAATGCCCCGGTAGCGGGGATCGTAGCCGCAAAGCTCGCTGGCAATGCCGATGCAGCCGTCCATGGACAGCACCTTACGCTCCTGCTGGCTCAGGGTGCGCCCCCGAACGGTGCTGATGGGCAAAAAGGTTGCGCGACCCATCTTGTTGGTGCGCAGGTACTCGATCAGCTGCTTGGCATCCTGCTCGGTCTCGGTTACGATATTCTGCATGGCTGCGCCCAGCGCCATATCGATGGCGGTCTCGTACTCCCTGGGCACGCTCAGCAGCATAGCCACCACGTCCACGACCCCGGTCATTTTCTGGCGACGGGCGTAGGTAAGGGCATTTTTGACCGCATACTGATAGCCGTCGTAACCGTCCTGCAATTCCTTCAGGGTGCGCAGACGCATCTCCGCAGCACGGGCATTCTGGGCATCCTCCTGCATTTCCTTCTGTTTTGCAAGAATCATTTCCAAAAGGCGTTTCGGGGCGGCTTCCAGCTCCTGTGCGGTCTGCTTGAGGGCATCCAGACGGGCATTTTCCCCATCCAGAGCGGCCTGTGCTGCAGCTACAGCGGCATCCAGCTCTTCCTGCTGTGCGGCGGCAGCCTGCTGCTGGGTCAGATATTCCTCGCGCCGGGCAGTCATCTGCTGCTGCATGGCTGTGGTTCTTGCCTGCGAGGTAAGCATGCTCTGCATGCGGCTGGTGCGCTCCATCATGCGGTTGCGGTGGGCATCCAGCTCCTCCTCCAGCTGCCGGGCAGCCTGTGCAGCTTCTCCATGCCGCTTTTCGGCTTCGTCGAGGGCTGTCTCTGCCTGCTCCACCAACGCTTCTGCCTCCCGCAGACCGCCCTCGCTCTGGGCGGCTGTGGTCTCGATGAGCCGCAGACGGGTATTCAGGGCATTTTCTTCCTTATCCAGACGGGTAAGGGTCTCCTGCCCGGTAAGCAGACGGTTTTCGGCGGCAGCGGCTTCTTCCTTTACGGTGTGCAGGGCATCGCTGGCCTTGAGCAGCGCATCGTGCGCTTCGCTGAGCATCCGGTTCAGCTCTTCCTGTTGTTCCTCGCTGCCGGTGCGGCGCAGGATGGCATCCTCCAGCTGCTTTTCGGCTTCGCCCAAAGCATCCTTGATGCGCAGAAGCGCCTGCTCCGCTTCGATCTCCTTCTGGTGCAGCCGGTCGTACCGGTACACGAACAGACGGATGTCCAGTTCCTTAAGGCACTCGCTCAGGTGCAGGTACTCTCTTGCGGTTTCCGCCTGCTTTCTGAGGGGGATCAGGTGGGTCTCCAGCTCGTCCAGCACATCCAGCACACGCACCAGATTTTCGTCTGCATGCTTCAGCCGGTGTTCGGCCTCCACCTTACGGCTGCGGTAGCGGTTGATGCCCGCCGCTTCTTCAAAAACGATGCGGCGATCCTCGCCCCGCTGGCTCAGGATCTCGTCGATCCTGCCCTGACCGATGATGGAGTAGCCTTCCTTGCCAACGCCCGTATCCCGGAACAACTCCACGATATCCTTCAGGCGGCAGGCGGAGCCGTTCATCTGGTATTCGCTGTCGCCGTTGCGGTACACCCGGCGCAGGATGCTTACCTCCTGATACTCCACAGGCAGCTGGTGGTCGCTGTTGTCAAAAACCAGCGTTACCTCGCAGTAGTTCATGGGCTTGCGCTTTTCGGTGCCGTTGAAGATCACATCGGTCATGCTGTTGCCGCGCAGGGTCTTGGCGCTCTGTTCGCCCAGCACCCAGCGCACCGCATCGCTGATGTTGCTCTTGCCGGAGCCGTTGGGGCCTACAATGCCCGTTACATTCTGCGGAAAAACGATCTCCGTCCTTTTGGCAAAGGACTTGAATCCGTAGATCTCCAATTTGGTAAGGCGCATCCGCACCCTCCTTATTCTTCATCCTGACAGCGCTTCAACGCTGCCCGCGCCGCCATCTGTTCGGCGCTTTTCTTGCTGGTGCCCTGCCCTGTAGCCGCACGGCGGCCGCAGATGAGCACCTCTGCCACAAACTGGCGGTCGTGATCCGGCCCGGTAGTATCGATGATCCGGTAGGCGGGCAAGCCCAGATCGTGCGCCTGCGTGTATTCCTGCAGGGCGCTTTTGTCGTCCTTTACCCGGGGTGCAACCAGCTTGTCCTCGTCCTTGAAAAGTCGGAAGATGACCTCCCGTACGGCCTCGTAGCCGCCATCCACATAGATGGCTGCCAGCACAGCCTCCACGGCATCTGCCAGAATGCTGGGCTTCTCCCTGCCGCCGGTCTGGATCTCGCCGTTGCCCATCACAAGGCAGCGCCCCAGATCCATGGATTGTGCCAGAACGCTGAGGGTACGCTCGCACACCAGTGCGGCTCTGCGGGCTGTAAGCGCGCCCTCCTGAAAATCTGTGTACTTGTGGTAGAGCATGTCGCTGACGCAAAACTCCAGTATGGCGTCTCCCAGAAACTCCAGCCGCTGGTTATCCGGCTGCTTGGTGGAGGGATGCGTCAACGCCCTGCGCAGATGGGCGATATCCCGGAAGGTATAGCCCAGAGCCTGCTGCAATGCCTGCATGGCCTTTCTCCTTTCCCCTTTGCGCAAAGAATGCAGCGAGGGGGCGCGGATCGCTCCGTGCCCCCTGCAAAGGGCTTTTTACTGCTTGCTTTCGATGTACTTGACCACGTCGCCCACGGTCTTGAGCTGCACGATCACTTCGTCTTCCACTTCGATGCCGAAGTTGGATTCCAGCTCCAGAATCATGACCATCACGTTGGCGCTGTCGGCCTTCAGGTCTTCCACCAGACGGCTTTCGGGGGTAATGGAGGCAGCGTCCATCTGCAGCTGCTCGGCGATCATATCGCGTACCTTTTCAAACATGTTGTTCTCCATCCTTTCCTTTTGTAGCATATGATTTCGAATGATCTATCTATTCGGCGACGGTTTCCGTCTCCGTACAGACCAAACCTTGCCGGATCTTGCCCACAACATCGCCTTCATGCATCAGGATCGCCTGTTTGAGCGCACAGGCGATGGCGTGTGCATTACAGGAGCCGTGCGCCTTGACTACGCAGCCCCGAACGCCCAGCAGGGGTGCGCCGCCCACTTCGCTGTAGTCCATGGTCTTCTTGACCCGCTTGAAAGCGGGCTTTGCCAGAAGACCGCCCAGCTTGCCGCGGGTATCGGCGAAGATCTCCTTCTTGATGATGCCCATCAGCGTACCGGCAACACCTTCCATAAACTTGAGGATCACATTGCCCACAAAACCGTCGCAGACGATCACGTCGGCGGCATCGTTCGTGATTTCGCGGGCTTCCACGTTGCCCACAAAGTTAAGGTTCTTGTCGTTTGCCAGCAGGGGATAGGTTTCCTTGGTAAGGGCGCAGCCCTTCTCTTCCTCCGCGCCGTTGTTGACCAGACCGATGCGGGGGTTCTCAATGCCGCGCATGCCCTGCATATAGGCCTTGCCCATCAGGGCAAACTGATGCAGATATTCGGGGCGGCAATCCACGTTTGCGCCGCAGTCGATGAGCAGGAAATAATCCTTGCCGTTGGGCAGCAGGGGGGCAAGAGCGGGGCGTTCGATGCCCTGAATGCGCCCCAGACGGAACATGCCGCCCGCCAGCACCGCACCGGTGCTGCCTGCGGAAACAAAAGCATCCACTGCCCCATCCCGCAGCTTGAGCATGCCGTCCACGATAGCGCTGTTCTTCTTCTTGCGAACCGCCATGACGGGGCTTTCACAGTTGGTGATGATCTCCTGACAATCGGTCAGGGTCAGGCGGCTGCGGGCGGGCGAGGAGGCAAACACCTCATCCACCACCGGCGTGACCGCCTCCAGCGGACCGGCCAGTTCCACTTCCAGTTCGGGGTACAGGGTCAGCGCTTCCAGCGCGCCTTCTACGGTTACCCGGGGTGCGTTGTCGCCGCCCATGGCGTCCAGATAAATCTTCATACGCTTATCCTCTTTCGTTACTCAATGCGGAAGCAGTACACGCCGCCCGTGTCGCGTCCGGCGGTGCCGATCACCAGCAGATTGCCGTACACGGCGGGAGAGGCTTCGATCTCGCCGTCCAGCTTGACGGAATGGATCACCTTACCGTCGATGCCGTCCAGCAGATTGATGGTGCCGTCCAGCTCCGCCTGAATGATCCATGAATCTCCCGCCTCGTTGTAAACCGCCACAGGGCTGGAAACAGCATTGGCGGAGAGGGCGGTCTGCCAGGCAACGGAACCGTCGTCCTTGTGCAGGGCGATCACCTGAGAGCCGTTTTCGCCGCAGGCCACGGTGAAGATGACCAGATCATCCATCAGATGCTGACCGACCACAGGGCTGGCTTCCAGGCCCAGATCATAGTCCGCCTGATACTTGCACTCGGGAACGGTGTAACTCCAGACCACTTCGCCGGTAAGGGCATCGATACGGCTGAGCACGCAGGAACCGTTCTTACGCTGATTATAGATGGTGGTGCCGGTATACAGTGCCAGATCGGTTCCGTTTTCCAGATCCAGAGCGGGGGTGGCATCGATGTTGTCGCCAAGATTCAGCGACCAGACGGGGCTCATGGTGTTCACATCCACGCACTGGAGCACGCCGTATTCGTCGCCGTAGTAGACATAGCTGCCGTACATGGCTACGCTGCCGTCGATATTGCCTTTCTTCTCCTGCCCCTTGGTGGTGCCTTTGTACATCTGTACGCCGGACTGGAGCGACACTTCGTTCTCTTCGTATTTGTAGGTCTCTATCTGGGTGCCCAGCTCGGCGGTGCAGAGCAGACCGCCCTGGGTGCCGAAGATCATGGTGCCGGTCACGTTGTCGAACAGGGCTGCGCCCAACACGCCGGAATAGTTGCTGGTGCGTTCCTTGCCATCGGTCTGAATGAGACGGATCTCTTTGTTATTGAGCAGGTTGATGAGGTGGTAGCCGCTCTTGACCGTTTTGCTGGCGAGACGGCTGTGGCTCTGACCTACGCCCAGCAACGGGGTACCGTTGGTGGCTACAGACAGACCGCCGGCGCTGGGTGCGCCCAGCTCGATGGGATCGCGGGTCAGGGTGCCATCCAGCAGGTTAAAGAAGTAGATCTTGCCATCCTGACCGGCAACGATCACTTCCTTGAGGGCTTTTACTTCCCGCATTTCTTCCTTGATGCCCATCTTCTCGCGATGGCTGGTCGGCCATTTCACGATCAGCGGCTGTCCGGGAGCGGCAACGCCGTACACTGCGCCGTTATTTACTTTCATACCGCCCACTTCGTGGCTCCACAGCTCGGTGAGACGACCGGCGTCCACCTCCACGGTGCCGTATGCGGCATTCTGACGCATGGGGCCGCTGCGGAAGGTAAGCACGCCTGCCTGCTTCCACACAGCATAATCGCTGGCTGCACCTTCCACAGAGGTGAAGGGTGCAAGCAGTTCCACCTTGCGGGAACGGGTGTAGGAGCCGGTGGTCTTGCCATCGTTATAGACGGTGGTCTTCAGCACGGTATCGCCCTGGGCAGGATCCGCGTTCCCGTCGGCTGCCGCAGCAACGGCGGGCAGCATCGTGGGCGTAGGCACGGGCGTGGGCTCGGGCGTAGCCGTGGGAGCAGGGGTCGCTGTGGGGTCGGGGGTGGGCGACGGTGAGGGCGTGGGAGTGGGCGCCTCGGTGGGCGTCGCCGTCGGTTCCACAGTAGGTGTTGCGGTGGGAGCCTCAGTGGGTTCTGCAGGTTCGACTCCGGGTACTTCGGAAGACACGGGCGCAGGCAGAGGCGTTGCCGTGGGGGCGGGCCCGATCTCCACCTGAACCTTGAAGCCGGAGGTGATAAAGTTCTGCAGATCGCTGCCCGTCTGGTAGCTGATGAAGTACTCACCCGCATAGGCTTCGCTGGCTGTATAGGGGATCGTCCAGCGCAGGGTCTCGCCCTCGGTGATCACCTGCCCGGCGGTGCGGGCGTCCTCCAGCGTGCGGTTGAGCACAACGGAGCCGTACTGGTTTTCCACCCGTACGCTGGTTACATCTGCGGAGGTGAGCACATGGAAGGTGATGGAGGCCGGAAGCATATCCAGATCGCCATCCACCGTAAAATCCTGGATCGGGGGGATCACTGCCTTGGGGGCTGCGATATCCACGGTTTTGGTGGAGTAGAAGCCCTCGGTTTCGCTGCCGTCGCTCTTCCAGGCGAAAACGGTGAAGCCGCCGGTATAGGCATCCTCCAGACGGCAGGTGGGCGTCCAGATGTATTCGTCGCTGTTGTTGATCACTTCGCCGCTGAAGACCAACTGATCGGCGAACTGCTTGCTGTAGACCGTATAGCCCTCGTCATCCTCGATGCGGATGCCCTGAATGTTCTTGGCGGTCTGCACCGTAAAGCGGACATCGGCAGGGGCTGCGCTGTCGGTGGTGGAAACGCTGAAGCTCTTGATGGGTTCATCGGCGGGGATGATCATGTCCTTCACGTTGGAGAACACGGTAACGACAGAGGTCTTCAGATTGCTCATCGTACTGCCGAAGGTGCCGCCCATCTGATCCCAGTCGGGCAGACAGATGCCGGCAAGAAGCGCGCCGATCACCAGCAGCACCACCACCAACGGCAGCAGAATGCCGCCGCGGGGCTCGTCCATCTCGTCTTCGAAATCGTAGCGTTCCCGCTGCACGGTGGCGCTGGGACGACGGGTACGGGGATCGTCGTAGGGGCTGCGCACGGGCTGCCCGTCATAGGGGGCATATTCACCCTCCCGTACAGGCTGCCGCTGCATTGCCGGGCGTGCCGGACGGGGCTGCTGACCGGGTGCGGGACGTACGGGACGGGCATCGTAACCGGAAGAATCTTCTACTGCACTGCGGGCCCGTTCCTTAGCCTGCTGCGCCCGCTCTGCCACCGAGGCGCCGGACATGGGCATGGCGGTGCGGGGACCGGTGTACTGTCCGCCCGGTGCTACGGTGCGGCGCGTCATGGGCTGCATCTCGCCATCGCCTGCGCTGAAGAGATCGTAGTCCGCATCAGTCGCGGAGGGATTCTGTACAGACGGAACGGGGCGTACGGGCTGTACAGGGCGCACAGGCTGCGCGGGGGACAGCGTCTGCGCCGGAGGGGCAGACGGCATGGGTTGCGGTTCGACCGGATTCTCCGCTTCCGAAGAAACGGAACGGCGGCGACGGCGGGGAGCTTCCTGCAGCCCGTCTGCGGGGACATCGGCAACAGGCTTGCCGTTCTGGGCGGGCTGTACTGCCGGCACACGGCGGGTGGCAGCTGCTGCCGCGGGGATCACCCGGGTGGGGGCATTATCCCCCATTGCGCCGAAATCCGGCTGTGCAAACAGAGGGGAACCGCCCTGCTGCAGCTCCGCACCGAAGGGAGCGGGGGTTTCTGTCAGAAAAGAGCTGTCGGCAGGCTGCCGGACAGGATCGCGCCATGCGGCAAACGGATCCGCACCGTTATCCGGCGCACCGGACTGCAAAGGACGGCGGTCGTAGTCCTCCTGCGGAGAATTGGGATAATTGTTGTAATCGCTCAAAATGTTGCACTCCTTACATGCTCTGAATGCGTAGCGGCTGCCCTGAAACGGCGGCTGCCGGTGTTCTGGCGTGCACTGCCCGGCGCGCTTGCACCGGGAGACAGGTATAGGGACATACCTTTGTTTATTATACCAAGATTCGCCCAAGTCTACAAGTCCCTGCCGATTGTTTTACGTTTGTGCGGGTAAGAAGGGTTTTGGGGTGGAAACGTCGAATTGAATACAGGTGTTGTATTCTTCCGCCCTCTCCCGTGGTCAGTGCAGCAAGCGCACACAGAAGACGGACGGAGCGCCCCGAACAGCCGGACCCGCGTCCCGCTGCATTCACCCCCAAGGAGGCCGCACATGCAGGAACCTGTTATTGTTTTCTGTAAAGATCGATCCGCCGCCTGGCTGATCTGCCGTCTGCTGCGCTGGCGGCAGGTGTACAGCCTGTCGCTGCCCTTCGACACCCCGCTGGAAACCCTGATGGCGCACCATCCCAAGGGCATCATCATCTCTGCGCCGCCGGACGAACCCGGCGCCATGGATGGGCTGGACAGCCGGATCCTCGACTCCGGGCTGCCCGTGCTGGCTTTGGGCGGGATCGCTGCTGCGCTGTGCATCAGAGAGGGCGGTCAGGTTTCCCCCATGCTCTATTCCACCACGCCCATTCCGCTTACGCTGATCGATCATCCCCTTTTTCAGGGCATGGATCAGGGCGGCGGCGTGCTGCTGATGCTGGCCCCCCTCCACCCGGCCGGGAATATGCTGCCCATCGCCGCAGCGGGAGAAGACATCATCGGTTGTATGGCGGCCGACATGCCGCTCTATGCGCTGGAGTATCCCATTGAGCGCAACGATCCGGATGCGGCACAGCTGCTGACCAATTTTGCCTATGAAATCTGCAAATGCCGCGCCGACTGGAATGAAGATACTAAGATCGGGCAAGCCCTTGCCGTGATCCGGGAAGGCGTGCCTGCCGACGGGCAGGTGCTTTGCGCCATTTCCGGCGGCGTGGACAGCGCCGTATGCGCCAAGCTGGCAAGCATGGCGTTGGGCGACCGGCTCAGCTGCATCTTTGTGGATACGGGTCTGTTCCGGCAGGGCGAGGTGCAGAACGTGATCAGCGAAGCGCAGGAATCGCTGGGGTTACCCGTTGCCTGCGTGGATGCCCGTGAATCCTTCCTGAAGGCGCTGGCGGATATCGACGGTGCGGACGCCAAGGAAAAAGCGGCTTCCCGTCTGATGCGCCGTACCCTGACCGATCACCTGCACCGCCACCCCGAGCTGTGCGGACTGATGATGGGCACCAACTACAGTGATGTGCTCTACAACGATGCCGATGCGGATCCGATGGAGCTGAAGGTGACCATCCTCGAGCCGATCCGGCATCTTTTCAAGGATGAGGTACGCCGTCTGGCAACCGCGCTGGGGCTGCCGGAATCCGTTGCCAACCGCCAGTCCTTCCCCTCCAGCGGGCTTGCGCTGCGCATTTACGGCAAAGTGACCGAAAAGCGCCTCAACCTGCTCAGGGCAGCCGATTCCTTCCTGCAGGAAGAAATCCTGGAAGCCCGGCTGGACAAAAAGCTGTGGCAGTATTACGCCACGCTGATCCAGAGCCCGGATGCACCCGGACGCTACACCATCTGCCTGCGTGCCATTCAGGCCTCGCAGGGACAGGGGCTTGCCGCCCGGCTGCCCTTTGACCTGATGGAGCGCGCCACAGCACGCATTCTGGCAGAGATCCCGGATGTATCCCGCGTAGTCTACGATCTGACCCCCAGCAAGCGTTACAGCATGCCGGAATGAGCAAGTGCATAAACATTGAAGCGTCCCGGTATCCGGGACGCTTTTCTCACCACAGAAAGGAGCAGACACCATGCTGATCTGCGACACCCATGCCGACACCCTTTGGCGTCTTGCACAACAGGAAGAGCCCGCCCCGCAGACCCTTGACATCACCTGTGGGCAGCTTGCCTCCACCGGACACACCCGGGTGCAGGCGCTTGCGCTGTTCGTTGGCAGCAACGGGCTTTCCGGCAATGACCGGGATCTGATCCGGCGGGAGCTGGCAGCCTTCGAGAAGCTCCGGCAGCAGGGGTTCCGGCAGATCTGGAAAATCAGCGATGCGCTGCCCGGACACGCCAATGCCTTCCTGACCATCGAAGGAGGCGAAGCCTTCGGGGAGGATACGGCTTCCGTCGGACATTATGCCCAAATGGGCGTGCTGGCAGCAGCGATCGTCTGGAACAACGAAAACCGGCTTGCGCATCCCGCTGCGGGCGGCTCCCGGGAGGGGCTGACCCCGTTCGGGAAAGCAGTCGTGGACGAGATGCACCGTCTGCATATGGCGGTGGACATCTCCCACCTGAACGAGCGGGGCAGCGATGAGGTAATGGATGCGCCCATCCCCTGCATGGCATCCCACAGCTGTGCCCGCCGTCTGTGCGACCACCCCCGCAACCTGACGGATCGGCAGCTGAAGAAGCTGTTTGCATCCGGCGGCTTTGTGGGCGTCAATTTCTATGTGCCTTTTCTGACGGACAGGGGATGCGCCTCCACAGATACGGTGATCGACCATCTGGCACACATGTGCGCGCTGGGCGGCGAAGCCTGCGTAGGACTGGGCAGCGATTTTGACGGCATCGACCAATACCCGGAAGGGCTCCGGCGGGCAGCGGATGTACCCGCCCT
Organism: Clostridia bacterium; assembly: GCA_017516765.1. Lineage (GTDB taxonomy): Bacteria > Bacillota > Clostridia > Christensenellales > Aristaeellaceae > Limiplasma. Next base: position 3,943 of record JAFXBE010000028.1, on the reverse strand, counting down.
GCTGGACAGGATGCTGCAGCGTGGGTTTTCCGACGAACTGGTCAAACGCATTGCGGGTGAAAACTTTGCCGCCTATACGGACAGGATCTGAACAGATATCAAAGAAGCAGCAGCGGCGCAGGAAGGTTTCCTGCGCCGCTGCCGGTATTCCGCATTACAATTGTTCCAGTACCTTTCCCAGCTCCCGCCAGTGATGAATGTGCAGATGATCAAAATCCAGCGGGATCTGCCGGTTCTTTTCCAGATAGGGGCTGCGCTCCCCATCCTCCGCCTCGCCCTCGTAAAGCACAGGGAATATTCCCGCGTTGTGTGCGCCGCACACATCCGCCGCCGCACTGTCGCCGCAGAACCAGACGTTTTCCGGAGAAAGCCCCGCTCTTTGCAGGGCGATGCGGAACATGGCTTCGTGGGGCTTACGGAAGCCGTACTCGCTGGAAGCCAGCACAAACTCAAAGCGGTTTTCCGGCAGGAGCCGGTCGATGCGCCGCCGCAGCGCAGCCCCCGACCATCCCAGATTGCTGATGACCCCGCTGCGGATGCCCATATCCGCCAGTTGCGTAAGCAATGCCCTAATGCCCTGCATTCGCCCGCCCGGCGATACATGATCCCACAGGATGTTCTCCACTTCCTCCAGCGGGATGGAGAAGGTGATCCCGAAGCTATCGTATTTCAGCTGCATCATCTGCCTCTCGGTGATCTCAAAACCCATGTGGCGGCAATCCTTCAGCTGCCGGAAAATCGCCAGCCCCGCTTCGCACAGCTCCTTCGGGGTTTTCCCCATCGGATTGTCCAGAATGTAGGGAAATACCGCTTCCTCACCCCGCAGAAAATCTGCGTCCGGCTCGTTGAGCAGGGTAAAGCCGTAATCAAAGAGGATCATTTCCGGTTTCTGCATGGTTTTCTTCTCCCCTGTCCGTATTCTGTATAAAAACGGAGACCGCAGCCGTTGCGGGCTGTTGTCTCCGTCGTTTATGGCTTTATTCTCCCGCCGGGGTGATGACGATGATCACATCGCCCTCGTCGGATTTGTGCACCAGTGAGGTATCCAGGCTGGAGGGCGGTGCGCCCTCCTCGCCGGTGGGGGCGGTTACACCGTCATCCACAAGGGGCTCCAGTCCCCGCATGCGGTTCAGTTCGTCGATCTCGGCCTTGCGCAGCACAGGCGCACAGGTGGTGCAGCGTTTCAGGTCGGCATAGTCGCCGGTATCCAGTTCCGAATATGGGAAGCCGGTCAGCGGCGTATAGCGGCTCTTGACGCTCTTGCAATAAGCATCGCCGTGGTAATAGCTGCCCCGGTTGGGGTTGTAGTACAGTTCCAGCGAATCTTCGGGATAGGGCTGGCGGCGACCGTAGTCGTCCCACACGACCACCTTGGTGTTCACTTTGATGTTTTCCCACAGCCATTCCATATTCAGACCGTCTTCGTTGGCAATGCGCGCCACACGCACGCAGCCGTGGCTGGCGCGCTGACCCAGCTTGGATTCCCATGTGGAAAAACGCTTGGTGCCGTCTGCCAGGAAGGTGTAGGGCACCTGATGGATGGCATCGCCGCCGTTGAAGCGCAGTGCCATGGCGCAGATCATACCTTCGCTGTCGAAATCGCCCATACGGCTGCACATCAGGTATTCGCCTGCCGCGGTCTCGTTGTAGGGCTGGCTGTCGTTGGGCAGACCGGTGGATACCGCACAGCTGGACCAGAGCTTGCCCTCTTTGAAAACATAGAGCTGCTGGGTCAGCTTGTCGATAATGATGCCGTAATCCTCACGGGGGGTGACGGTCTTGAGCAGATTAGTGCGCACATACCCGCGGATTACACGGTTGTAGTAATCCAGACCCTCGATCTTGGTCCAGCCGTCCTCATCATCGCCCAGCACATGCACGGCAGCCGAAGAGCCGTTGATGGTGCCGCCCAGCTTGTCGGTATTTACCTTGGGGTAATCGTTTCCGGGACCGGTGCGGGGCGAAACCACCTCGCGCTGCCCCACATCCAGTACGGTGATGGGCTTCATCAGCAGCTCCCAGCAGGCTTCCTCGTCGGTAATATCGTAGTGGAAATCCTCACCGAACCAGATGGCGCCGGTGTCGTAGCCTGCCATCCACTCCTCCAGTGTCTTGGCAAAAGCCCCAACGGGCAACAGCAAAGCAATCAGCACAAAAACGGTCACCATTGCGGTTGTTCTCAGGACCCGGGTCATAATCGTTTCCAACCTCCGTCTCGTTTGCATTGGGATGGGCGTAATAAACCTGTCGGCATCTATTTTCGACACAGCAGACGGAAATCCTTTGTGATGATATGTAAATACTCCTCACAATCTCCGCTTTTTCATCATACCACAACCCGCCTTTTCTTGACAATCCCGCTCCGGCGTGCTATCCTTTTTGCCGCTGCCGGGCGGCCAGGCGATCGCGTGGCGCAAGCCATGAGGAAAGTCCGAGCATCACAGGGCAGGGTGCCGGTTAACGGCCGGTGGAGGCAACTCCAAGGAAAGTGCAACAGAAAGAGACCGCCCGGTTCTACCGGGTAAGGATGGAAAGGCGAGGTAAGAGCTCACCCGCGTACCGGTAACGGATACGCGCTGTAAACCCCACCCGATGCAAGTTCCGATCAAGGGCAATACGGCGGCCCGCCGTGCTCTTAAAGAGAACGCTGGAGCCGTGCGGCAACGTGCGGCGTAGATAGATGATCGTCCAACGACAGAACTCGGCTTACGACCGCACCGGCAGCAACCGAAAACCGCTATGCAGAGAAGCTCTGCAGGCGGTTTTTTTCACATTTTGCCGCAGCGCCGCATAGTATGTACCACTCCCCCGCGAATCCCCCCTCTGTTTTTCTTTGCCTGTAGTACCTGAAGGAGCTGATGGCGTGACGCTTGCCGAGCTGAAGCAGAAGGAAGTGGTCGACCTTGCCGACGGACGGCGGCTGGGCAAGGTGATGGATCTGGAATTTTCACTCAAGGACAGCCGCATCACCGCTTTGGTTGTACCGGCCGAAACCTCTTTTCTGCAAAGCCTGCGCGGCGAAAAATGCGGTCTGGTGATCCCCTGGGAGGATGTATACCGCATCGGCGACGACGTGGTGCTGGTCACGATCCGACAGGGCGAACCCTGCTGCGGCATGCATGAATGAGGAAAATTTTCCACACCCCCTGTCAAAACCCTTGAAAACCGATGTTTTCTCTGTTATACTGGTTTTCCACATACTACCTGTTCCCATACAAGCGATGAGGTTTGCCCCCCCCGCTGTCAAAAAGGAGGAATATCTTTCATGAGATGCCAGTACTGCGGTTATCTGGACAGCCGCGTCATTGACAGCCGACCCACGGAAGAAGGCAGTTCCATCCGCCGCCGCAGAGAGTGCCTGAACTGCGGCCGCCGCTTTACCACCTACGAGAAGATCGAGACTTCCCCCGTTATGGTGGTCAAGAAGGATATGCGCCGCGAACCCTTTAACGGTGCAAAGATCAAGCAGGGGCTCATCCACGCCTGTCAGAAGCGTCCCGTCAGCATCGCCCAGATCGACACCATCGTCGAAAAGGTGGAAAAGCTGGTGCATTCCAGCGGCGACGACGAATTCTCCTCCCGCCGCATCGGCGAAGCCGTTATGGCAGAGCTGAAGCTGCTGGACGAGGTGGCCTACGTACGCTTCGCCTCCGTATACCGACAGTTTACCGATGTTTCCAGCTTTATGGACGAGCTGAACAAGCTGGTGCGGGAGAGCGCCAAGCGCAACGCGGAAGATTAAGCACCATCTGCCGCTGCACCCCAACATAACGATCCGACCGCAGGAGCCGTTCCGGCTCCTGCTCAGCTCGTCAAAAAACACGCCTGCGGCGGCTTTTTTGACGACATTTGCACCGTTTGCCTAGGAGCCTACGGCTCCCCGGGCGGCAAACGGCGATAGGAACCCCTTGCTACGCAAGGGTTCCGAAACCACCGTACACGC
>JAFXBE010000027.1 GCA_017516765.1 Clostridia bacterium | reverse complement strand
TATACCTCATGTCTTGTGTTATGCTCTTCATGAAGGGTTTGGCTCCTTTCGTACAGTTTTGTGTCGCAACTCAACTATACCACATGAGCCAATCCTTCTTTTCTTTTCTTTTACTGTCCAAGATGTATTGTAGCGCTACAGACCGTAGACGGTACGATCCTTGAGCAGCTTGCTTTCCAGATAGACGCACAGGCCGTAGGGCGAATGTCCGGTAACCCCCGGCTTTCCCTTCTGGTATTCCTGCATGGCAGCGATGGTCTCCGGGGCCAGAAGGGTCTGCCCGTCCAGCGTACCGCCCTCGCACAGCACCATGCCCAGCCGGCACAGATCGTACCCCCGGATAAAGACCCGACCCGCCACCGAACGGTAGTGATGCTCCGGATCCACCAGCGGATCCCATTCCCTTGCCAGCAAAGCCTCCCGGCTGGTAGCCACCTTTCCGTCCTCGCTGTACTGATAGGTGATCTTCTCCGGTTTTTTCAGCAGCACCGGGGCATAGGCCGCATCGATGCCCAGCGGGGCGTACAGGCTTTCAGTGATGGAGTCGTTCAGGTTCTTCCCGGTTGCGATCTCCATCAGCGAGCCCATGAGCCCTGCACCGAAATTGGAATAGGCATACTTGCTGCCGGGCTGATGAGTCAGGTAATTCTTCTTGCGCCGCGCCTCCTGCGACAGCAGCTCCTTCACCGATGCGCCGGGGGCATTGGCGTAGCCGCCGGAGGAGTCGATGGATGAGGTGTGGGTCATCAGCTGGCGCAGGGTGATGGGGGTATCCGGATATTTCAGGTTGCGGATCGGGTAGCCGAAATAATCGGAAATATCCGCATCCAGATCCAGCAGCCCCTGTTCCACCAGCTGCATCACATGGATGGCAGAAACCAGCTTGGATACCGAGGCGATACGGAAATAGGTCTCATCGGTGACCGGCTCGCCGCTCTTCTTATGGGCATAGCCATAGTTGCGCTGATAGACGATCTCGCCATCCCGCGCCACCACCACCACGCCGCCCGTGGTCTCGTAACGGCTGAAGATCTTATCGAAAGCCGCATCGATCTCGTTGGGCTCCTCCGCCAGAGCGGCAAGGGGCAGAAGCAGCAGCGCCAGAAGAAAGCACAGGACGCGTTTCATTCGTATCACCTCTATGTTGGGGTCTCGCCGGCATCGGTGCGACCCGACGGCAGTTATGGGTTACTTCAGGTCTGCCAGAAAGGCTTCGAAGTTCTTGTGGGCGATCATTTCCTGCTCTTCGGGGGTAAGGGGCAGGCTGAGGAAGCGCTGCACCTCCATCTCCGGCTTCCACATGGGGTAATCGGTACCGAAGAACACCCGGTCTGCACCGTAGTGACGAATCACCTCCGCCGCCTGTTCGGGCCGGAGGGAATACAGGCTGCTGGAGGAATCCACCCATACATTGGGTCTGCCCGCCAGCACCTTCCATGCCTCGGTCCATACCGACCAGCCGCCCAGATGGGCGCAGATGATCTTGAGCTGCGGCACCCGATCCAGCACCCGTGCAATGCGCTCGGGCTGGCTGTAGGGGTAGCGCATATCGCCCGTATGCACCAGCACCGGCAGACCGTTTTCTGCCAGAATGCGGAACATCTCCACCGCCTTTTCATCATCGGCCAGAAACTGCTGGATATCCGGGTGCAGCTTTACACCATGCAATCCGCCTGCCTTGATGCGCTCAGCCTCGCCCGCCACGTCCGGGTAGTCCGGGTGCAGGGTACCGAAGCCGATCAGCTTTTCGGGCATCTGGGCGGCGGTGCGCATCAGGTAATCGTTGATGGCATGCACCCGTTCCTGGGTGGTGGCCACGCTGTGCACCAGAAAACGCTCCACACCCGCCGCTGCGCCGTGGGTGAGCAGCCCCGCCAGCGTGCCGTCCATCTCGCAGGGGATATCGTAAAACGTGCCGATGGATGCCGCCGCCTTCAACGCGATGGCATCGGGATAGATATGAGCATGGGTATCGATGAAGTACATACGGGAATACGCCTCCGTTTTGGGGTTGCTGCAGGGCATATGCCATGCCCCGCCATAGAATTCGGGGGCAGTCCCTGCCTGTGCAAAGACTGCCCCGTGCCGGTGCATTACGCCTGCACAGCTGCTTCTTCTTTTTTGGGTACGAATACGCCTTCGGGCTTGGGCTCGTGGAACTCGATGCCGTTATTGAAGAACACCTGCTCCGGAGGGGTCTCCAGCATTTCGGGGTTCTTGAGGCACTTGTTCATAACGGCAAAGAAGCGGGCGTAGGTCGCGCCGCCGCAGACACGCTCATCCGCCGTGATGCCGATGGGCAGCGTGCACTTGCGGATGGGGTTGCCCTGGGCATCCACCGTATTGTAGCGGTTGGGCTTGCCCATGCCCACGAACAGGCTGGTGTTGCCGAAGTTGTAGATATGGTGGTACACCTTCATCAAACCGATGGAGGCGTTATTGGTGATGAACATGCTGGTATGGAAGGGAAGCTCGTCCAGCAGGGCTTTGGGGCACAGGCCGTAGCGATCCAGCAGCTTGACCAGACCCACCACCGTCGTCGCCAGACCGGGGATCTTGAGCAGGGCGCTTGCCAGCTTGATCACAAAGCTGCCCTCTTCGGGATCGCGGTTATTGGCGATCTTCTGCTGGCAGCGGGCGCTGACATCGAAAATGGTATCGGTGGGATCGAAGAAGATCTTGACGGCGTTTTCCTTGATGCTGCCGTCGGGGGTGTTGAGCAGCAGCGTGAAGCTGACCGTAAGCTCGGTGCGGTTGTAGAACTGCTTGTTCATAATGAAGCGGTTTACCTCGGGCACCTGAGACACCGCGCGCACATAGGCGGCGATGATGATATCCATAAACGTGATCTTGACGCCCTCCCGTGCCTTCTGGGCGATGTAGCGCATCAGCTTTTCGTACTCGATCTCGTGGTCGAGGAACACCTGAGCATCGCAGCGCATGGGCATCAGGTAGGGAGTGATCTGCACGATGGGATCGATATCCTTTACGCGGCGGCCTTCGGGGCGAAATCCAAACATCCGTATCCTTCCTTTCTGTGGGGGAGATATGCGCAGAGGCCGGGCGTGGCGGGATATAGCGGCGGTATGCCGCCGGATGATAGCGAATGAGCAATGACGCAGCCTCTTTGCACGCAGGTATATATCAACAGCATTGTAACGTGAACAGAGCCGTTTCGTCAAGGTTCGGCGCACCCTGCGGCGGGATTTCCCTTGTTTTTTCAAGGAGGCGGGCGCGGGTTGTGAGCCTATACAATGTGGTAAAAAATCGCCCATCAAAAACGTTGACACTGCCTGCCGATGAGAGTATCCTGCTAATTGGATAACTGTTTCCTTAATACTAATCTGCGATTATGTCAGGAGGATGGAACCATGGAGATCATCGTGCGTCCCGAGAGCATGCAGCGCATCACGACGCCTGAGCTGGCCCAGGCATTTATCAACGAGCAGGTAGACCTGATCCGTAAGCAGGTCGGCAACAAGAAGGTTCTTCTGGCGCTGAGCGGCGGCGTGGACAGTTCTGTTGTAGCAGCTTTGCTGATCAAAGCTGTCGGCAAGCAGCTGATCTGCGTACACGTGAACCATGGCCTGATGCGCAAGGGCGAAAGTGAAAACGTGCTGGAAGTTTTCCGCAACCAGATGGACGCCAACCTGATCTATGTGGACGCCACCGACCGGTTCCTGAACCTTTTGGAGGGCGTTGCCGATCCTGAGCAGAAGCGCAAGATCATCGGCAACGAGTTTATCAACGTATTTGCCGAGGAAGCCCGCAAGGAAGCGGATATTGCCTTCCTGGCCCAGGGTACCATCTACCCCGACATTCTGGAAAGCAATGGCGTGAAGGCGCACCACAACGTAGGCGGTCTGCCCGACGACCTGAAGGACAAGTTTGAGCTGGTGGAGCCCCTTGCCCTGCTCTACAAGGACGAAGTGCGCGTTGTGGGCGTTGCGCTGGGTCTGCCCGCCGAGATGGTCTACCGGCAGCCCTTCCCCGGCCCCGGTCTGGGCGTACGCTGCCTGGGCGCCATCACCCGCGACCGTCTGCATGCCCTGCGGGAAGCCGATGCCATCCTGCGTGAAGAGTTCGACAACTGCGGTCTGGCCGGCAAGGTATGGCAGTACTTTATCGCCGTGCCCGACTTTACCAGCGTGGGCGTACGCGACGGCAAGCGCTACATGGGCTGGCCCGCCATCATCCGCGCCGTGAACACCGTGGACGCCATGACCGCCACCATCGAGGAAGTGCCCTACGCGGTGCTGCACAAGATCACCGACAGGATCACCGCCGAGGTGGAGGGGATTAATCGGGTGCTGCTGGATCTGACGCCCAAGCCTGTGGGGACGATTGAGTGGGAATAAGCGGAAATTGTCCTGCTGCTGCAAAACCTGTTGAAAGATAAGGGTTTGCCAGCATGCCGGATGCGATTTGCGCCAAATCTGATAGCAGATTGATAGCAGGCAGCCAAAACGTGCTTACTGGTTTATTTTCAAGGTAGACAGTGGCTTGTGGGTGCCGGCATATCCTTAACAAAAAAGGTCTTACCGATTTTTGCGATCGGTAAGGCCTTTTTTGTGTTCATTTCTTCTTTTTCTTCCTGTGGTCGGCGGTGAAAAGATCGCTGACTTCGGGAGAAAGAACCTTCGCCGTCACAGTGCCGGCTCCGGCATCAATGCGGGCGTTGGGGGCAGCGCCGGGGACAGGATGGGGATAGTTGTACCGCCAATTGTCATAGTCCTCCCGGGTGATCTCGCCAGACTCCAGCTTGGCGGCCTTCTCCCGCCAAACTGCGATCGCCTGACTGAGCGCAGCAGAGGACTTACTGAATTCCGGATCAACAAGGAGGTGAGCTTTTCCATCACGTTCGACCACCCGCAGGCCGATGCGGTCCTCCAGAGCAAACAGGGTGTGCATCAGGCCGTCGAAGGTGTCGATGTCCGGTACAGTCAGCGCCAACGGAGATATGCCCATCTCCGTGGCGAGGGCTGCGGTCACCTCGTCCTTGGGGGTGCGTTTGCCGGTCTCATACTGGGCGATGCGCACATCCGCTGAAGATTCCGGGAACTCAAGCAGCAAGCCAAGTGCTTTCTGAGTGAGGCCACGAAGGTTGCGGAAAAAATGGATTCTTTCAGCAATAGCCATTGCAAAACCTCCTGACAACTGCAATTTGTCGCATGGAGTATAGCATATTTGTTTAATACGGTCAAGATAAACCAAAACAAATTTGTTTAAATTTTATACTTGACATAAACAAAAATGTTTAGTATAATCACAAACCCAAACATATTTGTTTGGGTTGCAACTTGACAATTGAATAGCCGTCCGGATGAGATACCCTGCCGGAGCAGCCATGCCACGATCCCGAAAGGGGGAGCGTGCCTCCGGCAGAGAAAACGCCGCTGATACAGGGGGCAGGAATGGCATCCGGGGAAACGGCAGCACAAGGAACCCCAAACATAACAATCAAGAAAGGAATGACAAGACAATGGCAAACGAAATCTTCATGCGGGTAGAAGAGGTGGCAAAGGAACTGGGTATCTCCAACTCCTACGCCTACAAGATCATCCGGAAAATGAACGAGAAGCTGGAAAAGACCGGCTGCATCGTGATGCAGGGACGCATCGACCGCAAGTTCTTTCACGAACAGTTTTACGGCACCCGGACTGAAAAGGAGGTCTGAGAATGGGAGCATTCAAGAACAAGGAAAACGGCACCTGGTATGTACAGTTCCGCTACACCGACTGGCGGGGCGAGCGGCAGCAGAAGTTCAAGCGCGGCTTTCCCACCAAGCGGGAAGCCTTGGCATGGGAGCGCACCTTCCTGATGGAAAAGCAGGCAGATATGAACATGAGCTTCGAGAGCTTTGCAAAGCTGTACGAGCAGGACGTCAAGCCCAAGATCAAGCTGAACACTTGGAAAACCAAAGAGAGCATCATTCAGCAGAAGATCCTGCCCTACTTCGGCAAGCGGAAGCTGGCAGAGATCACCGCCAAGGATGTGATCGACTGGCAGAACGAGATGCGCAGCCTGACCAACGACAGGGGCAAGCCCTTCTCCAAGACCTATCTGAAGACCCTACACAACCAGCTCAGCTGCCTGTTCAACCACGCTGTGCGTTACTACAGTCTGCCGGTGAACCCCGCCCAGAAAGCGGGCAACATGGGCTCTGAGGAAAAGAAGGAAATGCTGTTCTGGACGAAAGCGGAGTATGACAAGTTCATCGATGCGGTGATGGACAAGCCCATTTCCTACTATGCCTTTGAAATGCTGTACTGGTGCGGCATCCGTATGGGCGAGCTGCTGGCGCTGACCCCTGCCGACTTCGACTTTGTTCGGGGCACGGTCAGCATCACCAAGTCCTATCAGCGGATCAACAAGCAGGATGTGATCACCACCCCCAAGACCAAGAAAAGCATCCGGGTGATCCAGATGCCCACCTTCCTGTGCGACGAGATGCAGGACTACCTGCGGCGGCTGCCCGGGGCAGAGGACGGCAGCCGGATCTTCCCCATCAGCAAGCACTATCTGCACAGCGAAATGCAGCGTGGCAGCAAGGCGGCAGGTGTGAAGCGCATCCGCATTCACGATCTGCGCCACAGCCACATTTCCCTGCTGATTGATCAGGGCTTTTCCGCCTTGGCTATTGCGGATCGTGTGGGGCACGAAAGCATCGACATCACCTACCGCTATGCCCACCTGTTCCCCACCCGGCAGACCGAGATGGCGGATAAGCTGGACAGCCTCAAGTGTGAGAAAGGAGCATAACCATGAGCGCAAAGAACTGCGACCGATACAACCGCTGGCGCAGCAAGACCATCGCCTTCCGGATGTCCCCGGAGGAGGATCGGCAGCTGGAAGCGTTTGTGAAGATCAGCGGGCTGACCAAGCAGGATTACATCACGAACCGGCTGCTCTGCCGGGATGTGGTGGTGGAAGGCAACCCCAGAGTGTACAAGGCTTTGCGGGATCAGTTCGCCGCTGTGCTGGAGGAGCTTCGGCGCATTGAAGCCGGTGCTGGCGTGGATGCTGATCTGCTGGAGATCATCCGGATGATGGCTGCCATTATGGAAGGCATGAAGGAGGAACCCCATGGAAAATGACGCAACGAAAAAGACCGCCCCGGTCGCATCTGTTGGCGCAGATGCGGGGCAGTCCTTTACATTAAGCAACGATATTATAACAGAAGAAATGCCCAAGTTCAACCGCTTTGGCAGAGATCTGGAGACCATCTCCATGACGGAGCTGTACGACACCGCCTACCCGCCCAAGGGCGTGCTGGTGGAGAACCTGCTCTTTGCAGGGGTGTACCTGTTCGTGGGTGCGCCCAAGATCGGCAAGTCCTTCTTCATGGCGCAGCTGGCGTACCACGTTGCCACAGGCACAGATCTGTGGAGCTTCCCGGTGCATCAGGGCGAGGTGCTGTACCTCGCCCTGGAGGATGACTTCGCCCGGATCCAGAAGCGGCTGTACCGGATGTTCGGCACCGAGGATACGGAGCATCTCCACTTCGCCACCCAGTCCATGTCGCTGGCGGGCGGGCTGTGCCAGCAGCTGGAGGATTTTCTCCGGGACTATACGGAAACACGACTGGTCATCGTGGATACCCTGCAGAAAGTGCGGGAGGCCACCGGCGACAAGTACAACTACGCCAACGACTACGACATCGTTGCCAAGCTGAAAGCCTTTGCGGACAAGCACAACCTGTGCCTGCTGGTGGTGCACCACACCCGCAAGATGGAAGCGGAGGACAGCTTTGAGATGATCTCGGGTACCAACGGGTTGCTGGGCGCAGCGGATGGGGCGTTCATCATGCAGAAAAAGAAGCGCACAGACAAATCCGCCACCCTCAGCGTGGTGGGACGGGATCAGCAGGATCAGGAGCTGGTGCTGGAGTTTGACCACGAACACTGCCTGTGGCGGCTGGTCAAGACGGAAACCGAGCTATGGAAGACACCGCCGGATCCCCTGCTGGATGCAGTGGCGCAGGTGGTAACGCCCCTGTGCCCTGTCTGGAGCGGCAGGCCCTCGGAGCTACTGGAGCAGCTGCCGGGTGTGACCCTGCTCCCCCATCAGCTGAGCAGGCATCTGAATGCGAATACGGACCGGTTGTTCAATGATTATGGGATTACCTATGAGAACAAACGGAGTCACGCAGGGCGGGAGATCTCCCTGACACTGGATGCTCACACCCCGTGACGCTGAATGGATGAGCGACGGTCATTCTTCAAATCAGCGTCACGCTGATCGGCATCGAAAAAAACAAGTAAAATGGCGGGGTTGGCGACTCTCGCCGCCCCGCCCGTGACGCTGCGTGACGCTGGTGACGCTGATTTACATATTGGAGAAAAATCCAATTTCAGCGTCACGCCAATCAGGAATCCGTGACGCTGATCGATCGGATTTCCCCAATACCTATTTTAGCGTCACGAGCGTCACCAGCGTCACGCCCCGAAAGGCAGAAACAGCAAAAAATCAGTAATCACAATGGTTTGAGCCCTTCGGGCACCTATGAAAAACCGTGACGCTGAAACCCTTGTCAGCATCACACAGCGACATGCAGCGTCACGCCCCCACACGAACCAAGGAGGTACCATGAAACAGGTAATGATCCCCCAGCAGCTGTTCCTCGATCTGGTCATCCATCACGTGCTGGATAGGCCCGGGTATGAGGAGCGAATCCGGCAGGGACTGAGCGACAAGATGGATGCCATCCTGCGGCGGGAATGGTTCACCCAGTACCGTACCGCCCCGGATGAGGCATCCCGGGAGGAAGCCCGTCGCAAGTATCTGGAGGCAGCAGGCATCCCGACGGACTTCCGTTGGTAGATCATCCCCTCGGGGCATTTACAGGAGCGTGACACGCTCCTGTGAACGGCAGCGAAGGATGATCCTTGCAGGCGGCGCAGGAGTGCCGGTTGCAACCGTGGCCGGGATGGTTCGATACCGTCCCGGCTGCGGAGAAGGTCTCCGCAGAGACCGCATCCCCCTCGGAGAGCCCACGGTACTTTGCAGGTGAAGCCTGAAAGTATCATAGTGGGTCTCGCACTTCCAACGGAAGTGCCGTGCCCCCCAACAAGCGGTCCAACCCAACCCACAGGAAAGGAGAACAAATGGCGAGAAACGACGGAATTGATCGTGTCTGCGTACGGAACGCAGGCTACAAGGAAACGAAAATCGGTAAAGTGCAGCGGCACAACGAACGGGAAAACGAAGAGTACAGCAATCCGGACATCATCCGGGAGCGGAGCCATCTGAACATCCACTACAAGGAGCCCACCGGCAGCTATGGTGAGATGTTCCGGCAGATGGTGCAGGACAAGGTGATCTCCACCCGTGGTCTCAAGGAAACGGCGGATCACTACTGCGAGCTGGTCTTCGATGTGAATACAGCGTACTTCCACAACCACGGCGGCTACGAGTACGCAAAGAAATTCTATGAGGATGCCTATCAGGCTGCCATCAAAATCGTGGGCGGCGAACAGTACATCCTCTCGGCAGTGATGCACGCCGACGAGCGCAACCGGGCCATGTCCGAGGCGCTGGGGTACGATGTGTATCACTATCATCTGCACGTGGTCTATGTGCCCGTGGTGGAGAAGCAGATCCTCTGGTCGAAGCGGTGCAAGGACAAATCGCTGGTAGGTACCGTGAAGGAGACCATCATGCAGGTGAGCCGGAGCAAGAAATGGAACTCCAACCCGGTGGTGGACGCAGACGGCAACACCCTGCGCAGACCGGACGGCAAGGCGGTGCTGCGGAACTCCTACAGCATTTTGCAGGATGACTTCTACACCGCCATGCAGGCTGCCGGGTACGAGGACGTGGAGCGTGGCGAAGCCGGCAGCGGCGAAGAGCATCTGACGGTGACTCAGTTCAAGGTGCTCAAGGAACAGGAACGACTGGCAGATCTACAGGAAGCCCAGATCGCCGTGGCAGCGAAAGTGGCGCAACTGGATGCGGACAAAGAACTGGCAGAAGATGCGAAGGAACAGGCGCAGGAGGAGCTTCAAGAAGCCCAGAGCAAGCTTAAGGAGATCGCGCCCAGGATCAACAAGATGGAGGCTTTCGCTCAGAAGTACACCGGCGATCCGGAAGATCTGCTGCCCCCGGCAGGTGCTCTGGAATCCGGCAGCAGCTACCGCAGGAACAAGGCCTTGCCGCTGGTATCCCATCTGGTGCGGCTTCTTCGGGACATCTACAACCGTTATCTGGATGTAAAGAGCAAGCTGGCGCATTTGCAGGAGCGGTATGACCGGGATGCAGAGCCGTTGAAGAAACGAAATGTTCAGCTGGCGGGCGAGAATCAACAGCTGCGCGGCAAGGCCGACCGATACGACCGGCTTTGCGAGAAGCTGGGGCAGGCGCAGATTGATGAATTAGTGAATGGCGGGAATGCCATAAGGCGGTTCCGCAAAGAGAAAGGAGAACAGTTATGAGGATTTGGGAAAACGGACTGGAGTATGTGTTGGTTGGTGATTATTACTTTCCGGTGATTGGGGTGCCGGAAGCGGCGGATCAGGCTCCCCTGAGTATGTGGGGCAGGATGTACAAGGAGCATCTGCGGGAACACAGGCAGATTTTGTTCAATGAGTTGCTGCTGACCGGGAAGCTGGACGAGCATGTGCGGATGATGGATCGGCAGGCCCAGGAACGGTATGAGGTTCTGGTGCGGCAGATGAAGGAGGCTGAGGGGGTTACGGAGGGGCTGAAGGAGATGGATATGATGGAGTGGGTACGGAGGATGAATGGGATTGATGCACGGGCGCGGGAGGGGGTGGTTGAGATGCTGTATGAATAGTAAAAACCAACATTACAATGTAATACAGGGAGCGGCTGTCTAAATAATCGTTCGGCTGCTTCTATTATGGGAAGCCCCCCTAAAGCACTGGTATATGTCCTTATAACGCATGTATTATCATCACAGAGAACAAGTTAATGTGGTTTCTTCACTCCAATTGTACAAAACTATAGTTGAAGTGCATTTTTCTACACTCTTGTCGAAAAACAGCAATTTAGATATTGACAACACACAGCTCATCTGGTAATATATAGGTGGAAGGGGGGCGAAACAATGGATAACACGATCCTCAAATCCTTGTCCGTTGAGAATTTCGCTTCGTTTGCTGAGAAAATCACCTTCACTACCCAAGCGGATCTCAGCAAAAAGGAGCACCTTGAAAACACATTCACACTCGGCCCATCATACTTTAACAAGGTTTCGTTTCTCTACGGGGCAAACGGTTCTGGCAAAACGTTCTTTTGCAAGATTCTCCGCGAAATTCAACGTTTACTCGATTGGTCACCGATTACAGCGATGAATTCAACTCAATTCCTTGCGCTTCCTCAATTCAAGGGTCTTGATGCGGCAGTTCGTCCATTCGCTTTCGATCGGAATTATGCGAATAAACCTACAAATTTCGCCATCGAAGTTGTCATTGAGGACGTAACGTATTCTTATTCCTTCTCCATCCAAGGAAAAACGATTTTATCTGAACTCCTGACGAAAAAAAAGCAACGAACCCAGGAGCTACTTCGGAGAACCTCCTCCTCATTCAAGGACATACAGTTGTTTTCTGAACTCCGTGATTTTGAAAACACTAAGCATGTTGTTAAAGAGGAGGCTCTTTCTCTTCCAATAGCAGCTCTGCTCAATAATCAGTTGGCTCAAAAAATCGTTGATGCAATTCAAAGCATTCAGGTTGTAAGCATGACCGGTGCGAGACTCAAACCCACAGGCTCACGTTCTTCCTTTTCACAGGAGAGAGTCGCGAAATATGTGCAGATTCTCAAAAAAGCCGATCCGACACTTCGAAAAATGGAGATCAGTTACTCTGAAGAAGAGGTGGAAAGAAAGTCACCCACCGTGGATGACAACGATTTTGAGAATCGTAAGATCATTACCACAACAACTACTGTGGGCATCGAATCCATTCACGCTGTTTTCGAAAACGGTCAAGAGACAGTCAGCGAGCCAAATGTGCCAATCACTTTTTTTGCTGACGAGTCCTTGGGTACAATCAAGCTCTTTACTGCTTTGCCTTACCTTTATGACGTTTTAGAAAACGGTGGGATTTTGGTTGTTGACGAAATCGAAAATGGTCTCCACCTATCCTTGGTTAAGGAGATCATCGGATTATTTTGCAGCGAAGACACTAACCCGCTACATGCGCAGCTTATCTGTACTTCTCACCAGCCGCTCCTTCTTGATGGAGACTTCCGGCGTGACCAGGTCTGGGTTACCAGAAAGGACGAGTATGGCAGATGTTCAATGCACCGCATGAGCGAGCTTAAAACCTCGAGAGCACAAGTAAACTTAGCTCGAAGGATTTTGGAAGGAGCATTAGGGTGCAATCCCGACCTGTTCTTTACATAAACACATTAGAACCAAAAAGAAAAAACACCGAGTTGCCGCTCGGTGCCTGTGAGGAAGCAAAAGCACAGATACTGTACTTTGCCAACGCTATAAGCATAGTACCACGCTTTACATCTGATTGCAATATGAAATTTGTTTCCAGAAAGTAAAAACGCAGGCTTTCTGATGATGATGTGATTACATATAGTCTCTTTTCAAATATTTGGAACACTGCAAAGGAGTGAATTGATTTGGTTAAGGTTAAGTATCATTACTATATCTGCGGTTGTGGCAGAAAGCTCGTTCCTACGGGTAACCCCTCGCGCTGTCCTTACTGTGGTCGGGTAACAATCCTGAAATGAGGTGGCGAGGTTGAGCGATAAGCAGCATACCAATCCTTGCTTTTATTGCGAGGTTAGGCTCGATCGTGCTTCCGTCTCAAAGCCAACCCGAATTACAAGGCCCGCTTTGCCCGATGTAAGGTATCGATGAAACCCATGTGACATCAGTTTAGTAGATGTCACCGCACAAAACGGCTATGCATTTCAAGCAAATGCATAGCCGTTATTTTTTCACATTTTCTCGATCAGGGCAAAGACAACAGCCTGCCGTTCTTCATCCAGCTTCGACCAGTTTTCCAGCAGCTTACGCTGAGAGGCGGTCAGGGATACAGGTTCGTCACCCTCGGCAAACAGCTGGGACAACGTGATCCCGAAAGCGGTGCAGATCTTCTCCAGCGACGGAACCGTGGGGATCATCTTCTTGCGGTACCAGGATGAAATCGTGGACTGGGGCAGGCCGGATTCCTCAGCCAGCTGATACTCCGTCCATCCTCGCTGTTCACGATATGTGGTAATGGTCGTCAGTATATCCTTCACAGCACTCACCCTCTAATTGCGTTCTTCGTAGATTATAATTCGAAGAATCGTTGCAACTTAATCATTTTGAACGTATAATTTATACGACAAATAAAAGTAGCAAGTGTGGAGAATATGGATAAACGACGTTGTTTCTTTATCGGGCACCGTGATGCGCCATCAGAACTCTATCCATCCATCCTTTCTGCCGTGGAGGAACACATTGTGCAGCACGGGGTTACGGAGTTTCTGGTGGGGCAATACGGCGCTTTTGACCGGATGGCTGCCAAAGCGGTGATCCAGCTGAAGGAGAAGTACCCGGATGTGGCGCTCACATTGCTGCGTGCTTATCATCCGGGTGAAAGGAAGGTTGAGCTGCCTGATGGATTTGACGGATCGTTGTATCCGGAAGGGCAGGAAACGGTACCGAAGCGGTTGGCGATCGTCAGGGCGAATCAGTATGCGGTGAAGCATTCGGGGTATCTGATTGCGTATGCTTGGCAGCCGGGGAGTAATGCGCGGAAGGTGGTGGAGGGGGCGGGGAAAGCGATGCATAAGACAGTAATCAACGAGTGTTTTAGGGAATAGAATGGAACTCTTCTTATGCTTCGGGTTTCCATCTGATCGAAACAATAATCTGATTATAAGAATCGTGTAGTATGATCAGGCGTCACAAAATGCACAACTTCGTCTGCTCTTTCACTTAATTAAGTAAAAAGTTGTGTTGACAGTCGTACCCGTCCTCAATATAATAAAAGTGCACAAGTTCGTCTGCTCGAAGAGTTATTTATGCAAAAAGTAGTGCAAAGGGTTGTTATGATGACTATCGAAGAATGCAAGAAAATCTTTGATAAGTATGGTGGTATGGTTCGATCAAAGCACCTGCAGGAAGCAAACATTCAGTATCGACAATTGCAGAAACTGATTGAGCAAGGCTATGTGGAAAAGGTGCGTTATGGTTATTACCAATGGGTGGATCATAATGATCTCAGCGAGATCGGTGTCGTGACCCGCCTGTTTCCTGATGCGATTCTTTGCATGGACACTGCCCTGCAGCACTATGGCTACAGCGATCGCACTCCCTGTGAATGGCATGTAGCAGTTAATAAGTATTCCGGAAGATCGCGTTTCAATATCGATTACCCTTTCGTTAAGCCATATTATTATGAACCTCATATTCACGAACTTGGGCTGACCTTCAGCGAAATTGACGGTTATCAGGTTCGGATCTATGATAAAGATAGATTGATCTGCGATTGTTTACGGTATCGCAACAAGATGGATAAAGAGATATTCAACAAAGCGATTCAGAGCTACATTGCCGACCCAAGCAAAAACATACCAAATCTGCTGGAATATGCTGCTGCATTGCGGGTTAAGGCACGCGTAAAAGAACTGATTGGCGTCTGGTTATAAATCGCATTACCCCTGTCCCCACCGTGCTAACAAACCAATCCATTACGGAAGGAGAGCACCATGCCCGACATCGCCGCATCTGTACTTGCCAAGCTGAAGAACAAAGCAAAGGCCACAGGCATTGGTTATCAACAATGCCTACAGCTTTTCTTCCAGGAAGAGTTCCTTCGCAGGTTGGCCGGTTCCAAGTACGCAGACAACTTCATCCTCAAGGGTGGTCTGTTTATCTACACCCTGACCAACTTTGAAAGCCGTGCCACAGTGGATGTGGACTTCCTCATGCGTGGACTGAACAACGATCTTGCCCGGATGGATGAGATCATTGCTGATATTCTGGCTGTGGACACCGGAAATGACTTCGTTATTTTCAAGGCTGCAAAGGCTGAGCCTATCGCTGTACAGCGTAAGTATCACGGCATCAGCACCCAGATCACCGGATATATCAAAAATGTACGCATGCATTTCAATGTAGACATTGGAGTAGGGGATGTGATCGTTCCAAAGGCAGAGCGGCGCAGCATTCAGACTCAGCTGGATGGTTATTACAGGCCGGAGATCCTTACATATTCTCTGGAAAGCACCATTGCCGAAAAGTTCGATGCTATTCTTCAGCGATTCGAGCTGACCGGACGTATGAAGGATTTCTATGACATCTACTACCTATCCCGTACTTTCAATTTCGATGGGTTGAAACTGCAAACAGCTATTCAAGAAACGCTGCAGAACCGCGGAACACTCTACGATAAAGACAGTTTAGATCGTGTCATGGCACTGGCCGAGAACGTTGATATGCAGGTGCGATGGCGGTATTTCCTTAAAGCAATTAAGAATACCGATCTTCCCTTTTCTGAAGTCATCAGCGGAATACAGCAGTTTCTGGCTCCTGTATGGAATGCGATTATTGCTGAAAACGAAACGACCGGTGTGTGGAATGCCGAAACAAACCGTTGGACCTAACAACAAAGCAAAGAAACAGCACACAAATCCAGACAAACCCAAAGGAGAGAATGGCTATGGCTGAAAAAACAAGCGCAAACCTCGGCTTCGAGAAACAAATCTGGGATGCAGCATGTGTTCTGTGGGGACATATCCCGGCTGCAGATTACCGCAAAGTAATCGTTGGTCTCATTTTTCTGCGCTACATCTCTGCTGCATTCGAAAAGCGATATCAGGTACTTGTAGAAGAAGGGGACGGCTTTGAAAACGATCCCGACTTCTACATTGAAGAGAACATCTTTTTTGTACCCGAATGCGCAAGATGGAAGACCATTGCGGCAGCAGCCCATTCTCCGGAAATCGGCAAAGTGCTGGACAATGCCATGCGCGCTATTGAGGACGAAAACAAAGCGCTTAAGAATGTGCTGCCGAAAATCTATGCCAACCCCGACCTTGACAAAAAGGTGTTGGGTGAGGTTGTAGATCTCTTTACAAACAACATCCACATGGATGATACAGAAGAAAGTCGTGACCTTTTGGGGCGCACTTACGAATATTGCATTGCTCAGTTTGCAGCATACGAAGGCAAGTCCGGCGGTCAATTCTATACGCCTGCCTGCGTTGTTAAGACGCTGGTTGAAGTATTGAAGCCCTTTGAAAACTGCCGTGTTTACGATCCCGCATGCGGTTCCGGCGGCATGTTTGTGCAGAGCGCGAAGTTCCTTCAGGCACACGGTAGCAAGCGCGGAGCTATTTCCGTCTATGGCCAGGAGGCAGAAGCCGATACCTGGAAGATGGCAAAGATCAACATGGCCATTCGTGGCATTTCTGCTGACTTTGGCAAGTATCAGGCAGATACCTTTACCAGCGATCAGCATCCCACATTGAAAGCCGACTTCATCCTTGCCAACCCGCCCTTCAACTATCATCCTTGGCATCAGGAAGAGTTGGTTGATGACGTGCGCTGGAAATTCGGCGTTCCCCCGGCTGGCAATGCCAACTTTGCGTGGATCCAACATATGATCCATCACCTCGCACCTAACGGCAAGATCGGCCTGGTGCTGGCAAACGGCGCGCTTTCTTCCCAGAGCGGCGGCGAGGGCGAGATCAGAAAGAAGATCATCGAGGCTGACTTGGTAGAAGCCATTGTGGCTATGCCCAGCAACCTGTTCTATAGCGTGACCATTCCGGTTACCCTGTGGTTCATCACTCGCAACAAAAAGCAAAAAGGCAAGACCGTGTTCATTGACGCCCGCAAGATGGGCACCATGGTTGACCGCATCCATCGTGAACTCAGCGATGAGGATATTGCCAAGATTGCAGGTACTGTGGAGGCCTTCCAGAAAGGAACGCTGGAGGATGAAAAGGGCTTCTGTGCTGTGGCCGATCTGCAGGAGATTGCAAAGCAAGATTACATTCTGACCCCCGGCCGTTATGTAGGCATCGAGGAACAGGAAGATGACGGCGAGCCCTTTGAAGAAAAGATGGCCAGACTGACCGGCGAACTTTCCGAACTGTTTGCGCAGTCGCATAAGCTGGAGGAAGAAATCCGGCAGAAACTGGGGGCGATTGGGTATGGCTTATAACGAGATTATTCACGAAGAGTTTTCTGAATATGAACTTGGAGACGTCTGTTCAAGATTGAGTAGCGGCAAGGGTATTTCCGCGAAAAACATCACAGAAGAAGGCGCTTTCCCTGTATATGGAGGAAATGGCCTTCGTGGGTATACCGACACATGCAATTTTGACGGTGACTGTGCAATCATCGGTCGACAAGGTGCCTTCTGTGGCAATGTTCGTTATTTTTGTGGCAGAGCATATATGACTGAACATGCTGTAGTATGTTGTGCCAATGAATACCATAATACAAGATACTTAGCATACCTGCTCTCTATGATGAATTTAGGAAGACTTTCGGGCCAGTCGGCACAGCCAGGCCTGTCCGTAAAAACGCTGTCGAAACAAATTGTTCGAATGCCTTCCTTGGATCGGCAAAGAAGGGTTGCATCTTTACTATCAACCATCGACGCAAAAATCGCAGTCAATGAAAAGATAAACGATAATTTATATGAGATGGTCAACGCCTATTACACATCGCTCTTTAAGGATGTTAAATGCGAAATGACCACCATCGGTAAATATGCTGAACGCATATACAGCGGTGGAACTCCTACAACATCTAATGCTACATATTGGGATGGTGCGTTTGGCTGGTTTTCATCTGGAGAGACGAGAAATCGTTTTGTGGTCTCGACAGAAAAAACCATCACGCAAGCTGGCATCGATAATTCTTCCACTAAACTTGCGGTGAAGCACGATATTGTCATGGCATCAGCTGGTCAGGGATTTACGAGAGGTCAGACATCCATGCTTTTGCTTGATACCTATGTCAATCAGTCCGTAATCGTCATTCATGCCGATAGGAGCGTCCTGCCGTATTTGCTTTGGAACTTGGCAAACCGGTATGAAGAGCTTCGCGCAATCTCTGACTCAAGCAGCATTCGCGGTAGTCTGACAACAAAAATGATCGCCGCATTTGAAATCCCTCTTGTAAATGAGGTTTCACTTCAATCGTTTGCTGATTTTTCTTGGTCTGTTATACCTCAAATTGAGAATAACCTTCTCGAAAATGAGCGTTTGGTTGCGATGCGAGATACCTTGTTACCGAAACTCATGTCCGGCGAAATTGATGTCTCTGACATCCAGCTCTAAGCCGCTAAATTATCGTTTACTATACATAAGATGAAAGGAGATAGTCATGGAAAACCAGATGGCATTAACACAAAACGAATCCTTGGTACTTGGCAAGATATTATCCTCCGGCACCGCAACCATCCAGTCACCCGATCAGATCGATTTGCTTGTTCAAGGCATGCTGAAGGTATCGGAAGCAACCTTCAACCATGTAATGGAAGTAGTGAAAGAAGACCGCACCTTATGCAAATCAATCGCAAAGCGGATGAGCGATCTTGCTGATGCCTTGATTGAAGGCAATAACGCTGCTACCCAGAGTGTGCTTGATACTTATCAGGCAAACAGCGATGTCATACGCCAGTTTATCAACAATCCTGCCGATGCCAATATTTCCATCTCTGAATGTTTTGCCGAACTGCGGTACTATGCCGATCAGATGTACAAAATACAGCAAGAAGCGAGGAATGTAAACCAAGAAGCGACACGCAGATCAGCAGAAACAAATACTGTGGTTTTGGAACGCAACAAAAGAAATCGAAACATTGCGCTTGGTGCAGGTTTAACTTTGGGCGGCGTCGCACTGCTCTCAGGCTGTCTTCAACTCATTAAGTACCTTAACAATAAGTAACGAAGAGTCCATTCACCCAACAGTGGCGGGTGAACAAAGCAGAACTGCCACTGATGTCGTTCTCTAATGCTAAAAAGGAGTAACGACATGAAAGAACAATTGATTACGGATGTACTTCAGAAAATGCTGGCGCACCTAAACAACGAACAACTGCTCAAACTTCGTACCGTTATGGAACACTGCCTGCATGAAGTCGAACTGACCAAAACCAACCAACCGCAAGTAAGAGAACAACAAAACATGGTATCTGTGTTTATCTCTGCAAAGCGGATTGAAGGTTGTTCAGAAAAGACGTTGAGCTATTATCAGAAGACCATAGGTGATATGCTCACAGCAGTAAACAAACCGTTTCAGTGCGTCACAACAGACGATATCCGGCAGTATCTGACCACATACCAAAAGCAGCGCAAGTCCAGCAAAGTAACCATCGATAACATTCGTCGTATCCTTTCTTCTTTCTATTCCTGGCTGGAAGATGAAGACCACATTGTAAAGAGTCCGGTTCGCAGAATCCACAAAGTAAAAACGGCAAAGGTGATCAAGGACACTTACACTGACGAAGCGTTGGAGAAGATGCGGGACAACTGCAATTCGCTGCGAGATCTGGCGATTATCGATCTGCTGGCATCATCCGGTATGCGTGTAGGAGAACTGGTAGCTCTCAATCGGGACGATATCAACTTTACAGAGAGGGAATGCGTCGTGTTTGGTAAAGGGAACAAGGAGCGTTTGGTCTACTTTGATGCCCGAACAAAGCTTCACTTGAAAAACTACCTTAACAGTCGAACGGACGATAGCCCAGCCCTTTTTGTTACATTACGCTCGCCACATAATCGCTTGCAGATTGGCGGAATCGAGATGCGACTGAGGCAATTGGGAAGAAGACTCGCCATTCCGAAAGTGCATCCACACAAATTCCGAAGAACAATGGCAACCGCCGCCATTGACAAAGGAATGCCCATTGAACAGGTACAACAATTGCTCGGTCACCAAAAGATTGATACAACCATGCACTACGCCATGGTGAAGCAGCAAAATGTGAAATTGGCACATAGAAAATATATCGGCTAAGGAGGATATATGATGAGGTGGGGCGACTTGATCTCATTAGAATACGGAAAACCGGTAAAGGATAAGGACTCCATAGACGGAAATGTACCAGTCTACGGAACAAACGGACAGATTGGCACATCGCACTTACCTCCTCTATGCAACCATCCTTCTTTTATTGTTGGGCGAAAAGGCGCATATCGAGGAGTGCATTATTCCGAAGTTCCCTTTTCAGTAATTGACACAGCGTTTTTTGCTCAGCCTCTTAGCGACAAAGTTGATATGAAATGGGCATACTACAAATTCTTGACATACAATATAAACCGTATGGATAGCGGCTCTGCAATTCCTTCTACTGATAGATACGAAATCTATGCAATCGAGGTGGATCTACCAGCCCTTACAACGCAAAAGCAGGTTGTTTCGGTGCTTGATTGTATAGATCACAAGATTAAGGCGAATAAGGCGATAAACGATAATTTAGCGGCTTAAAGCTGGATGTTGGAGACATCAATTTCGCCGGACATCAGCTTCGGAAGAAGTGTATCTCGCAATTCCGACAAGCTAATGTTTTCGAGCGAACGAAGTCTCATTGCAGAAAAAAGTGCAGGAACCACATCTCTGAACTCAGCAAGCTCATCATCAGTAAGGCGAGGGAGTATATATTTACCTATTGTCTCTGCTGTAACTCGCTGCCGTCCGCTACTACCGTTCATGTTTTTTACAGCGTAGTCAACGAACGAAGGGTATCTTGCCAGACAGTAAAAGAACTCAGATGGATATTGTCCTTGTGAACACATCACGACATACTCAGTTGATCCAAAGGCAACTTCATCGGTATCAAGGAAGTCAATATATGCTGTCTTTCCGTTCTCAAGGCACGGGGTTATTCTTGCAAGCAGCGTATCTCCGTTTGCAAAGCGCATTCCTCCGTTATATGGCTTGATTTCCCACCCATTAGGGAAACTGCCAGAAGTCGATAACTGCGCCATGTCGATACACCGAGCCATCTCATTTTTTGTGAGAGAGCGTTTTGGATTGAGTTTTGCAATCTCAGATAAGGAGCAGACTTCGAGATGCTCACCAGATAAGAGCTTGTCGAACAGCGCAAACGCCTGCTGCTGTAAATTATCGTTTACCCCCGCAAACTCCCACAAAGGAAAGGAGAATCCATCATGCCCGGATTCTATAACGAAGCCAGTTATGAAAACTCGGTCATTGAGTTGTTCGAAAATTTGGGCTATACCCATGTGTACGGCCCGGATATCGAGCGGGATTTCAAAAGCCCTCTATATGATTCTGTGTTAGACGAAGCAATCCGCAGAATCAATCCCACTCTGCCGGAGGGGGCTATTGAAGCTGCGCTCGAGAAGCTCCGTAATTTCGAGAACGGAGAACTTGTGCAGCGCAATGCCGTTTTCATGGATTATCTCCAGAATGGTATCCAGGTAAGCTTTTTCCACGATGGCGAGGAGCGGGGCGACGTTGTCTATTTGGTTGATTACAAATGCAAGGAGAACAACTCCTTCATCGTTGCCAACCAATGGACTTTCATCGAATACAGCAACAAGCGCCCGGATATCATCATCTTCTTGAATGGTCTTCCGGTCGTTATCATCGAACTGAAGTCTCCCTCCCGCGAAGAGACCAATGCAAGCGAAGCTTATTTGCAGCTGCGCAATTATATGCAGGAAATCCCGACGATGTTCGTTTACAATGCATTCCTGGTGATGAGCGACCAGGCAGTCAGCAAGGCCGGTACCATCACGTCCGGAGAAGACCGCTTCATGGAATGGAAAACCAAGGATGGCAGTTATGAAAACACTGCATTGGCACAGTTCGATACTTTCTTTGAAGGTATCTTTGAACAAGAACGTTTTCTGGACATTATCAAGAATTTCATTTGTTTCTGCAATGAAGGCAGCACCAGCTATAAGATCCTCGCAGGCTATCACCAATACTTTGCCGTCAAGAAGGCAGTTGCATCCACGCAGCGCGCATCCGGCGAATACGGCGATGGGCGAGGTGGTGTATTCTGGCACACTCAGGGCAGCGGCAAGTCTCTTTCGATGGTTTTCTATGCCCATTTGCTACAAGAGGTTCTGGACAGCCCAACGATCGTTGTCATTACAGACAGAAACGATTTGGACAATCAACTTTTTAGCCAGTTTGCAAAGTGTCAGGATTTTCTGCGACAGACACCTGTTCAGGCGCAGGATCGTCAGCATCTGAAAGAATTGCTTAAAAATCGTCAGGCAAACGGCATTTTCTTCACCACCATGCAAAAGTTCGAAGTATCTGACGAGGCACTGAACGAACGCCGTAACATCGTTGTTATGGCAGACGAGGCGCATCGTGGTCAATACGGTCTGACCGAACGCATCAAAATGGTGACAAATGCCATTGGACAAAAAGTAGCCAAAATACTGCATGGCATCGCACGAATCATTCGAAACAGCCTCCCAAAAGCCACCTACATCGGTTTTACCGGCACCCCAGTGTCTCTAAAAGACCGTAGCACACGGGAAGTGTTTGGCGACTACATCGACATCTACGATATGACACAAGCCGTAGCCGACGGCGCAACGAGGCCGGTTTACTACGAAAGTCGCGTTATCAAGCTCCATTTGAATCAAGATATCCTGCAGCAGATTGATGCAGAATATGAACGAATGCAGATGGAAGAAGATGTCGATGACGAAGTGCTCGAAGCCAGCAAACGGCATCTGGCTAAGATGGAAACAATCCTTGGTGATGATAAAACCATCAATTCTTTGGTGTGCGATATATTGGATCATTACGAAAGCCACCGTGAAAACCTGCTGACCGGCAAAGCGATGATTGTTGCGTACTCCCGCTCCATTGCCATGAAAATATACAAGCGCATGTTGGAACTTCGTCCCGGTTGGACTGAAAAAATCGCCGTGGTTATGACCGGCTCCAACAAAGATCCAGAGGAATGGCGCGAAATTATCGGCAATGATTCCCATAAACAGGCGCTTGCCGTCAAGTTCAAAGACAACAATAGCCCGTTGAAAATCGCCATTGTTGTGGATATGTGGCTTACAGGTTTCGATGTGCCTTCTATGGCGACAATGTATGTTTTCAAACCCATGGTTGGACACAATCTGATGCAGGCGATTGCCCGTGTCAACCGTGTTTTCAAGGACAAGGAAGGCGGTCTGGTTGTCGACTATATTGGCATTGCCTCTGCTTTGAAAGCCGCAATGAAGGAATATACATCCCGAGACCAAAACAACTTTGGTGAAATGGATGTTGCGAAGATTGCATTCACAAAGTTTCAGGAAAAACTTGAAGTCTGCAAAGATTTTGCGCACGGCTTTGATTATACTGCATTTATGCAGGGAAGCGATCTTGCCAAGGCAAAAGCAATTACCGGTGCCGTCAACTTCATCATTGGTCTCGGAGAAGAAAAGTATAAATCCTTTATTAAAGAAGCCTACCTGTTAAGGCAAGCATTGTCTTTGTGTTCAGCCCTTGTACCCTATGTGCAGAGACTGGAAGCCGCATTCTTCGAAGCTTGCCGGGTGATGATTTTGCGATTGATCCACGGCGGTCACGGCCATAAGCTGTCCTTGAAAGATGTAAACGAAAGAATCAACGAACTATTGCGACAGAGCGTCGGCAGTGATGGCGTTATCAATCTGTTCTCAGACATCAAAGAAGAATTCTCACTGTTTGACCCCAAGCTCCTGGATGAGATATCCAGGATGGAAGAAAAGAATATTGCCGTCGAACTGCTGAAAAAGCTGATTGCTGAGCAAGTAGCGCAGTACAAGCGCAATAACATCGTCAAGTCGGAAGAGTTTAGCGAGCTGTTCAAACAAGTAATGAACAGCTATCTGAATGGTATGCTGACGAATCAGCAAGTGATTGATGAACTGCTAAAACTGGCGCAACAGATCCAGGCAGCCAAGCAGTTAGGTAATGATTTGGGGCTGACCGAAGAAGAACAAGCTTTCTACGATGCATTAACCCGGCCTCGCGCTATTAAAGACTTCTACGAAAATTCCGAGCTCGTCGATCTGACTAAAACGCTGACCGAAGAATTGCGCAAGAGCAGAACGATTGATTTCGACAAGCGTGAGGATGCACGTGCTCGTATGCGAGTTATCGTTAAAAAGCTGCTGAAAAAGCACAAGTATCCACCCGAAGGTATGGAAGATGCCGTACAAGTGGTTATGGCTCAGTGTATGCAGTGGGCAGATAACAGTTACTGTGTACAGTAAAGGCAGGCGTACCCGGTACAAACGAAATCCATCGTATTCCCATTACAATCTCGTTTCAGAACACCAATACAACCAAGGAGGAAAGAATTATGTGGTATGCTCTTATCGATGGCTCCAGTTCTGATTCAGCGTTAACTTGGCTTGCGTACGGTAGCTTGCAAGACATTGCCAACACGGTATTAGAATTGTGCAAGAATTGCGATCCAGACGGTACGCTGACATTCGACGCAGAAGCAATTGAAGATTTTGAAGATGATGAATGGTATGGCGGTACGGATTCCTACCGCGAGCTGATGGAAGCAGACGAAATCACACCCGATTTGCTTCAGGATTTCTCCTTTGTTTTTGGAGATAACGATATTCAGGTGCATTGTTTGGCAGAAGGATACGCAGCATTCAAAAAGGCTTTTGAGAATTATGACGGCAACAACGATCAGCTCTACGAACTTGTTTTGCCTGATGAATTGTCTGCAGAAGAAGAAGGCGACTTTGCTGCAGAACTGGCTGATATCCTGCTGGATGAACAATACTACAACCCTGGCTACTATTCCGACGAATGGACATATGTTTCTGCCCGCGAGGACGAGTAAGAAGTAATGCCATAGGATCATCCCCTGCGAAGGAAGATGGTATGGGTTTTCTGGTTCCCGGCATTACACTCTTTGATCAACTGCAACATTCTCATTAGCTCATAGATACGGGAATTGTGGCATTGAATTTCTGAACCCATATCATCGGCGAACTGCTCTGCATCAGAACAACCCATAATCTCAATCCGATCAGGCAGAATATGCACTTCAATAGGCCTGTCTGTCTCATAGTCTTTGCAGCACACAGCAATAGCCAAAGCTTCTGCAATGGCTTCATAGGAATAGTTGAAATAACGCTTTGCCTCGGCAACATCCGGCTGCTTTATAACCGTCTCTGTGATCACGCTGTTACGGATGTACAGAAGCGCTGCCCGTAACTGATGGGGCAACGGTCCAGAGAACGTCTCTTTGATGCTCGGCTTTTCTCCGGAAGCATCAGAAAAGTGAATCACATCGATCTGTGCATTGGGGAAATGCTTATCCGGTTCAAGGCAGAAGAACAGCAGCC
The DNA here is from genome assembly GCA_017516765.1 of Clostridia bacterium. GTDB lineage: Bacteria > Bacillota > Clostridia > Christensenellales > Aristaeellaceae > Limiplasma. The sequence goes on along the minus strand of JAFXBE010000027.1, from coordinate 30,967 downwards.
CTATGTTTTTGGGATGCAAAGAACCATGTGCCTCCCCAACCAGATCCAACTGCCGACACAGACCGCAGAAGTCCATATCCCCCGCTTTGTGGTAAAGAGCATTATTCGTTTCGCGCAGATACTGCTGGATCAGTGTGATGTTCAATTCATGAAGATCTGCCGTCTCATTTATGCGATCATCAAATGGTATGCTCGCAGCAGGAAGCCCTGAAGCCTGCTGTTCTTTCTTGCATGTCATATTCCGTCACCTCACCATCCGTGTGCTATTACTATATTGTTTTGATGCGACAATTTCAAGATTCTTTGGTAGAGCAGCCGGAGAAGAAATTTAGTCAAGTACGATTGACAAAATCGTACTTGACTAAATTCTGAGCACTCATCAACTCATTATCCAACTATTCGAATTCTTCGAGTAGTTCAACTCTCCACCCGCTGCAAAACGAGCTTGTGTACACAAGCTCGTAAAAACCCCAATCCGATCCATCACCACCTCTCGCTGCACAACTTCGTCTGCTCATAACCCCAATCATGAAAAAAGTTGTGCAACCCGAATCCCATCCGGTGCGATCATCAGCCGGCACCACCACAAAATCGAGCCATCTGCCACTACAGAAATCCATCTTGTATACAGAGACCCCCTCTGGATAAATCATCAAATCTGTGCTATAATACATCCAAGCCACCCGGAAAACCGCAACATCTCTTACTTGTGATAGCCCGGTGGTGATAGATTTTTGATAGCAAAAGTCTGTACAGACCCTGTGTTCAGGATTATCTGACTCAGATTTTCTCACGAGGAATCACAAAACCTAAACAAAAATGTTTAAGTTTTGGGTTGATCCGACGAGTGGGAATAATGAACAGCCTCCGTTTTTTCCAGTAAACACGGGCAAAAGCGGCATCTCAAAACAGATTTGATACTGTTTTGATACTGTAATCAAAATCCCTACGATCATCACACAAGAGGAAATCCCTCCTGTATGAACGCTTATGTTCATGCAGGAGGGATTTTTTATGCTTTCGGTTTTCTGTTGGGGAAGGAGTCCTCCATCCATCGGATGTACTCTTCCACCGTAATTTTGCCGGCAGAGCATTCGTTCCGCAGGGTAATGGCCTGATACTTCCACTTCTTGAAATCGGCTTCCCGGATCTGCTTGACCCGCACTCTGGCAGCGTAGCGTTTACATTTGCGGAAACACTTTACGCTATCATAAGAACACCGGGATAAGTAAAAACTTATCCCGGTGTTCTTCTTTGGGGAAAATATATCACATAATTTTTCAATCCCCGCACCGGATTTGTTTCTCGATGCGACAATTCATTATATCACGCCTGTTTTATGCATGCAACAAATATATTCATTATTTAATATATTTTATTGTAAAATCGAAGGCACGGTGTTATAATATATCTGAAAATACAAACTATTCCTTTCAAAATATTGTTCGGAGAAAGAATATGCACATAGCACACATTGATTCGCAATCAAATCCACAGCGCGTTCAGACCTGTGCGGAGCATTCGCACGCTGTTGCCAATCTTGCAAAAGGTATCCTTGCTCCCTCCGGGTTGGGGGTAGTGGGATACCTTGCAGGTCTGTTACATGACTGCGGCAAATTCACTGATGAATTCGATGAATACATCATCAATGCAAGCAACGATGAGCGCGTTCGCAAAGGCAGTGTGATTCACACCTTCGCCGGAGTGCGCTGCATCATGGAGCTGTTTCATTCTCCAAATGAACACTCTATAACAGACATGACATCCGAGATCATTGCAGTCTGCATTGGCAGTCATCACGGTTTGATCGACCTGTGGAACGAGCTGCATCAAAGCGGTTTTGACCGTCGTTTGACACGCCAGCCTTCCTATGATCAACGGGCGATTGCATCCTTTTATGAAGAATGTGCTGCCAAAGGCGAGATTGAGCAACTTTTTCACGAGGCAGAGCAAGAAATTGGGGCATACATTCAGGATAAGATCGTTCCATGTTGCAAAAAACAAAAAGAATTTGCTTATGCCTTGGGACTGCTGGTGCGTTTGATTACCTCGGCCATTGTTGAAGCTGACCGAACGGATACCCATTGCTTTATGGATAACATCCCGCTTCCTCAAACCACTTTGACGGATTGGGCAGCTGGTGCTGCACAAGTCAATGAGCACATCGCCTCTTTCCCGCAGGAAAACCCAATCCAGATAGCACGCAAAGCCTTTTCCGATTGTTGCGCCGAAGAGGCGGCAAATAAACCCGGGCTTTATCGGCTTGACCTGCCCACCGGCGGAGGAAAAACGTTGGCGGCTTTACGCTTTGCTGTGCTTCATGCCGAAAAGAACAAACTGCGAAGAATTTGCTATATTGCGCCGTTCCTATCCATCATCGAACAAAATGCTGATGTGATCCGTTCCGCCTTGGACGACACTGTTTCCGTATTGGAGCATCACTCCAATCTGGTGCAAGAGGAAGTAACACCGGAGGAAACAGCGCAAACGGAATATATGCAGGAAACATGGGACGCGTCTATAATCATCACCACCTTTGTACAACTGCTGAATACGCTGTTTAGTGGTAAAATGTCTTCGGTGCGGCGGTTTCATGCCTTGTGCGAAAGCATCATTATTATTGATGAAGTGCAATCCCTGCCGCCCAAAATGCTTTCCATGTTTAACTGCGCCGTCAATTTTTTGGTCAAATGCTGTCGGACGACGGTAGTGCTTTGCTCTGCTACACAGCCCGCGTTTGAAAAGGCGAACCGCAAAATGTTGCCTTGCACGCCATTGATCGGCGAAGGTATGTTCAAGCAATATGCACCGCTGTTCCGAAGAACAACGATTCAGGATGCTGGAGCTTTCTCCATGGAGGAACTTGCCCGGTTATCCCTCGAAACGCTCGAAACTTCCGACAGTCTGTTGGTGGTTTGCAATACCAAGCGCGAGGCCGCCGATCTGTTTTATACACTGGCTGATACAGCAGACGTGAAACTTTTTCACCTGTCTGCGGGTATGTGTATGGCCCATCGCAAACAAGTACTTAATGATGTGAAAGCATCTTTGGCCAACAAAGAAAAACTGATCTGCGTATCGACTCAACTAATTGAAGCTGGTGTGGATATTAGCTTCGGCTCGGTAATCCGTCTATCTGCCGGGTTAGACAGCATTGTACAATCTGCCGGGAGATGCAACCGTAATGGCGAATATTCTGAGCCGCAGACGGTGCGCATTTGTTCACTGAAAGGAGAGCGGCTGGGGCCGCTCAAAGAGATTGTCGAAGCTCAAAACGCTTTGACCAAACTGCTGGAGGAATATCGTCTCCATCCGGAGCAATATGATCGCGATCTTACTTCTGATGCAGCGGTGCGGGATTATTATACCGCCCTGTATGGTGATATGCCGAACCGAGCACAGGATTATTTTGTCAACGGCCAATACCTTTTTGAATTGCTTTCGACTAACTCGCAGTTTCTTTCAAAACCTTCATCTCCTTATGCACTCAATCAAGCCTTCCGCACGGCTGGCAAGTGGTTCGAGGTGTTTGATAGCACCACCGAGAGTATACTTGTTCCTTACTGTAAAGGAAGGGATATCATTGGCCAACTGCCGGAGAAAAACCCCCGATACGACCTTTCCCGTATCGCCACGCTGCTGGAAGAGGCAAAACCTTACACCATTTCCGTCACTTCCAGACAAATCGAACAGATGCGGAATAAAGGTATGTTATTCGTGCGGTTGAGCGGAAGCATCAACATTCTGAACGATGAACATTACGACGACAACATCGGAATAAAGGAGGGAAATGATCTATGCAGCACCCTAATATTGTAGAGTTCGAGGTTTACGGGCCGTATGCGTTGTTCTCTGACCCGCTGATGCGCGTGGGTGGCGAGAAAAGCAGCTATCAGGTGCCTACATACGAGGCGCTGAAAGGTGTTCTTTCTTCCATTTATTGGAAGCCAACCATCATCTGGTACATTGATGAAGTGCGCGTCATGAACTGCATTCAGACGGAGGTCAAGAGCATCCGTCCCATCAAGTACAACGGCGGCAATGATTTGGCTTACTACACCTATCTGAAGGACTGCCGTTATCAAGTACGCGCCCATTTTGAGTGGAACATGAACCGCCCCGAACTGGCCGGTGACAGAAACGAAAACAAGCACCACGAAATCGCCAAGAAGATGATCCGCCGTGGCGGCCGCCGGGATGTGTTCCTGGGCACTCGGGAATGCCAAGCTTATGTGGAACCCTGTGTTTTTGGAGAAGGCGAGGGCTACTACGATAAGCGGCCACAGCTGTCTTTTGGGGTAATGTACCACAGCATGACCTATGCCGATGAGGCATACTCAGAAGAAACAGCAGGCAAGATGACGGTTAACCTCTGGCGACCGGTGATGGAAAAAGGTATTATCAAATTCGCCCGGCCAGAAGCTTGTCCCATGCACAAGCCGATCAAAGCGATGAACATGAAAACCTTTGGTGAGGACAATTTTTCCGGATTATGTGAATATGGGGAGGTGACCTGATGGGACTTTTACAGAGGGCACTGGAAACTTACGAAGCCATGGAAGGGCTTGTCGGCATCTATGAGGAAGGCAAGGAAGAGCCTTTGGCCCCCATCGGGCACATCGTAACAAAAGCCCAGATCGAGGTTACCATCAATTCTGAGGGAAAGTTTATTGGAGCGAAACAAGCCGATAAGGATAAGAAAATCATTATTCCGGTAACGGAGGAATCCTCCGGTCGTACAAGTAGCCCTGCCGCCCATCCGCTTTGCGAGCAGCTGGGCTACCTGCTGGGTGATGATGAGACCAAATTCGACTTGTTTATCAACGGTTTGACGAAATGGTGCCAGTCAGACTATGCCCATCCGAAAGCCAAGGCCGTCTTGGCCTATGTCGAGCAGCGCACACTGCACAGCGACCTGACCAACGCAGGAATATCTACCGACAAAGAAAAAGATATGGTTTGCTGGCGCGTTACTGGATTCGGCATTGGCGACAAGAGTGGCGTGTGGGAGGATGTTTCTCTGATGAAAGCCTATTCCTCCTATTACCTGTCGCAAAAACAGGATGAACCATATCTCTGTATGCTGACAGGTGAAAATACCCACATCACTTGGCAGCACCTCAAAGGAACATTCTCCCTCAATGGCAACGCAAAGATTATCTCTGCCAACGATTCCTCTAACTTCACCTACCGCGGACGTTTTGCCGAGCCGGAGGAAGCTGCCTCTGTGGGCTACCTCGCCTCGCAAAGGGCACACAATGCGCTCAAATGGCTCATCAGTACTCAGGGGACCATTCAAGGCGGCCGCGCATTTGTATGCTGGAATCCTCAAGGGCGTCCTGTGCCCAAGCCCACGCTGCCTGTATTCTTGCAGTTTGAGGAAGAGGAAGACGGGCCGGAGTACCAAAACTACCGCAATGATCTTCGGCGCAAGTTGGCCGGCTATCAGGATAAATGGCAGCCCGGGGAACAGGTGATCATCGCCGCGTTTGATGCAGCTACGACCGGCCGTCTGGCCATAACCTACTACAACGAAATGCATGGCTCGGACTTTCTTGAACGTCTGGTTTGCTGGGATGAAACCTGCTGCTGGAAGGACTACTATCACGGTGAACAATCGCCGCTCTTGTATAACATCATTGCCTTCGCCTTTGGCACACAACGGGGCGAGGCCGGGAAAGTGGAACCGGACGAAAAACTGATTGCACCGCAGATGCAGCGTCTGCTTTCCTGCCGCATCGACCGGGCTGCGTTCCCATTGGATATCATGCGGGCCTTGGTTACCAAAGCAGGCAATCTTCAGGTTTACAGCAAGGCCAACCGCAACAAGCTGCTGTGTACAGCCTGCGCAGCCATACGAAAATACTATTTCGACCATAAGAAGGGAGAGATCAAATTGTCACTGGAACCCGAACGAAAGGACCGAAGCTATCAGTGGGGCCGTATGTTGGCTGTGATGGAGAAGATCGAAGATACCGCGCACTGGAATAAAAAACGACGCAACGGTTCTGATGATTCGAAGGAACGTCTGACTAATGCCATTCGAATGCAATCCGCTTTTATTCAGCGTCCGGGTGTTACCTCCATGCAGATTATGGATCGCTTACACAGTGCATACTATTCCGATCTACGTTCCAATCAGCGTGTTTTCTTCGACCGTCTGATCGGCGAAATCATGGAACAAATTCACTTATCGCTTGAATCCCTCGAAGAATATGGCAAGCCCCTGACCGAATCCTATCTCCCCGGCTACTATCTGCAAAAGAGTGCGCTTTATACCAAAAAAGAAATCGAAGAAACGGAGGAAAATCCCGATGAAGTTTGAAAAGAAGATTGATTTTGCTGTGCTGCTTTCCGTTACTAACGCAAACCCCAATGGCGACCCTCTTAACGGCAATCGTCCCCGCGCCGATTACAATGGCTTTGGTGAAATGTCCGATGTGTGCATCAAACGCAAGATCCGTAACCGTATGCAGGATTTGGGCCATCCGGTGTTCGTTCAGTCTGACGACCGTGCAGATGACGGTTGTATCAGCTTGAAAGACCGTGCCAAATTTTTGGAAAAGGTCAAATCTCATGACGAATTTGCGCGTACTGCCTGCGAAAAATGGTTGGACGTGCGCTCCTTTGGCCAAGTATTTGCCTTCAAGGGGTTTGGATGTGCTTCCGTTGGTGTGCGCGGTCCCGTATCCCTTCATCAGGCCGTCAGCATCAACCCGGTGGATACCTACTCTATGCAGATTACCAAAAGCGTCAGCGGCGAACGTAAGAACGAGTCCGAACGCGGCAGCGATACCATGGGCATGAAGCATTTTGTGCGCTTTGGTCTGTATCAGGTGAAGGGCTCGATCAATGTGCAGCTTGCCGAGAAGACCGGCTTCTCTCAGGAAGATGCCCTGGTGGTGAAGGAAGCCCTGCGTACCCTGTTCGTTAATGACGCCTCTGCCGCCCGTCCCGATGGCTCCATGGAGGTTGTTCGCGTCTATTGGTGGGAGCACAACTGCAAGGACGGCCAGTATTCCTCCGCCAAGGTGCATCGACTGCTGAAGGTGAACCCGAAAGTGGATACTCCTGCATCCGTAGAGGACTACGATATCCAGCTGGATGAACTGCCCGGTCTGAGCTGCGAAGTAATCGAGGGTATGTGATATGCCCCGGGAGCCATTGCAACTTTCCGGCTTGCAGCATTTTGCCTATTGCCCCAGGCAGTGGGCGTTAATTCACATTGAGCAGCAGTGGCAGGAAAACGAGCGCACGGTTGCCAAGAAGTGCGTCGCTCACGGCACACGGGTGCAGAACTCTGTTTTTGAGTGCGTACTTGACAACAGTCAATACAAACTACTGAAGCATGAGTTGGAACAGCTTATTGATACCAGTTGTGACAGTCTGCGCTTTTACACCCTTGGCAATAACTACCAAAGCAAAGTCGCGCATATCGGAGCCAAAGAAAGCTTCGAAATCGAAGGTGATCTCATCCTATAGCTGTGCGAAGCGATAGCTCGCATGAAATTGCCGATCGGTTCGCACTGAATTCGTCGAACGTTATGTGGCATTTTGTCATCATAATTACCAATGCTTTATGGAATTACCATTTTTTGGGGATTCTCTTTGCTAGAAGTAAACACATTTTACATGAAATTGTTAATTACTTCTGCTGTCCCACCCCGCATGGGGTGGGTGGATTGAAATACCTTGTATTCGCCGTTGGGTACTTGGCAGCTGGTCCCACCCCGCATGGGGTGGGTGGATTGAAATGCAGTCGCACCGTTCGCCGGGGTCAAGGTGTGCGGTCCCACCCCGTACGGGGTGGGTGGATTGAAATTTGGCAAGCCCCACAAAGCCCACCGCAGAACACAGAGTCCCACCCCGCACGGGGTGGGTGGATTGAAATAGTTTCTTGGCGATCTCATCGGTTATGGTGATGGGTCCCACCCCGCACGGGGTGGGTGGATTGAAATTACGAACACGGGAAGTACCCGTTTGTGCTGGATGGTCCCACCCCGCACGGGGTGGGTGGATTGAAATCCGTTCAGCTTGGCGCTGAGCGTTGTGGGACTCAGTCCCACTCCACGCGGGGGGTGAATTGAAATTTGATAAAGTTGAGAACGTTTCTGACCCAGCCCTGTCCCACTCCAGGTAGGCTGAGTGGATTGAATTTTTCTCCGCTTGTTGGAAGCATGGAAATAGAGCACAAACTGAAAAGTGATATAGAATCGTTTTTCCTATACAATTACGAATCACTTCCTGAAAATGATGTTGTGTAAGCCAATCGTACAGTAGTTATTGCACGCATACGGTTAAGGCAGTGCGCTTGTCTGTCATATCGTATCTCTTCATATGTCACCAACACCACACTCCCCATTACTATATTGTTTTGGTGCGACAATTTCAAGATACTTGGATGGAGCAGGCAGAGAAAAAAATGAGTCAAGTACGATTGACCAAATTTCCGGGCACCCATCTACTCAACGCCCAACCATCCGAATTTTACGAGCAGTTCAACTCTCCACCCACTGCACAACTTCGTCTGCTCATAACCCTGATCATGCAAAAAACTGTGCAACCCGAATCCCATCCGGTGCGATCATCAGCCGTCACCACCATAAAACCGAGCGATTTGCCACTACAGAAATCCAGCCGGTATACAGAGCCCCCTCTGGACGAATCATCAAATCCATGCTATCATACATCCAACACAAGCACAGGTTTTTCGGGCGTTTAAGCAATTTCATCAAATGCTTTTGCAACGCGCAATGAGAAATCTGTCACCAGGAATCGTTGCAGGTGGCGATTCGGCAATAATGGAGGAAACGAGCATGAGCGATGCATGTGACTTTATTATCGAAAACGGTATATTGAAAGAGTATGTGGGCGACAGCGAAGTTGTCATCGTCCCGGAAGAGGTTGTCCGGATTGGAGACCGGGCATTTTCCGACCGCGAAGACATAACGGACGTAGAACTTCCGGACGGCGTAACAAGCATAGGCGACAACGCTTTTTACGGATGTGCGGCTCTTTCCGGAATCAATATGCCCGAAGGCCTGACTTGCATCGGCAACAACGCATTCTGGGGATGCGAGAGTCTGGAAGCAACGATACCGGATCATGTCACGAATATCGGCTGCGGCGCCTTCTGTGGCTGTGATGCGCTTGCGGATGATGATGGATTTGTGATCATCCGTGGGGTTATGTACTATTATTGCGGAGAAAAAAGGCATGTGACCGTTCCAAACGGTGTTACCAGAATCGATGAACAGGCTTTTTTCACCGGTGAGGATATCGAAAGTGTCGTTCTTCCCGATGGTTTGATCAGTATTGGGGGATGTGCTTTTGCAAATTGTTATGAGCTTGCACATATCGTTATTCCCGGCAGTGTAACGAATGCAGCGCCAAGCGCATTTGATGATTGCGAAGAATTGACGATCCATGCTCCGGCAGGCAGCTATGCGATCGGTTATGCCAAGAGCAACGATATTTCTTTTGTTGCAGAAGGGTAAAAAGAAACAGCTGCAAAGAATGAAGGCTGAGCTGCCGTTGCAGCACAGCCGGCCGGCACTGCTCCGCAACCGATTTGGCAATAATTTTTGCAACAATCAATCTGGCAGGCAAAACAGCAGGTGAAAAAGCGGGTACAAAACCGCTTTTGGGAATAGCATTCAGAGGATCAACAAGACCACACAAGTTGCCCTCCGGAACCACTGGTTCCGAAGGGCGTTTTTCATGACCGCACTCGGTTTTACCATCTCTTACGGGACGTAAACGGCAAGCGCCGTGCCGCCTCCTCTTACCCGATCTGCAAAGTATCAAACAATGCGCACATGATCCGGTAAAGGCCCTCGTACATCTCAAAGTTGAACTGTGCCTCGATCACGATGCAGCCGTCGTCCACAGGGATGAGGAAGAAATGACGCTGATAGGTGGGGCTGGCGTTCTCGCCGTCAAACAGCACGGCGGTGGCATCGTAGCTGCCGACCTTGACCGCCGTAACATTCCTGCAGGCATAGCTGTCAGCGTAGCAGTTGTAAAGCTCATCGCAAAGATCGCTGGGGCAGGAGCCTTCAACAAGATAAACCGAATAGTAGACCTCCCGCTCGTCCTGCCAGGCATCGTAGGTAAAGGTATCGATGCCATCACGGACGCTGTGGGTAAAGTACTCCGGATCCATGGCGATGGTGGTGTCGAAATTGATGACGCGGACGGTCTCCACGGGGATCCTGTCCACAACGCCCTCCCGGCTGACATCGATGTAGCGCTGCTCCCACTCCGCTTCGGCATCGGTGACGGTCCCGCTGCCGGTGGCGGGGCAGAATTCCACGGTCTCTGCCACGGCTGCGAAAACGGTCAGCAGACACAGCGCCAGCGCAAGCAGAAGGGTTCCTTTGGCAAACTTATGGATACGTTTCATCATTTTGGTTTCCCTCCCTGTTCCTGATGCTCTGCTTACTTTTCGATCGCGTGAAAATCAAAGGTGTTGGCCAGATCCTTCAGGTCGTCAAAGGTGATGCCCAGATCGGAACCGCCCATCACGTTGATAAAAACATAGCAGGAATTGAGTTCGGTGATCAGCACGGAATGCTCATCCGATACAGCTGCCACGAACGCAACGCCGGAATCGGTGGTAAACGTTTCTTCCCGATAGGCATCAATATCGCCGATGTTGAGGAATGTGGGGTCGAATACGCCCTTGACCGAGCAACGGAACTGGTAATCCACAGACAGACGTCCGAAGGCCGCATCAAAGATGCCGTCAAAGCTGAAGGTGCCGCAGTCGAACAGATACCCCGCCAGCACGGTGTTGTATGCCGCGTCGGAAAACTCGGTACGGTCGTTCGCCACCAGCTTTTCCAGATAGGGGGCCAGCGCCTCGGGAATATACTCGCCGTAGAGCTTCAAACCGTATTTGGCGGCGATCTCGTCCAGCTTTTCCGTCATCTCCTTGGTGTATACGGGGTAGTGATCATACTTGGCATCCAGTACCGCATCTTCGGGGCCTTCCGGGTCGACCGCGGCAAGGAGAGAACCGTCCGGATCGTAACCGGCGGCAAAGGCTTTCCACTCGGCAGCTGCCAGATATTCATTGCTGTCGGCAAAGCCGGAAAGGCTGATCTCGCTCACGATCTCCGGGTCGTGGCTCTCCACCAGCGCAGCCCGCAGCCCAAACCAGCCCGTGGCAACGGCTACCGTCGCAAAGGCGATGAGCAGACACAGCACAGCTGCAAGCAGAAGCGTTTTTTTACCAAACTTACCTTGATATTTCACAGTCCTGTTGACCTCGCTTTTCTCAATCATTTTGTCATCCACAAATTCCATGGCGCTGAACAGATCGTTTCTATTCATCAAAATACCCCTCCTTTGAAAGGTGGCTGCGCAGCCGTTTGCGTACCCGGCTGAGGGTCACGTTCACATGGTTTTGGTTCATGCCGTACCGGTCGGCGATCTGCCCGATCGAATCGGAAAAGAAGTATCTTCTGATGAACAGCTCCTGCTCGCGCTCGGGCAGGGAGGCAACAAATCGGTTGATGACCCCGCCAAGCTCCTGCATATCGACCTGCCCTTCCACATCCGATTCGTCTGCGATGCATTCCGCCAGCTCCTCCAGCACCAGCGTGGTCTCTCCCCCGCCGCGCTTCTGAGCCTTTCTTGCCTTGTAACGGTCAAAGGACAACCGGCGGGTGATCTTGGCCAGAAACACCTTGAGTACGGTGGGTCTGGTGGGAGGAATGGCGTTCCACGCCCTGAGCCATGTATCGTTTACACACTCCTCGGAATCCTGTGCATCCCCAAGGATTCCGTTGGCAACGGTAAAGCAGTACGCGCCGTACTGCTCATCGGAAGCAGAGACCGCCTGGGGGTCCCTGTTCCAGTAGAGCTCTATGATCTGGGAATCGTTCACGATGTGTCTCCTTTCCGGCATTTGAAGGATCCTTACACCCTATAAGACGACAAACAGGGAGGGAACTTACAGGTAAATCCAAAAAAACTGGTACAGGCGTGCATCCAAGCCCCGGAAGCCTTTTTTGCAAAAGGTTCCGGGGGCGCACTTACTGTGTGCAAACAGCGTGCAATGGTTCTGATCCAAAAAAACCAAGAACCAAACGCAGCAAACCATGGCTGTGTGGTTTGTTCAGCCAACCACCACTGCGACCACAGCCCGCACGGACTGACACACTGCCTCACGATAACAGTATACAGGAACATTTGCATTTTCCCAAAAGTAAACAACAAACAAGAACGGCGGCATGGTATAATGCAATGGATGCAATGTGTGTTCGCAGGAAAGGAAGAATGAAATGAAACACAGGGAAGAACATCTGCCGATGGCGTTTTTCGGCTGGGCAGGGCAGAACAGCGAGATCGGACCGGTGATCCGTATCAACGCAGAGCACTTTTCAGGTGATGAGGAAGTGCGGATCTTCTATGCCGATTCAGACTACCGCGGGCGCATGTGGGAAGACGAGGATGGAAAGGAACTGTTTCTGAACGAAAGCGCCATGTGGGAACTGGAAAGTCTGGCAAAAAGCATCCAGAACCTGTCCAGCGGACTGGCGGATGGCAGGGTGCAGATACTGACGCCGGAAGATGGATCAGATCCCTTCTATGCCGCCACCTACCGTCTGGACAAAAAGGCAGTCAAGGACATCATGTTGATCGAAGGAAAAACATCCACCCCTGCCGACAACGGCGGATATCTGGTCGTTTTCCAGCGTTATGGAGAGTTTACCGTCACGCTGGGCATTTTGCGGAACGGGAAACCGGTGACGCTGTATCAGGATTCATATGCACTAAAATAGCACGGTATCTCTGTACATGGGAAAACCGCCTGAAACGATCATCCAATGCCCGGCATGGCGGTTGATCTCTGCCGGCATTATCGTTCTTTGCCCGTAAACAGATCATACAGCAGGCGTATTGGCGCATTCCCACCGCCATGCAATTTGTACACAGTTGTCATACACCGACAGTTACGCTATAATAGGTTTATAGCTCCGGCTTGTTAGGAGATGGTGATAATGAAATACAGGGTAATCGACAGGAAATACCGCTTTATGTCTTTTTTCGACACAGAAACCGGCGCATACCTGCGAACCGGTATCCTGGACGAAAACGGCAGGGACACGGGCGTGGATCCGTTCATGGGTTCGTTTCCCAATCTGATCGACGTGGGTGTGATGGGGCACTGTATCCACGGCAAAACGGGGCTGTGCGCCAAAGCGGGCATCGGCTGTTATCAAAGCGGACTGACCATTGAAAAACCAAACATGTCTGTGGACGACTTCCGCTGGATCGCAGAGCAGTGCCGGCACAAATCCAATCAATTTGCGCTGGGCGGGCGCGGAGACCCGGACCAGCACGAACACTTTGAAGAGCTTCTGCAGATCTGCCGGGAGAACGATATCGTTCCTAATTTTACGACCTCCGGCTATGGCATGACACGCGAGATCGCCCGGATCTGCAAAAAGTATTGCGGCGCCGTTGCCGTAAGCTGGTACCGAAGCGAATATACCACCAACGCCATCCAAATGCTGCTGGACGCCGGTGTAAAAACCAACATTCACTACGTTCTGGGCAACAACACCATCGACGAAGCCATCCAGCGGCTTCACAGCGACGATTTTCCAAAAGGCATCAACGCGATCGTGTTTCTGCTGCACAAACCCGCCGGACAAGGAACACAACAGAATGTGCTCAGCGTGAACGATCCGAAGGTAGCAGCTTTCTTTGCCGAAGTGGATAACACGCATCCGTACAAGATCGGTCTGGACAGCTGCAATGTTCCCGGTGCGATCCGTTTCTGCAAGCACATTCTACCCCAGTCGCTGGACACCTGCGAGGGGGCGCGTTTCAGCTGCTATATCGACTCCGATATGACTTTGCTGCCCTGCAGCTTTGACCAGAAGCGGCAGTACGCGGTGCAGCTGAGACCGATGACCATTGAAGAGGGCTGGCAAAGCGAACCCTTCGAACACTTCCGGGCACGGCTGCAGAAATCCTGCCCCGGCTGCCCCCACCAGGATCTCTGCAAGGGCGGTTGCCCGCTGCTGCCCGAGATCGTATTCTGCGACAAACCCGAAAGAACCGTATACGAGGAGGAGAAAGCATGAAATTCAGAACTGATTTTGTGACCAATTCCAGCGACAGCAGTTTTCTGGCCTTCAACATCAAAAACAAAAAGCTCTTCGAGGCGCTGACGGGGCTCGGGATTACCTTCAAATCCGTAAAGGATGGAGAATTCTCCGACAGAATGAAGATCGTGCTCCCCTCCGGAGAGAGCGACTTCATCGACGGCGGCGAGAACTGGAGCCTGCCGTATTTTTCCGACACAGATTCCATCTCCGCCTGGCTGGTCGCCGCCATTCTGTGGGAGGTGGAGTCGATCCATCCCCAGAAGGAAGCAGACGAATATTCCGACTTTGCCCGGGAACTGATCGACCTGCTGAACAACGCCGACATAACGCATCTGGACTGGGAAGCCGTGGAAACCTGGTCCCGCGAGGCAGTGATCACCGATTTGGAAAAGGCGTTCGGCAGCATGGATGAGGCCATCGAAGAAGCCCACATTGAACACACCTACGGTTTCGAAGGTGAAGTGGGCCCCTGCCTGTACACAGAGATCAAGGACGGCAGCAGGATGAGCGTCAAGTATAATGATACGGACGATATCGAAACCGAGAATTGCGAAGGACTCACCTTTGTTGTAACCGGCAAGCTGCGGTTCTATGAAAACCGGGATGAGCTGGTGGCATTCATCGAGGAGTCCGGCGGCAGGGTCGCGGAGAGCGTGTCCAAAAACACCGATTATCTGATCTGCAACGACGTCAAATCTGCTTCCTCCGAAATGAAAAAAGCCAGAGAGCTGGGCATTTCCATTCTGTCCGAAGCGGCCTTTATCAGAAGATTCGGCGATCCCGACGAATTTGATGATCTGTTGGACGAGGATGAGCTTGGCGAAGAGGCCTGGGAAGTGACCTATGAAGGCGGCGTGCTGGACTTTGTTGTTGACAACGGAACCCAACCGATCGTGATGGAGGTATGGCAGGACGGGCAATGGGTACGGCATATCTCCGAGCAGAAAAAGGCGGTGATGGCAGCCGCCAGCGCTGCCCGCGCCGAAGCAACGAAAAAAGTGATGGCAGGCATCTGGGCGGGTGATGACGGACAGCTGAAGCGGCTGCTGCTGATCCCCACCCGGGACTGCCTGACCACCACGGATGCAGCTTCTCTGGAAAAGCTCGAAAGCATGTCTTATGAGCAGCTCTGTGAGAAGGGATACATCCGGTTTGTCATTGGCCCGATCGAGGATTTCGAAGCGCAGGATTGCTTCATCTGTGTGGAGACAGAGATGAAAAAGGATATTCTCGGCGACAACACCACCGAGCTTACCTTTACGGTGATCTGCAAAAACGAGCTCGCGGATCTGGACGGCTACAAGGCCCGCCATCTGGAGATCTGTTCCGTCCTCAACAGGATGCTGAACAACAAAAAGGTGGAGGGGATCGGCAACACCTATTTCATGTCCTGCAAGACCAACGCCCTTTCCGATTTCTACTGTACCTGCTCGCTCTGGTTTACCGACAACGACTATTCTTACGGAGAAAACAAAGACAAGAACATTCTGGAGCAGTACGCAGCCAGCAACAAGGCCGTCGTTGAAACCCTGCTGGCAGATGCTGCGTTAAGGGAGGCAATGGGGCTGGAGGCTCTTCCTGTGGAGGATGTGTATGCCAAAGGCTATTTCGTAATGCACGACGGTCTTGCCCAGAACCTGAGCAAGGGCTATCCCGCATGGATGCTGATCTCCTGGGATTTCTCCTACAGCATTATGATGACCGTCGCGCTCGTCTGCCGCACCGACGCCCGTACCATGGACAACGGCGAAGACCGCCTTGCCGCCATCATGGAGCGCATCCGGGCTGTTCTGCCCAGTCTGGAATCGCCCGACCGCACCACATTCTACCTTGTTGACGGAAAAGGTAAATACGACGAAATCAAACTGTCCGATGCGCTGGTCGCAACGCTGAACACCTACGACCCGGATTATGACCCGGACTGCGATGATGACGACGAGTTCTACGACGATGACGAATACGACGAGGACTTCGACGAGGACGACGAATAAAACATCCAATCCCGCCGGGCAGGCGGTGTCGGGAACGGTTGGGGCAGCCCCAACCGTTCCCGAGGGTTGCAGGATCCACAAGCGGCTTTTTCAACAATCAGAGCTCCGCACGATCGAATCGTGCGGAGCTCCTTTATTTCTTTACCGTAGCAAACCAAAATGCCGTTCAACCATTTCAACTGTCCTTTGCACAGTACTGTCCGGTGTGCGCTCCACCCAGAAATACTCGCTGCGCTTAACGGCGTGATAGAAGTCCTCGTTCAGGCTTCGAAGGGTTTCGTTGCAAGTGGCCTTGGCCTTCACCGGGTCGGATGCACTGTTGATGAAGCTGTTGAATCCCTGATGATCGGGGCGGTTACAGTAATCTTCGATCACATTGAACGGTTCCTTCAGCAGGAAAACCACACGCGCCGGATCCGTAAAGAGACGGGCCTCCTCCAGCGTCAGGTGGCAATCGCACACCACAAGCCGGTCTTGCGAAAGCCGGATCAAGTCCAGCAGCACAAAATCCAGCTGTTCCCGGGTGTTGGCAAGCAGCCATTGCCGGTATTCCTCCACGCTTCGCCCAAAAAACTCATCGGCATCCCGGAAGGTTTTGTTCATCGCCGGTTGATTTGCCGGGTCTGACAGCTGCCGGTGCCGGTCAAACTGTTGATCGATATGAAACAGCAGCAGGTCATGGCGCTGTGCAAGGGCACGGGAAACGGTGCTCTTTCCGCCGCAGGCAGTACCGGTGACGAAAAGTACATTCTGCAAATATGCTTTGATCGCATTGTTCTGAATATCCATGATTTTTATCCTCCATCAAATAGTTTTGTACGAAGAGTACACAAAACTATTCAACACAGTTTCATGTACTCAGAAATGCTTGCGCGTTCTGATGACCATCCATTTTCCCTCCCTTCGGTACAAATCGGATCAAGTATATCATCCCAACCGTTTTTGCGTCAAATTGACCCGCTTTAGACATGCTTTCGTGCTGCAGCAGCGGGATACGCCCTGCACGCAGGAATCTGTCAGCTTCCGGACAGAAAGCATCAATGGCTGGATTTTTTCCCGCCGATAAGGTATACTGTTTGCATTCGTGTTAACGCAACGGCAAAACCATACGTTTATTGGAGGAAACCATGCTGGAATTCATCACTTCCGTCAACAAGGTTCTCAACGATTTTATCTGGGGCGTGCCCGCCATGGTGTGCATTCTGGGCGTAGGTCTGTACCTGGCTGTGCGCACCGGCGTTCTGCCCCTGCGCAAATTCGGTTATGCCATGAAGAACACCCTTGGACGGCTCTTCAAGAAAGAAAAAGCCGCCGAGGGCGCACTGACTCCCTTTCAGGCGGTGTGCACCGCCCTGTCCGCCACTGTGGGTACGGGCAACATCGCCGGTGTGGCGGGCGCCATCGCCATCGGCGGCCCCGGCGCGGTGTTCTGGATGTGGGTATCCGCTTTGCTGGGCATGGGCACCAAGTTTGCCGAAGTAACGCTGGCTGTTCACTTCCGTGAGCGCAACAAGAACGGCGATTATGTGGGCGGTCCCATGTACTACATCAAAAACGGTCTGGGCAAAAAGTGGATGTGGCTGGCCTACCTGTATGCCTTCTTCGGCGTTTGCGCCGTGTTCGGCACCGGCAACGCCACCCAGGTGAACACCATTACTGCCTCCATCAATACCGCGCTGATCAACTACAACGTTCTCAGCGCAGATTCCCTCTCCGTGAGCAACCTGATCATCGGTATCGTGATCTGCGTCATCGTCGGGCTGATCCTGATCGGCGGTCTCAAGCGCATCGGCCGCGTTTCCGAAAAGCTGGTGCCGGTGATGGCTGTGCTGTACATCGTGCTGGGCATCGGTCTGATCGTGCTGCGCATCGACAAGGTGCCCGCCGTGTTCGCCTCCATCTTTCAGGGTGCGTTCAACCCCTCCGCCTTTACCGGCGGCGTGGTGGGCAGCTTCTTTGTAAGCATGCAGAAGGGCGTTTCCCGCGGCATCTTCTCCAACGAAGCCGGTCTGGGTACCGGGTCCATCGCCCATGCCTGCGCCGATACCGACGATGCCGCCAAGCAGGGGCTTTACGGCATCTTCGAAGTGTTTATGGATACCATCGTCGTCTGCACCCTGACTGCGCTGGTGATCCTGCTGGGCAGCACCAGCATCCCCTACGGTCAGACCGCAGGTGCAGAGCTGACCATCGGCGGCTTTACCAATGTTTACGGCAACTGGGTTTCCATTTTCACCGCCGTTGCCATGTGCTGCTTCGCCTTCTCCACCATCGTGGGCTGGGGTCTCTACGGCGCACGCTGCGCAGAGTTCCTGCTGGGCAGCAGGATCCTGCTGCCGTTCAACATCGCCTACTGCCTCGTATCCATTCTGGGCGCCACCACCGATCTGGGGCTGATCTGGGGCATCAGCGACACCTTCAACGGCTTTATGGCCGTGCCTAACCTGATCGGCGTTTTCCTGCTGACACCCGTGGTGCTCAGGCTGATCAAGGAACATTTCAGCAAGCAGAAGACCGACGCGGCATAACCAGGGCAAACACCGGCAGCCGCAAAATCCCGGAACCGGCAGGGTTCCGGGATTTTGTTTGTACATTCGGCGGCGGCTCAGGTCACGGGCAGGATATCCGGGACATCAACAACTGCGATACAGCATTGTCTGCTGTCCCGGACGATCTGCCCCTTTCCGGGCGCAGCATTGCTGCAGACATTTCCTCCAAAAAGAAGCCATATTTTTGTCCCACATTTATTCGACAGGGGACTGCCCCTGCCGTTGAAATCCTTCCCCGGCTCCGATATACTCAAAGAACAGGAACCCATTATTTCACAGCCAAAGGAGATGGTCCGCAATGAAGAAACTGTTCGCGCTGCTGCTGGCTGCCCTGCTGATGGTAAGCGGCTTTGCCTGCGCCGAGGAGCCCGCCCGTAAGACCGGCTTCCCCGACAACACCTTTGAGGAAATGGATCCCAACTACATTACCGGCGTAACCCAGCGGGGCAAGACCGTGCTGTTCACCTACGATGCCCAGACCGAGGACGGCACCCCCTACACCAAGAGAGCGCTGGTCTACGTGCCCTACGGCTACGACGAGAACGACACCGAGACCCGCTACAACGTGCTGTACCTGATGCACGGCCACGGCGGCGGCTACACTACCTTCTTCCGCGGCGCAGGCTCTTTTTCCAACATGCAGTTTGCGCTGGATGCCATGATCGAGAAGGGCCGCATCGAGCCCCTGCTGGTGGTGGCCCCCACCTATGCCGTGCCCGGCAAGGACGAGTTCTGGGCAGCCGGCAACTTCTGGTACGAGCTGAACAACTACCTGATCCCCGCTTTTGAAAGCGCCTACCACACCTATGCCGATGACGTGACCCCCGAAGCCATCCACGCTTCCCGCACCCACCGTGCCTACAGCGGCTTCTCCATGGGCTCGGTCTCCTGCTGGGCGACCTTTGAGCACAGTCTGGATCAGATCGCATACTACATGCCCTGCTGCGGCGGCGCCAGCTTTGGCGGCGATGCGGCGGCAGCTGCCCTGAAGCTGGCCGACAGCGTGAAGGCTGCCGGATATACCAAGGATGATTTCTTCATCTACGCAGGCTGCGGCGGCGAAGGCGATGTGGGCTACCCGGGCATGACCGCCCAGATCAACGCCATGAGCCAGATGCCGGAAACCTTTGTCTACTGCGAAAACTTCAACGATGGCAACTTGTACTACACCCAGTGCAGCGGCGGCCACAGCACCAAGAGCGTGGAGCTGATCATGTACTGCGCGCTGCCCACATTCTTTGACAAGTAAGGGGCAGGGTTAACAGGAAACCGAGCGGATCCGGAGGGTTCGCTCGGTTTTTGCTTTACAGCAGACCCCGGGCAAAAGGCATCGATCCGCACCGTTGCATCACAGCGATCGCAGACCGGCAGCAGCAATCGCGTTTCCTGAACCGGCGCGGGGAAGCCGCACCGCATTTTCCCATTGCATCCCTACATCGGATAGTATATAATGGATCTGTTGCGAACTGCGGTTTTTCTGCCGGAAAACCGCACGAAACAGCACCGGTTCTCTGCTGGGAGAGCCTGTGCCCGAACAAGAACAAGGAGCAATCAAATGATCAACAACATCAAGAAGCTGGTATCCCTGCTGCTGACGCTGGTGCTGTGCCTCGGTATCGTATTGCCCGCCACGGCGCTGGAAAGATCCAGAAACCCCCTGATCGACCCTCAGGATGTGCCCCATGTGGAGACCGAAGACGAATTCCACAACATCCTTCTGGCCGGTATCGATCTGGGCAATTACTCCGGCGACTGGGCCAGCGGCGGCAAAAAGGTGCTGGACGACTGCCACACCGATATGGTCATGGTGGTCTCCATCAACAAGACCAAAGGTACCGTTTCCCTCGTTTCCCTGCCCCGCGATACCTTCACCTACGTGCCCGGCGTACACGGCGTGTATAAGCTCAATGCCGCCCTCAACTGCGCAGAAACCGCAGAAGAAGGCATCGCCCGCACCCGCGAAGCCGTTACCTGGCTGCTGGGCGGCGTGGAGATCCACAATCACTTTGCGGTGGATATGGCTGCGCTGATCAAGCTGGTGGATGCCATCGGCGGCGTGGATTTCGAAATGGATATGAACTACACCGGTCACAGCGGCATCCGCTATACCAAGGGCATGCAGCACCTGGACGGCGTGGGCGTGATGGACTATGTGCGCGCCCGCAAGAATGCCACGGTGGATCACAACGACCTTGGCCGCACCCGCCGCGGACGCGACATGATCATGGTCATCTTCGAAACCATGAAGGAAAAGATCAAGCAGGACGGCATCACCCTCATCATCGACCTGATCAGCCTGCTGGGCAGCGATGAGGTCAACGTGCTGACCGACCTTTCCATGCCCGAGCTGCTCTCTCTGGCGGAAACCGCGCTTTCGCTGGGCGATATGTCCGAGCTCGGCTCCCATGTGCTCTCCGGCGAGTATAAGCTTGCGCTGAGCGAGTGGAACTTCACCTTCACGGATCAGGCAAACCGCATCGCCGTGCTCAAAGAGGTTTACGGCATCGATGCCCAGGAGCTGCCCTACGTCAGCTTCGCTTATACCAAGTGGCTGATGGAGGTGGGCTTCCCCTCTTCCCGCCAGATCAACATTGCCCGCAAGATCATCGAGCACGCACAGGCCAAGACCGACCTGACCGAAGAACAGCAGACCATGCTGGCGGAGATGGAGACCCTTTACGATGCAGCGGTCGCCGCCTTTGACACCGCCGCAGACACGACCTCCGGTACGACCGACGGCGAAATGGCTGCCGCCCGTTCCAAGCTGCGCATGCTGGGCGAGAAGCTGGCGTTCTCCATGGGTTTCATGCAGGATGTGCTCTGGAATTCCAACGCCCTCTGGTTCCGCGATCCCCTGATCAACGAATATACCGATATCGACTGGCGATAATCCAAAACCAATACAGCAACCGCCCCGTCTGCCATGCAGACGGGGCGGTTGCTGCTTGTGGGCGCAGAGCCTGTCCGGTTACAGATCGATCCCCAGATCCGCCAGAACGCCCAGTTCATCCCCGGTAAAGGAGAAATAGTCCTCGAAGCCCAGACAGTTTTCCAGATCTTCGATATCGGTCGCCATGCAGTAGGCAGAGCCTTCGAAGGAAGCATCGTGGATGCCGTACCCTGCCCAGTACACGATATAGTCGGGATCGTCGCTGTTGGCATCGGTGGTATCGGCAAGGATGAAGCCGTCCCGACCGATGGTCTCCGCCAGACAGGCGACCAGTTCTTTCAGATCCTCTTCACACAGGGACCAATCAACACGCACAAAGGAGGTCTCCTCCTCCGAAGCCAGCCCTGCCAACCCGAGACCGCCGTCATCGGCTTCTTCAAACCGGCTCCAGACCTCCGGGTCTTCCACTACGATATGCAAACGCGTTTCATACTGTGCCATTTTCTGATCCTTCCTTTCCGTTGTGGCTGTATTCCACACGGCAAACACATTGCATTCTCTGCATAGGGCGGTTGCCTGTGGGGATCTGATCAGCCGGTTGTTGATGGAGTTGGTCGGGTGAGTGTAAAGCGGGGAGGGACAGTATAGCACAGCCTTATCCGGAACACAAGCGAAAAACGCGGTATTTGCAAAAACACGCCGCAGAAAGGTTCCTGCGGCGTGTGGGAAAGATTCGATTAAGATCTGCGCTGGGAACGGCGGGTGCGTACGGGCTGTTCCGGCTGCGCTGCGCCCGACTGACCGTATTGCGCCACACCGGGCGTAGGATACGCGGGGGGCGTTGCCTGCACAGGCTGTTCCGGCGGCACATTGGCATACGGCTGCCGCTGCGTGGGCGCGTTCCGGGGCGGATAGCTCTGATCCATGGGCGGCTGTTGCTGCGGCGGGTAGCCCGGATTCATGGGCGGACGATTCTGGGGCGGATAGCCCGGATTCATGGGCGGCTGATACTGGGGAGCGTAGCCCCTATCCACAGGCGGCTGGGTCTGCGGTGCATAGCCCCGATCCATGGGCGGCCTGTTCTGGGGAGCATAGCCCGGATTCATGGGCGGCTGTTGCTGCGGCGGGTAGCCCGGATTCATGGGCGGACGATTCTGGGGCGGATAGCCCGGATTCATGGGCGGTTGTTGCTGCGGCGGGTAGCCCCGATCCATGGGCGGCTGTTGCTGCGGCGGGTAGCCCGGATTCATGGGCGGCTGTTGCTGCGGCGGGTAGCCCTGATTCATGGGCGGCTGATTCTGGGGAGGATAGCCCCGCTGAGGATACTGGGGCTGCCGGGGATCGGGCATCCCGTAGCCCTGCTGCACAGGATAACCCTGTTGCACCGGCTGCGGGTTCTGCTGTTCGGTCTTGATCAGATCCTTCCCCAACAGTTTTTGGGAGATCCCATTGACCACCCCTGCCAGCGGCGACGGCTTGCCGCCCTGCGCAGCAGCAGGCTGCTGCCCCTTCTTGAGCTTGTTTTCCAGCGCATCGGTGTAGAAGACAAAGCCGATCATCAGCGCGCAGACCAGCAACGCCACATACAGTCCCGGCGGCTGCTGGATGTAGCTGGCAAGATAGCCCAGCTGCGGCACGGCAAACTGCACCTTACCGATAATGTTGCCGGCAGAGACCAGCGAGGCATCCACATTGTTGTTGGCATCGCCCTTGGTGCGGTAGCGGATGATGCTGGGATTGTTTTCGTCCGGCACCAGCTCCACAATACGGTGGGTGGCGATCACATTGGGGGAAATGCTGAAGGTGATCACATCATTCACCCGGAGCTCGGCAGGATCCACACGTTTTACATAGATCAGCGATCCGGTGGGATAGGTAGGCTCCATGGAGCCGGTCAGCACACCGTAGACCTGCAGCCCGAAGATCCGGATGCCGGTGATGCAAAATGCCAGCAGCACTGCCAGAATCACCAGTCCGGTAGCCAGATTCTTCAAAAAACGAATCTTGTTCTGTTCCACAACTGCCTCCTGAAAAACAACAGCTTTATCGGCGGTTCTGCCCGTTCTCGTGCGGGCATACCTGTTTCGTATTATACACGCTATTCCTTCTTCCCGCAACATAAAACCTCCGGCAGCGCATACCCGGCTCCCGCACAGCATAGGATGGCTTCAAAAAGGAGGCGTTGCTCCATGCCGGACACGGTATTCCATCAAATGATGATGCTCCGACCCATGCAGGCGGGTATCAGCGGGTATGCCCGGCTGCAGGGCGAGGCAAGGCGGCAGCTGGTGCAGATCCACCTGCGGGGGCTGAAGGGCGGCAGCATACGCGCTTTCTGGTATGCCGGAGACGGGCTGGTGCGGGAGCTGGGACAAACCCCTGCCAACCCCAAGGGCGAAGCGGGGCTGTATACCGAGCTGGATACGGATGCCGTCGCCCCCAGACGGCTGGCTGCGCTGCTGATCACTGACGGCGAAAGCAGACCCCGCCCGCTGGCCATCGGGCTGTGCACCGCCCAGAGCGCAGGCAGCATCATGGATGCAAAGAACGCTCTGCTTGCGCTGTGCGACAGGCTGGGGCGGGAGGCGGAAAAGCAGCTTTCCCCCTCCCCGTCCGGAAAGGAAGCAGACCCCACGCCGCAAAGAGCAGACCGCCCAAAGAACGGCGGCTCTGCCCGGCAGCAGCCGGTCAAAGAGGAGGAGCCCGTCCGCTGCGCAGCGGTGCAGGAAACCGGGGGATCCCCCCCGGCAGCCCCGGATGTACAGCAGAACAACGGAGCCTGCCCCGAACCGCTACCGGACGCCGGGGGCGGCAGGGCGACCCCTCAGAAGAAGCGTATCTGTCCATGCCGCACCGATAAGATGCCCAGAGAAGTGTTTCTTCCGGCGATCGATGTGCATCGGGAACGGCGGCGCAGCCGCAGGGAGCAGGAAGCCGGGCCTGCCCCGGCGAAACCTGCCATCCCGCGGGAGATAGTCGCCCCACCGCACGTCTGCCGCCCCGCCGCCGGGACCTGCGGAACGGTCAGCCCCGAACCACGCCCCCGGCGGGAATCTGTCACCCCTGCGGCAGACGGGCTGCCGACCCTTTTCTGGCCCGCTCCCTTCGCCGGGCTGGCAGAGCATTTTGACCGGCTGCCTCCCATTGGGGTGCTGCCATGGCCCGGCTGGCGGTTCGTGGAGGTGGGTACAGGCGGCGAATCGCTCTGGATCGGCATACAGCGGCTGGGGGATCGTGTGGAGCGCGTTGCCTATGCCCTGCCTGCAAGCGCACCCGTGCCCCCCGGCAGACCCTTTCGGCGGATGACTGCCGCCGACGGTTCCCAGCTGCAGGTGCTGGTAATGAAACCGTAAGAAATACACGGCAGGAATCCCGTTTGCCAACGGCGAAGTAGTATTGGCATTGTTATGCCTGTATGCCGAACTTTCACCGGAAGGGCGGGAAGCGTATGATATTGAGGACTGCATGCCTCGTTGCCAGAAGCAGCGACCCCTGCCGCAATCTGGCGATCGAGAAGCATCTGATGGATACATTGCCGGAAAACACCGCGATCCTGTTTTTGTGCACGAGCAGCAAAGCCGTCACCGTGGGCCGCAACCAGAACCCATGGTACGAGTGCAACGTGGAATCCTTTCTGGAATCCGGCGGCACCGTCGCCCGCAGGCTGACCGGCGGCGGTACCTTTTATCAGGATGCCGGCACCCTCAATTTCAGTCTGATCCTGCCAAAAAGCGATTTCAACATCCGGCGCCAGCTGTCCATGGCCGGTCGTGCCGCAGCCTCGCTGGGCGCGCCTGCCCAGCCCGGCGCAGGCGCAAGCCTTACCGCAGGCGGGCGCAGCTTCTGCCGGAACGCTTTCTACAAAGCCGGTTCCAGAGCGTTGCACAATGGCGTGATCCTGATCGATCCCGACTGGGAGCAGATGCAGCATAGCCTGCTGCCCGGTGGCAAGCAGTACAGGGGACAGACCCGCCCCGGGGTAGAGACCCTCTGCACCAGCCTTTGTGAGCAGGTTCCCGGCGTTACCGTCGATGCGCTGCAAGCCGCTCTGTACAACGCTTTTGGTGATTTCTACGGCGTTACCCCCGTCTGGCTGGACGAGCAGATGCTGAATGAGGAAGACCTGCAAAAGACCGCCCAGTCCTTCAGCGATCCCGATTGGGTATACCCGGAAGCGCTGCCCTACAACTTCGTGGTGGACGAACGCTTCCCCTGGGGCAGCATCACAGTGCTGTTGCTGCGAGAAAAGGGCATGATCCGCGCTGCCCGCATCTTTACCGATGCCATGGAAGCAGCCCTGTTCGATATGATCTGCCAGGCGCTGACCGGCTGCCCCTACCTGATCGGCGCCATCAGCACCCGGCTGCGCCAGCGGCTGGAGATGATCCGCGACCCCCGGCTTCTGCAGATCGCCGGGGATGTGGACAAGCTGATCTGCGGACGTATCCGCACGCTGGACAGAAAGGGCGAAGGGCAGTGAACGCCCCGCACAAAGATTGACAGTTTTTGACAACCCGCTCCACAGCAGGTGCGGGTTGTTCCATTTTGGGGATGTATCAAGAAAGGCATTGTATTGCAATGTTTTGGGGTTCCGGACATTTGCGTTTTCTCGTCTTCCCCACAGCATAATTATGAAGCACATTTAATGTTTTTGTAATAAAAACGACATATTAATAACTGTAAAATACTGGGCAATTGTGTTATGATATGCACGTGGGTTTATCGCTCATGTGTCTTTTGTTGTACAAGTGCAAAAGCATTGCTGTCGATTGCATTTGGACTGCAATGGAAACAATCTGCCGCAACTGCGGTAAAACAAGGAGAACGCTCATTATGAAAAAGACGTTCATTATTCTTATGTGCGCCGTGCTGGTAGTATCCAGCGCAGCTCTGGGCACCATCGCTTACCTGACCGACCGTCAGGGCGTTGTGAACGAGTTTACCGTGGGCAACGTGCAGATCGAAGTGGACGAGTCCGATGTCTACGAAGAAGGCGACGACATCCCCGAAGGCTCCGAAGTGGGCGATCCCAAGCCCAACCCCGATTACGATCCCGACGATCCTGAAAGCGGCGACGAGAACCTGCGCACCGACGAAGGCAACACCTACCCCATGGTGCCCGCCGCCGAGTATGTGAAGGATCCCACCATGACGGTGAAGGCCGGCAGCCAGGAATCCTACGTGCGTATGGTCGTTACCCTGACCAAGGCCACCGCCCTGAAGGAGATCTTCGACGACCTGCAGGCCAAGTACCCCGCCGACTTTGCCAACGGCTTCCTGCCCGAAGAGCACACCGGCGGCACCTGGAACAGCGAAAAGTGGCCCTGCTTCTCCATGACCGAGGATACCGAGAACGATACCTTTGTGCTGGAGTACCGCTACCCCGAGACCGTTACCCCCACCCAGGAGGCAGATCTGGAACTGGAGCCCCTGTTTGAAAAGATCGTGATCCCCGGCCAGCTGAACAACGACCATCTGGAAAAGCTGGAAGGCTTCACCATCGATGTGCAGGGTCACGCCATCCAGTCGCTGGGCTTTGACACCGCCGACGAAGCATGGGCTGCCTTTGATGCCCAGACCGAAGCCGAAAGCGGCGTTGTTACCCCCTGAGACGATGATCACCGCCCATAACAGGCGGTGTCCGTCAGGAACCGGTCGCACCGGCTGCTGACGGATACTGCCTGTATGTGAAGCGGTTTTCATACAGTCCCCTATCACAATGAAAGAAAGAAGGACTACCCCAATGAAGCTGAACCGCAAACTGGTGCTTATCCTCGCTCTGCTGATGAGCGTGGCCATGATCACCACCGGTACCCTGGCTTACCTGACCGACCGCGACAGCGACGTGAACGTGTTCACCGTCGGCAATGTGGACATCACCCTCGACGAAGACTTCGTGCAGGGCTCCGAGCTGGTGCCCGGTGTGGATATCGATAAGGTTCCCACCATCACCAACACCGGCAAGAACGATGCCTACGTATGGATGACCGTTGCTGTGCCCGCCAATCTGGAGGACGACGATGCCAGCAAGAACATCGTGCACTGGAACTGGATGGCAGGCACCGACAAGGCCTACATGAACAGCAAGACCCAGACCGATATTGACAAGTACATCGAGAACGGCTGGCTGCCCGAAGGCACCACCATCGAACAGATCCGCGCCGGTCAGAACTGGACTGTTGACGGCGAAAACGTCATCGGCACCGAAACCATCGACGGTGTTGATTACAACATCTATCTGATGAAGTACAACGATGTGCTGCAGCCCGGCGAAACCACTCTGGCTTCCATGTGCAAGGTATACTTGGATCCCCATGTGGACATCGATCCCGAAGGCAATCTGGCCTGGGTCGAAAACGGCGTAGCCACCGATCTGGGCTACAACATCAACAACATGGGCAACCCCAAGATCTACGTTTCCGCTTACGGCATGCAGGTTGACGGCTTCGACAGCGTTGACGAGGCTTACGAGGCCTACGGCGAGCAGTGGGGCGATAACGGCGGCATCAACTACGGTACCACCAAAGAAGTCTCCAGCAGCGAAGATTTCAAAGCTGCCGTTACCGAAAACAAGGAGCACATCGTTATTGATCTGACCGAAGACGTTACCTACGATGTTACTGCGTGGAACGATCTGGCCATGGGCGGTAACAAGACCGATACCATCACCATCAACGGCAACGGTCACACCATCACCTTCAACAACAAAAACAGCGACTGGAACAACATCACCACCGGTGAATCCGGTGCCAAGCTGAACATCATCAATGCCCACCTCACCAGCAGCGGCTATAACGACGGTCCCTGGAACCGTCACGACCTGAACTTTGCCTGCGATGTGTCTCTGGTCGATGTTACCACCGACAAGGCTATCGCCCTCAAGGCCGGCGCAACCCTGAAGAACGTCACCATCACCGATGCCAACACCAGCGATACCTACGCCATCTGGATCCAGCCCAAGGGCCAGACCGTATCTCTGGAGGACGTGACCATCGATATGCTGGACTGCTCTGACGGCCGCGGCATCAAGATCGATGAGCAGTACCTGAGCGAAGAAGAAACGGGCAAGGTTACCCTGAACGTGACCGACACCGTCTTCAAGACCGAAGAGAAGTCCGCTATCCTGGTCAAGTGCTCCAAGGGCGCTGACATCACTCTGGAGAATGTGGACATCACCGAAGCTGCTGCCGACACCACCAACCCTGTGTGGGTCGATGAGGCTACCTCCGCTTATGCCGATCTGGTAACCGTTACCGGCGGCACCAAGATCGTCGAGCCCTGAGTGGTAAACTGACGATCCCGGACAAATCCATCGGGCACCGGCATAAGCCGGTGCCTTTTTGTTGCGAATAAGGCAATTACACCAAAAAAAGAGTTGATATTTCCTGCCTATCGTTGTAAAATTTTTTCATGTGCAGTCACCCTCTTCCTCTCATGACAGCGGCAGTGTCTGCAACAAGCGCAAATGCAATCACCAATCGGAAAGGAAGCACCCCATCATGAAAAAGACCACGTTATTCATGATCCTGGCACTGGTTCTGTCCATGGCCATCGGTCTGACCGGCACTCTGGCCTATCTGACCGACACCGACGAAGATGTGAACGTGATGACCCTCGGCAACGTTGACATCGAGCAGATCGAGCTGGAACGTATCGAGCAGTCCGACGACAACACCGACGATACCAACCTGCAGGACTTCTCTCAGGGCAAGCCCCTGTACCCCGCCGTTGGCCCCATTGACTGGGCCGACGAAAACCAGAAGTGGCCCACCGGCGGCTCCAGCCAGATGTTCACCGACGATCTGGAGAACGTTGTGGACAAGTTTGTGTTCGTTGAGAACACCGGCAAGAGCGATGCCTATGTGCGTACCGTTTTCGCTTTTGAAGCCGGTACGCTTTCTCAGGCCGAGTGGCACGAGATGATCCACCTGAGCACAAACAGCCATCACTGGCAGTGGAACCCCGAGGATGTGGGTTCTTCCGAGGATCATGCTGTGATCATTGACGGCTGCAAGTACTATCTGGCCGAGGCCATCTACCTTGGCAACGCCGGTACCGACCACGATGTGCACAAGGACGGCATCCTGCCCGCCGGTGAAACCACCCGCCCCTCCCTGCTGCAGGTGTTCCTGGATTCCAAGGCCACCAACGAGACCATGGAAGCCCTCGACGGCAACGGCAACGGCACCTACGACATCCTCGTAGTGTCTCAGGCTGTGCAGGCCATGGGCTTTGACGATGCCGAAACCGCTCTGGACGAAGCCTTCGGCGAAATCGATGCCGACGACAACCCCTGGAAGGAAAACGGCGAGGATCTGGATGATACGCCCGTCTGGCCCATCACCATCACCACTGCCGATGAGCTGCAGAACATTCTGAGTGATAACACCGATGCCAAGTCCGGCGATGTAGTGGTCAACATTCTGAACGATCTGGATGCTTCCGAGATCGACTGGACTCCCATCAAGGTCGATGGCTACCACGGTGCAGGCATCATCACCGTGAAGGGTAACGGCAACACCATCAAGGGTCTGAGCGCTCCCCTGTTCGCAGGCGGCTTTGCCGGCAAGTCCGGTATCGTGATCGAGAATCTGACCATTGCCGATTCCGATGTGGTAAGCGCCAATACCCTCGGCTCCGGCGCTTTCATCGAGAGCTGCGATTCCATGACCACCATCACCCTGAAGGACTGCCATCTGGTGGATTCCACCGTTACCGGCGGCAACGGCTCCCGTACCGGCGGTCTGCTGGGCTGGACTGCCGGCTACAACAATGTGAATGACGGCCCTGTGAAGAGCTACATCACCATTGAGGATTGCTCTGTGATCAACTGCGACATCACCAGCAACGGTTCTGTCGGCGGTATCTACGGTCATGCCGGCAACAACGCCTGGACCTACAGCACCGTTAAGAACTGCACCGTTAAGGATTGCAACCTGAACTCCACCGATGACGGCGGCTGGCGTGTAGGCGTTGTGGTCGGTACTGCCAACGTGGGCGAAATGACCATCGACGGCATCACCGAAAGCAACAACACCCTCACCCAGACCGGCAAGACCGCTCCTGCCGACCAGAGCAACCTGTATGGCCGCTTTGTTCCCGGTTCCACCGGCAAGCTGACCATCGACGGCGTTGCCATCACCATCAACTAATTGATCCTGCGCTGCAAAGCGTGAAGAACTACAACAGGGCACCGCATCTGCGGTGCCCTGTTTCTATGCTCCTTCGGCGGCTTTGTTTCGGGACGGTCCATTTTTCTAAATTTTGTTATTGTAGGTTTGTCAAACATCTTGTACAGAGAAAGAAGCAAGGAACTCACGAGGAGAAAGCCAGTTGAGAGGACGAGACGGACGGTTGTTGGAACGACTTTGGTGGGCAGCGAGCTGCCCACCAAAGTCGGCGAGCGAAAAG
>JAFXBE010000026.1 GCA_017516765.1 Clostridia bacterium | reverse complement strand
TTCTCGGTGGGATAGGGCAGGTTGGCGGGCTGGTTGTAAGCGATGTCTTCCACGCCCAGATACTTGAACACCTCGAACAGAGTCTTGCCGAAGTGGCCGAAGGCAACCGCACCGTGGTGGGGGTAGCGCTTCTGTACCAGCACATGACGGTAGAAGCGACCCATGTCCTTGATGGCGAACACGCCGATGCCGCCGAAGGAACGGGTGGCAACGTCCAGAACCTCGCCCTCGGCGATGTAGGAACGCAGCTTGCCTTCGCTGTCGCACTGGAGGCGATAGAAGGTGATGGGGCTGGCGGCGATGTCGCCTTCCAGAGTGCCGCGGCTGATATCGGGCTCGCTGCCTTCGGGCTCGAGTACACGATGCTGAATCAGCTGATACTTAACGGCACGATCGGCGCACATCTTGCAGCTGGGGGTGTTGCCGCAGTGGAAGCCCATGAAGGTATCGGTCAGAGCGTAGTCGTACTTGCCCTTGATATCCTCATCGTAGATGTACTGAGGCACGGAGTTGTTGATGTCCAGCAGAGTAACGGCGTCGCCGGAGATGCAGGAACCGATGTACTCGCTCACAGCGCCGTAGATATCAACTTCGCAGGCAACCGGGATGCCGCGGCTGGCCAGACGGGAGTTGACGTAGCAGGGCTCAAAGCCAAACTGGGAGGGGAAAGCGGGCCAGCACTTGTCGGCGAAAGCGACATACTTGCGGGCGCCCTTGTGCTTCTCGGCCCAATCCAGCAGGGTGAGTTCGAACTGAGCCATACGGGCGTTCAGGTCGGCATAGTACTTGCCCTCGCCCATTTCCTTGGCCATTTCTTCGCAGATGGCGGGGATGCGGGGGTCGTTGGCATGCTCACGATAGCTGACCAGCAGGTCCAGCTCGGAGTTTTCTTCGATCTCGATGCCCAGCTCGTACAGACCCTTGATGGGGGCATTGCAAGCAAAGAAGTCCTGAGGACGGGGACCAAAAGTGATGATCTTCAGATTCTTCAGACCGATGATGGCGCGGGCGATCGGCACGAATTCCTTGATCATGGTCACGATCTCTTCGGCGGTGCCGACGGGATACTCGGGGATGTAGCCCTTCAGGTGACGCATGCCCAAGTTGTAGGAGCAGTTCAGCATACCGCAGTAAGCATCGCCGCGGCCGTTGATCATGTCGCCATCGCCTTCAGCGGCAGCCACGAACATGCAGGGGCCGTCGAAATTCTTGGCGATCAGGGTCTCGGGGGTCTCGGGGCCGAAGTTGCCCAGGAAAACGACCAGAGCATTGCACTCGGCAGCCTTCACGTCTTCAACAGCCTTGAGCATATCCAGCTCGTTCTCGACGGTTACGGGGCACTCGTAGATGTCCTCGCCGTAAGCCTTAACGATGTTGGCACGGCGCATTTCGGACAGGGTGATGGGGAAGCAGTCGCGGCTTACAGCCACGATACCGAGCTTTACCTGAGGAATGTTGCTCATTGGAATTCTCTCCTTTTTATGTGATGGGGTTTTGATTACAGATCATTCTGGATATCGATATTTTCGCCCACCAGACCTACATAAGCGCCATCGGCAGCCTCACTGGCATCCGCATGGGCAAGGAGCCACTTATTGCGGGCCCAGAGGGTCTTGTCTTCGGCGTTGATGGGGTTGGCGAAACGGAAATCGGTATTGGTTTCTGCGGGCAGACCGATCAGAACCTGGAAGCCCTTGGCGGCGTCTGCGTGGCAGGGTGCATAGTGCAGAGAGGTGGCATACACTTCTACCAGCACGCCGGCAGGGCAGCGGAAAGCTTTTACCTTGGCGGTGTCCAGCTTGCCATCTACGATATCATCCTGCTTGGCAAGCAGAAGGATGAAATCCTGAGTGCCAAGATTGAACTCGCTGTCGCGATGATACTCCAGGCAGTTCAGCTTGGTGTTGTGGCCGTTGCAGTAGCCAAACTGGAAGGGCATGCCGCCGTACATGAGCTCGCCCAGATAGTCGGCATTCTCAACAGCGTGCAGGCTTTCCACGCGGCCGATATACTCAACGCCGTCGGTCACAGGGGTCTGTGCCAGAGCGTTCAGCATGGCTTCAACGGGGTAGCCCTCCACGATGCGGCCGTAAGGAGCAAAGGATGCGTCGGTTACGGGTACGATCTTCATGGGAATCATTCCTTTCTATGGTGCATTACAGCTGCGCCAGTTCGCTGTAGGCGCCCTTCAGGGACGGATACAGGCTCTCGTACACGCTGTAAACGCGCTCGTAAGCATTGTGCTCGGCAGTACCGGGCTGGAGAGGATCGTTCTCACGGATCACCTGCGCACAGGCGGTGGGAATGTCCTTGTAGATACCGGCAGCAACACCGGCCAGAATGGCTGCGCCCAGTGCGGGGCCTTCAGTGTTCTTTACGGTCTTGACGGGCATGTTGAACACATCCGCCATCATTTGACGCCAGAAGGGGCTCTTGGCGCCGCCGCCGCAGGCCAGCATGGTTTCGGGCGCAACGTGCATGGCACGGAGCACATCCAGGTTCTGGCGCTGGGAATAGGTTACGCCTTCCATAACGGCACGGAGCAGATCCTTGCGGGTGTGGATGGCAGACAGACCGATGAATGCACCGCGGGCGTTGGAATCCAGCAGGGGGCTGCGCTCGCCCATCAGATAGGGCAGGAAAATGAGGCG
This sequence comes from Clostridia bacterium, assembly GCA_017516765.1. Classification (GTDB taxonomy): domain Bacteria; phylum Bacillota; class Clostridia; order Christensenellales; family Aristaeellaceae; genus Limiplasma. The sequence goes on along the minus strand of JAFXBE010000026.1, from coordinate 121,865 downwards.
GTTTGCACCGATGGGAGACTTGGCGGCCTGCTGATTCATGAGGATGTAGGGATCGGTATCCATTTCCTTGGCGGCGTCGATCTCGGCCTGGCAGAAGGTATCACGATACCACTTGAGGGACAGACCGGCAGCCAGGGTGCAGCTCATAACGGTGTAAGCGCCGGGAACAGCTGCACAGAAGGTGTGTACGCGGCCCTTGGGGTCAATCTGCACCTTATCGGAATGAGCAAATACAACACCGGAGGTACCGATGGTGGTGAAAGCCTTGCCTTCTACCACAACGCCTGTGCCCACTGCAGCAGCCGCATTATCGCCTGCGCCGCCGGCAACGGGGGTGCCCGCTACCAGACCGGTCACCTGAGCGGCTTCGCTGGTGATGTAACCGGCAACGTCGGAGCTCTCGGTCAGGCGGGGCATCAGGTTATCGTCGATGTTCAGCGCATCGAGGATCTCCTTGGACCAGCAGCGGTTGGGCACATCCAGCAGGTTGGTGCCGCTGGCGTCGCTCATCTCGGAAGCATATTCGCCGGTCAGCTTGAAGCGGACATAGTCCTTGGGCAGCAGAATGTGACGAACCTTCGCCCACAGCTCGGGCTCGTGCTTGCGCACCCACAGAATCTTACCGGCGGTGAAGCCGGTAAGGGCGGGGTTGGCGGTGATCTGGATCAGACGCTCACGGCCGATGGTGTTGGTGATCTCGTCGCACTCCTCCTGAGTACGGCCGTCACACCAGAGAATGGCTTCACGCAGCACATTGCCGTCTGCATCCAGCAGCACCAGACCGTGCATCTGGCCGCTGATACCCAGACCCTTGATGTCCTTGGCGTCCACGCCGCTCTGTTCGATCACGGAACGGATAGTGGTGCGGGCAGCATCCCACCAGTCTTCGGGAGCCTGCTCGGCCCAGCCGTTCTGGGGCTGGTGGAGAGGATACTCTACGGTCTCGCTGGCGATCGCCTGACCGTTTACATCGAACAAAACGGTTTTGGTACCGGAAGTGCCAAGGTCAACGCCGAGTAAATATTCCATAGTGGTCATTCCTTTCAATGCTGAAGTATGAATGGATCAAAGCTCGATAGAGAGGGATTCGTGACCGGTAAGAGCAGCGGTACGGCTGTCGGGCTGACCAACGCCCACATACAGCACAGGGCTGCCTTCCTCGATCAATTCGCCGTTGTCGTTGACTACCTTGAGGGCTTCCTTGGAAACCTTCAGGGCAACCTTCACGGTGCTGCCGGCGGGGCAGGTGATGCGCTGGAAAGCGCACAGACGGGGATTTCTGGGTGCATTGGCACTGCCGTTGTTCTGGCAGTATACCTGCACAACATCCTGTGTATCAACGGTGCCGTTATTGGTTACAGCTGCTTCTACGGTATAGCCCTCGGAGGTCTCGGCAGCGCTTACGCCGCTGACATAGACATCGCCGTAGGTAAGACCATAGCCGAAGGGATACAGGGGCTCTTCCTCCATAAAGCGGTAGGTGCGGCCCTTCATAGCGTAATCGGTAAAGTCGGGCATGCGATCCAGCTGCTCGTTATGGTAGAAGGTGACAGGCAGCTTACCGGAGGGAGACAGCTTGCCCAGCAGGATATCCGCAATGGTCTTGCCGCCACGGGCACCGGGATACCAGCCAAGCAGCACAGCATTTGCCTTGTCGGCAGCCGCGCCAAGATCGATGGAACTGCCGGCCATCAGGCAGATCACAGTGGGCTTGCCCACGCCGAGAACAGCATCCATCATGGTGCGCTGGGTCTCGGACAGCAGCAGGCTCAGCTTGTCGCCGGAAGCATCTGCATTTCCGGTGTCGCCCTGCTCGCCTTCCATGGTCTCGTCCAGACCGACGACCAGAACTACAACATCGGAATTCTCGGCAACAGTGAGCGCTTCGGAAATGCGGTCGTTGGCCATGCCCAGGTTCTCTACACGATCCTTGAACAGGTGGCAGCCCTCGGAATACAGCACACGCACATCATCGCCAAGAGCATCCTGCAGACCTTCCAGAACCGTTACATAGCGGGAGGAGGTGCCGTGGTAGTTGCCGATGAGAGATACGCGGTTGTTGGCGTTGGGGCCGATAACGCCCACAGTCTTCAGCTTGGAGGCATCCAGAGGCAGCAGACCGTCGTTCTTGAGCAGAACGCAGCTCTTCTCGGTGGCTTCGCGGGCCTTGGCAATATGCTCGGGGCACTCCACCACGGAGTAAGGGATCTTGTCGAACTCGCTGCCTTCCATGATGCCCAGCAGATAGCGGGTGGTGAAAAGGCGTACAGCGGCGGTGCGAAGCTGCTCTTCGGTCACCAGCCCCTTTTCGTAGGCCTTCATCATATACAGGTAGGTGTTACCGCAGTTCACATCGCAGCCCATTTCCAGCGCAAGAGCGGCAGACTCTTCGGGAGTATCGGTCACGTGATGAGCCTCATGGAAATCGCGGATGGCCCAGCAGTCGGAAACATAGTGGCCTTCGAAGCCCCATTCGCCGCGCAGGGTATCCACCATCAGCGCCTTGCTGCCGCAGCAGGGTTCGCCGTTGGTGCGGTTGTAAGCGCCCATAACGGATTCGACCTTTGCTTCCTGCACAAGAGCCTTGAAAGCGGGCAGATAAGTCTCAGCCATATCCTTCTTGTCGGAGGTGGCATTGAACTCGTGGCGCAGAGCCTCGGGACCGGAGTGAACGGCAAAGTGTTTGGCGCAGGCAGCGGACTTGAGCACTTCCCCATCGCCCTGCAGGCCCTGAACATAAGCCACGCCCAGACGGGATGTCAGGTACGGATCCTCGCCGTAGGTTTCATGGCCGCGGCCCCAGCGGGGATCGCGGAAAATATTCACGTTGGGAGACCAGAAGGTAAGCCCCTTGTAGATGTCTCTGTCGCCATGGGCAACGGAAGCATTGTACTTGGCGCGGCCTTCGGTAGCGGCTACATCGCCCAGCTCCTTGACCAGCTGAGGGTCAAAAGCAGCTGCAATACCAATGGCCTGCGGAAAGCTGGTCGCAACGCCGGCACGGGCTACGCCATGAAGCGCTTCATTCCACCAGTTATAAGCGGGTACGCCGAGACGCTCGACGGCAGGTGCGTCGAACCGAAGCTGACTGGCAACCTCTTCTACGGTCATTTGCGCAACCAGAGCTTCTGCCTTTTGTTTCGCCAGATCACGGTTCATGGGGAAAACTCCTTTCAGTATAAAGGCTGGATAAATCCGTGTTTCGCAATCCTTTCAGACTCCACCGGAAGCATCTCAACCCTCCATAGCAATGGTTCGGTAATGATGTTACATAACTTTATACAATCGTACGGCAAAACGCGATTATTGTCAAGTATCAAGACGAAAAATATCTACGCGGATTTCTGTTATTTTCGCCCTAAACATGCTATACTGTCTGCAAAGCCACACCAGGAGATGAGTAAATGCACGCGGAAAGACACCCCATCTATCTTGACCATGCGGCAACCACCCCCGCCGCTCCGCAAGTGATCGAAGCGATAGCCGAAAGCATGCGCCTGTACAGTGCGAATCCTTCTGCCGCCTACGCAGAAGCAGGGAAAGCCCGCAAGGAACTGCGGCTTACCAAAGACGTGCTTTCCGGGACGATCGGCTGTGACCGCAACGAACTGTTTTTCACCTCCGGCGGCACCGAGGCCAATAACTGGGTTTTCAGTAACTATCGCGGGCAGCATGTTGTTGTTTCTGCCATTGAACACAGTTCGGTGATCAAAGCCGCAGAAAACCATGGCTGCCGTTGTACATTTGTTGCTCCCGACGCAAACGGAATCATTCAACCGGAGGCGGTCGAACGCGCCCTCGAACCCGACACCGGGTTGATCTCTGTTCAATTTGCCAACAACGAGACCGGCGTTATCCAACCCGTGGAGACCATCGGTACCATCGCAAAAAGGCGAAAAATCCCTTTTCACTGCGATGCGGTACAGGCTTTTGGGCATATACCGGTGAATGTAAAACAGATCCGTTGTGATCTGCTCAGCGTTTCGGCTCACAAAATGTACGGCCCGCGGGGGATCGGTTTTCTCTATATCCGCAGCGGTTTACCTTTTCGGGCGATGATCCACGGAGGCGGGCAGGAAAACGACCGCCGTTCGGGTACCGAGAACATACCTGCGGTATCCGGTTTCCGTGTAGCGGCTGAGCTGGCGTTTTCCGATATGGCTTTACGTGATGTGCATGAGCACGCAATGATCGATCTGCTCCTGTCACGTCTCGCTGCCGCTATCCCGGAGCTCCGTCTGCTGGGTGGTCACACCGAGCGTACCCCCGGTATCTGTGCCGTCTGCGTGCCCGGATTATCTGCAGAGTATGCGATCGCCAATCTGGATATGCAGGGAATCATGGTTTCCGGCGGCGCAGCCTGTGCGGCACATTCCGCAGCGCCCAGTCATGTATATACTGCCATGGGTCTGTCGCCGGAGGAAGCATCCTGTGTGCTTCGCTTTTCCCCGGGACGTGGAACGACAAAAGAAGAGATCCTTGCGGCAGCCGATGCACTGATCGGGCTGTATCAAAAAAAGTAAACAAATGCTCCGGACATTGTGCGCGTCCGGAGCATTGTATTTTGCCGCTGTTATTCCGCGTTGGTAAAAGAAGAGAAGTACCTTCTCTGCAGCAATGCGGAATCGCCTCTGGCTGCCAGCTTGGTCAGCTGACGGCGGTCATAAACGATGGAGAAACCGGGTTTCTCCGGAAAATAGCGGAACTGGCACAGCTCCTGCTTCAGGCATTCGTCAAAATGTTGATCTGCATAAGCGAAGTCGCCCTGAAAAACGACGGTATCCTGATTGTAGGTAAGTGCCAGATTGTGCAGTACCGTTGCAAAGCAGTGGGCAAGATAGCTAACGATGGTTCTGGCAAGGGCATGCCCGCGTTCGGAGGCAGCAAACAGACTTTGGAAGGTCACCTTCTCGCCTGTTCCAAGATCCTCATCGCCCGCATCCTTGAGCATCTGCCGGATCCGCTTGATGCTGACGAGGCTTTCCAGGCAGCCGCTTTTGCCACAGGTACAGGTGGTTTCGACGCTATCACTGATTACAGCATGCCCGATTTCGCCGATAAGGGAATCCCGACCGTTGAGTACATGCCCGCGCTCGATCATGCAGGCAGAGATGCCCCAAGTGGAAAAAACAGTCAGCAGTCTGCGTTCGGCATATTCGGGATTGTCCAGCAGAACGGCTCTGCCGACGGCCTTACCGGCGTTATCGACAAACAATGCCACTTCATCGCCAAAAATCGCACGCAGATACTTCTCCAGCGCAATATCCGTACCCCAGCCGGGGGCTTTGGTATTGTAGCGGAGCAAAAGCAGATCGTAATCCACCGTACCGGGCAGGTTCAGAACCACGCCGTAAAGATCTTTGGTGCTGATATTCTGTTCCCGGTAATAATCCTGTATATAACTTTGCAGCGAGGCAAAGGCAGTATCCAGATCATTCTCCAGAATATGCTCGTATTGAGTAAGCGCCTCAATATCTCCAACCAGACCGCACAGGGCAAAAGTAATGGTCTGCGGCCAGAGCGAAATGGAGAGAATCTTACGCTCGTCACCGAAGGTGAACTGTTCGGGTTTCTTTCCGCCCACACTGGTGGCGCTTCCCAAACCCACAGACTTCAGCACGCCCGTGTTGCAAAAGTGCTGAAGCGCACGCATCACCGTCGGTCTGCTGATGTGCGTCGCCTCGTGGATGTCGGCTGCCGTCAGCGTTTCGCCGGAGCGGAAAACCTCAAGGATCTTTTGCCGGTTGACGCGCTTCAGATCCGAAGGCATGGCAATTTGGTGGTTCGCAGTTTCTTTACGCATGGAATCAAGTATCCTTCTCTATCAATAAGATTGCCAATTCATTATATCACAAATCAAACATCTTTCAATAATGCAAGTTTTATGAAAGCTCGCCGCCGTTTTCGGCGATTTTGCGAAGAATCGGCAACACCTTGTCGCAGACATGATAACCACGGCTTTTCAGTTTGTCCGTCGCCGTTGACATGATGAAGGGGTGACCTACCGCGTCCAGCATGCTTACATCGTTAAACTGGTCACCGAACGCAGCCACCTCATCCCGCTTCAACTGCATGGCATCCATCATGGCGCGGATACCGGTTTCTTTGGAGGCAGTACCAAAATCGAACCAGCACTGTCCGGATACCACCGCATTGAGCTTACTCCCCCATTCCTCCTGCAGAGCCGCCGCAAAACCGGCCACGCCGTTTGGAGAATAAGCAGACACTTTGAGATATTCATCATCCAGCATGTCCAGACGATCCACCACCGCGATCGTATTGCGCAGCCTGTAGACCATATCGTCGGTAAAAGCACGGTTTCCGGGCGAAACGTAACAGGTATGCCGTCCGCTGACAAGGATCTCAACCGGCATCTGCATCAGCCTGCGCACGATGGCAACCGCCATCTCCCGCTCTATCCCCTGCAGCTTGATCTCCTCACCGCGCAGGATGTTCAGTGCACCGTTTTCACAAATAAAACCCATTTTCCGGGCGGCAGGAGCAAAGAGTCGGCGCAGATTATCGTATTGCCTTCCGCTGGCAGCCACAAAGGTTATCCCAAGACGATCCAGTCTGTCCAGTGTTTCGTACAGTCCTTCCGGCAAACGCTCCACCGGTTCCAGAAGCGTCCCATCAAGATCGCTGGCAATCATTCGAATCATGTTATTCCCTCCTTAACGGATGACATCTTAACATACTTCCGGAAATTCGTCATTCTTTTTTGATAACAGGGATTGACAATCCAAATCATTTCGACTATCATTCATATGAACATCCATTCATGTAAAAGGAGGATCTGTGATGTCATTCCAACCGGAAACCTGTGATTACCTGCATGTACACAATGAAATCGTCAATGATGTAAACCGGCATATGCCTTCCGAAGAAATTCTGTTTGATCTGAGCGAGCTTTTCAAAGTATTTGGCGATTCTACCCGTATCCGCATTCTTTATTGTCTGTTTGTCAGCGAGATGTGCGTGTGCGATATCGCCACACTGCTCAATATGACCCAAAGCGCCATTTCCCATCAGTTGAGCGTTCTGAAGCGCAATAAGCTTGTCAAAAGCCGTCGGGAAGGAAAAACCGTTTTTTATTCTTTGGCAGACAGCCATGTCCGCACCATGCTGGATCAGGGCGTGGAGCATGTAACGGAAGAATGATTCAGGCAAACATGCCGATTATCTGAAAGGAAGAGAACAGCTATGAAAAAGGTATGGAAACTCAAGAATCTTGATTGCGCAAACTGCGCCGCCAAAATGGAAGACGGCATCCGCAAGATCAATGGCGTTAACAGCGCCACCGTCAGCTTTATGACCCAGCGGCTCACGATCGAGTGCAGCGAGGAAAAGCTGGAGACGATCATTGCCGAAGCAGAACAAGTGATCCGCAAAATCGAACCCGATTGCTCCATTCTCAAATAAACGTGAGGTGCTTCCCATGTCTGTAAAGCAGAAAAGGGAACTGGTACGAATTCTCCTCAGCGCAGCTTTGCTTGCTGCCGGTTTGCTCCTGCCTTCCCCCGCCCTTCGTCTTGCAGCTCTGGCCATTGCATATGCCGTTTCGGCTTACGACGTTCTTTGGTCGGCTGTGAAAGGCATTATCCGCGGTCAGGTATTCGACGAAAACTTTCTGATGGCGATCGCTTCTCTTGGAGCGATCCTTATCGGTGAATACGCCGAAGCGGTGGCCGTCATGGTGTTTTATCAGCTGGGTGAATGGTTCCAGCGCTACGCCGTTGGCAGATCCCGCGCATCCATAGCCGAATTGATGGACATAACGCCGGATACCGCCACTGTGCGCCGAAACGATGAAATACTGATCGTGGATCCCTACGAAGTAGAGATCGGCGAAACGGTGATCGTCAAGCCGGGTGAAAAAATCCCGCTGGATGGTACTGTTCTTGCCGGCATTTCCTCTCTGAATACCGCTGCGTTGACAGGCGAGAGTATGCCCAGAGATGTAAAACCCGGAGATGCCGCCATCAGCGGGTGTATCAATCTGAGCGGAGAACTTGAGATCCGTGCCGAAAAAGAGTATGCCGATTCCACGGTTGCGCGCATTCTTGAAATGGTGGAAACCGCAGCAGACAAAAAATCCCGCGCAGAGAGCTTTATCACCCGTTTCGCCCGCTACTATACCCCGTTTGTTTGTATTGCAGCCCTGCTTCTGTTTCTGATCCCTTCTCTGCTGATCGACGGCGAGTGGGCACAGTGGGGCTACCGGGCGCTGAACTTTCTGGTTGTCAGCTGCCCATGCGCTCTGGTTATTTCCGTTCCCCTCAGTTTCTTCGGCGGCATCGGCGCTGCCAGCCGTCATGGTATTCTTATGAAGGGCAGTAACTATCTGGAGGCCGTCTCCGACACTTGGGCTGTGGTCATGGATAAAACAGGAACACTGACCGAAGGTTGTTTTCGTGTTGTAAAGCTCTGTCCAGCCGACACTTCGGAGGAAGAACTGCTTACCGTGGCTGCCGCATTGGAAAGCCATTCCAATCACCCGATCAGCCGTTCTGTGTGCAGCTATGCCGGTATAGAAGAACCCAGCAACCTCGTAACAGACTTCCACGAGATCGCTGGTTATGGTATTGCTGCCCAATACAACGGCAACGCTGCATTGGCTGGCAATCGGCGTTTACTGCAGGATCGGCAGATCAACGTTCCCGAAACGGACGGAACGGTCGTACACGTAGCGCTTGACGGCAGATATCTCGGTTCTGTCTGTCTGGCAGACAATCTGAAGCCGACAGTAAAACAAACGCTGACCGAGTTGAGAAAGCAAGGTGCTGCGCATTTGGTGATGCTGACGGGCGACAATGCGGATACCGCGCGAACCATCGCAGATGAACTGGGTATGGATCAGGTACACGCAGAATTGCTGCCGGACGGCAAACTTGCAAAGCTCGAGGAGCTTTTTGCACAGAAGCCGGAAGGAAAGAACATCATTTTCGTCGGTGACGGCATTAACGACGCACCGGTATTGACCCGCGCAGACGTGGGTGTGGCTATGGGTGCAATGGGCAGTGATGCTGCCGTGGAAGCTGCAGACATTGTTCTGATGGATGATGATCCCAAAAAACTGGTAACCGCTATGAAGATCAGCCGGATAACCATGCATATTGCTCGGCAGAACATCATTTTTGCGCTTGGCATCAAGGGGATCGTGCTGCTGTTGGCGGCTTTGGGCATCGCCAATATGTGGCTGGCTGTATTTGCCGATGTGGGCGTAAGCATCCTGGCAGTGCTCAACGCAATGAGAACGCTGCGCTTTACCGAAAACAACAGAACTTTATGACCAACATACAGCAAGCCAAAACAGAAGTGCCATTCACCGCTGTTTTGGCTTGAACTGTACTATCAGTCATGGTATAATCTGTTTGTTAACTTTACAGCCATACCGGAGGTTTCAGATGAAGAGATCGTTTCTGTTGCTACTACTGCTTTTGATCCTGATCCTGCCTGCAATCGCTGCAGCGGAGAACAGTGAACCACTCTACGAGGTGTTTACCTACGGCTATTCCGTACAGGGACGTGAGCTTCAATGCCACCGGATCGGAGACCCCGAGGCGGAACACTCTTTTCTGTGGGTCTTTGCCATCCACGGCTTCGAAGACAGCTTCAAACAGGATGGCAAAGTGCTTACCCGTATCGCAGAGCTGATGATCGATCACTATCGAAGCAACACCAATACTCTTGGTGATTATGTTCTTTACATCGTCCCGGCTGCCAACCCGGACGGGCAGCAGGCCGGCACCTCCAAGGACGGCTTCGGCCGCTGCAACGCCGATGGGATCGATATTAACCGCGACTTCCCCGTAGGCTGGAAGAAAATGACCACCGCACGCTACAAAACCGGCAGCGAGCCCTTTTCCACCCCGGAAGCCCGGTACCTGCGAGATTTGGCTCAGAGCATTATGCCTACATACGGTGCAGATGTCCACGGATGGATTAACCGGGTTTACGGCGACGAAGATCTCTCCCAGCCCTTTATGGACGCTTTCGGCTTCCGGCACAAAGAGTACAAAAGCGGTGGAATGCTGTCGCAATGGCTTGCAGAGTTTACTGAAGCCGCATTGCTGATCGAACTGCCGGACCGCGCACGTACGGATGGCTTTGCGGAAGATTGCGCCGCCAAGCTGATTCAGGGGCTGGATGCGTGGATCGCCGCTCAAACGCAGTTTCAATGATCCAGCTCATGTACCGCGACTCCGCTTCGCTTTCTGGGACGCACGTATTCTGCGATCAGAGCGATGAATTCGCCACTTGTCGGTCTGTCCAAGGGCAGATGCAACCGGCTGTTGTTCCCCCGCTCTTTCTGGTATCGTTCGGCAATACCTCTTTCCCACGTCAGGGTGATCACATGGCGAATCGCCCGTTCTACACAGAAGGCAGACGTCTGGTGCTTCTGCGCAATGGCAGGATAGAGCACCTTGGTTCTGTTTTTCATCAGCATGGGGTCATCAACCAGCATGACCACAGCTTCCTGCGCAAAACGGAAACCCAGCAAATGCGCAGGAATGCCAATCCTCAGAAACAACGAAGAAATGCTCTGTCGCACCCGTTCTTCGTTTGTCAGTTCCTCTGCATCGCATAGTGCAGAAGCAGATGTTCCCGTTGTTTGCTTAACGGTTTGCAGCAGATCCGGTCTTTCGAGCAGCTCTGCGATCCTGCCAAAGAGCAGTTCCCGATTCAGGGGTTTCAACAGATACTCATCTGCACCTTTGGCAAAAGCTTTGGCTATGCAGCTTTCAAGATTGACCGACGATATGACCACAACCTTGGGCATGTTCGGCAGTTGCTTTCGCAGTTCGTCAAGGATGGCCGGCGCATCGTAGGACGGAAGGATCATATTGCAGATGAACAGATCCGGTTGCTGCTCCACAACCATCCGGATCGCCTCCCTGCCATCTCCGGTTTCTCCACGCAACAGGAATCCGGGATACCTGCCAAGCTCCTGTACCAGCTCTGTTCGTTGTTTTTCGTCATTTTCCGCAATGATTACCCTGATCCGATCCATTTTTGTTTCATCCTTTCGTATAGAATCGAAATTGTACTGTGAGTACAATTTAATACCAATTGTTATTACGACATGATTATAACAGGTGTTTGGAAAAAATGGAAGTCTTTTCAATATATTTTTCATTTTTCGATTCATTTAGATGAAAATAGCTTTTGTTAGACAGTATTCAGGTAACGGCAGTAAGAAAATAACAGCGGCGAATTACCAGCAGCAGCCTTTCCGAAAACAAACGTAAGGTTGTTCCTTCGCCTGCTATCATGACGGTGGTTGATTCTTTCGGATTTATTGTTTCAAATCAGAGCAATCAGAAAAGCTCAACACAAGATGGTGCATTCAACCGCATTGCACATGGTTTATACGATCACACAAACAAATGAGTATCCGGCATTTTCGCCGGATACTCATTGTTTTATTGCAGGACAGATTCATCCCCATCAAATTTTTCACCGAATGTAACGGCTTTTGCATCAATCCAGTTCTACAACACCGGGGTATTGCGCCATTACTTCCTGTTCATCATTGACAAACGTGCTCTGGGCATCCGGCTGCATCTCGGGTTTCTCCCCTTCCACAAGCACTTCCACCTTCTTCACACCGGGAAATTGCGAGCAGGTGAACAGGATGGCTCGAACTGCCTGTTTACCGCCATCGCTGCTCTGGATTGCAGCGGAGAATTCCTTGGTGAAGTCCACGGTAACAACACCATCCTTCATTGTTACGTTTTTGATACCGCAATCCTCCGGCAAAGCCCTCTCCAGTCCGCTATCATCTCTGGGACCTTTGGCCAGTTCAAGCATCGCCGTAGCAGGATCGGCATTGCTGTAGACCGTACGGGTAACCGGTACTAGCAGTCTGCCGCTTTGAGACGGAAAGTAGAGCGAGATCAGATTTGCATCGGCAGAGAACGTCTCTACACTCTCCAGATTCGGATTCGCTCCGGCAAACACGCTGCTTACATCGGTACCGAAAGTCAGCTTGCTGCGCTTCTGTCCATCAAATTGCAGCGTAACCTCATCAACGGAAGAAAAGCACATCATCGTGTTGGTCACCGCCTCCACCATAACCGCTTCGTCGGCTGCCGTTGCACAGGTCAATGCCTCTTTGCTCATATTCACGTTTGCCCGTCCGTCCCGGATATCAATATCAAACGTCGTTCCCTCCGGGATCACGGTACGCAGTCCGAGCCTTGCGGCCTGCAGATCGTTTTCCGGGCTTTTCACCATCAAAGAGAGTGCAGCTTTGGCGATCCCGTCTGTTTTGGGGATCTGCCGGGTAACGGGTACCAGATAGTTTTCGCCGTCCTGATAATATACTACGGTGGCTATCGTTTCGGTATTGTCGGCAGCAGATGTCTGCTGTACGGGGATCTTCGTATTCTCCACCAATACTTCAGAGGTCGTCTGTCCGCCTCCCTGCAGCGCAAGCACCACCACCAGAACCGCGGCGCACAGGATCAATATTCTCTCGATATCTGCCCGCTTGATCTTCATCCTCATATAACCATCTCCTCGCCTGTCGTTTGCAATCAAAGGGTATGACGGTACACGCCCAATCATGACAGACATAACAAGGTTTGCGAATTTCAGTTGGATGTGCTATCATTTTCTGGTGTTTACAGCGATTGATCCGCTGTTATCAAAAGGAGGCGTTCCATATGCCAATGGACGGCTTTACACTGTCCTTTATGCAGCAGGAGCTGCACGATACTTTGCTGGGCGGTCGCGTGGACAAAGTGAATCAACCCGAGCGCGATGTTCTTGTACTGGGCATCCGTTCCGGCGGCAGCAATCACAAGCTGCTGCTGAGTGCGAACGCCAATCAGGCCCGTGCGCAGCTTACCGTGCAAACCTACGAAAACCCGGTGGAACCTCCCATGTTCTGTATGCTGATGCGCAAGCATTTGCAGGGCGCGCGTGTGCTGAATGTTGAACAGGTGGGCGGCGACCGTATTCTGGTCATCACCTTCGACTGTATGGACGAGATGAGCGACCATGTTCAGAAAAAGCTGTATCTGGAAATCATGGGCCGCCACAGTAATCTGACCCTTGTTCATGCCGATGGCGTGATCATCGATTCCATCCGGCACGTAAACAGCGAAATGAGCCGTGTGCGTACGGTGCTTCCCGGCGGCGTATACCATCTTCCTCCCCAACCGGAAAAGCTGACACCCGAAACCTTGTCCGCCCAAACGCTGGGCGACAGGCTTTCTCAACTTTCCATGCCTGTTTCCAAAGCATTGATGGAATGCGTCGCCGGTATGGCGTCTGTCTGTTCCAAAGAGATCTGCACTCAGACAAACATAGATCCCCAGGTGCCGTGCAGCGATTTGAACATCCCGCTTGCGGCAGAGCAGCTGTCTGCTTTCTTTGCAGATCTCCCCAACCGCTTTCAGCCCGTTACCCTCTATGACAATGCCGGTATGGCGATCGACTTCTTTCCTTTCCCCTATCTGACGCGAACTGCGGAAAACCAGAAGAGTATGCCAACACTATCCGCAGCCATGGATGCCTTCTATCTGGGACGGGATCTTCGTATGCGCATGCAGCAGAAGAGCCTCGGTCTTCAGAAGCATATTAAAAGCGCCCTGGAAAGAACGGAAAAAAAGAAGTCCATTATGCTGGAAACCCTGGCAAATGCAGAGAAAACAGAGCAGAACCGTGTTTTTGGGGATTTGCTGACCGCCAATCTGCATCTGCTGGGCAAGGGTCAGGAAACCGTAACCGTTCAGAACTATTACGAAGAAGGAATGCCAACCGTATCCATACCTGTATCGACAAGGCTCACGCCGGTGCAGAACGCGCAGAGCTACTATAAGAAGTACCGAAAAGCAAAAATCGCCGAACAGTATGCCGAACAGCAGCTTGTTCAGATCGAAAAAGATCTTGCGCTGCTGGAAAGCGCACTGGACGATCTGGACAAATGCGAAACCTCTGCCGATCTGGCAGAAGTTCGATTTGTCCTTACCGAAAACGGCTTCCTGCGCCCGGATGCTTCTCAGCGCAAGAAGAAAAAAATGCCGGAAGGCAAACCGTACCGTTTCACCGCACCCGACGGCACTCTGATCGAGGTCGGCAAGAATTCCATCCAGAACGACCGCCTTACTCTGCATGCCCGGGGCAACGAAACATGGCTCCACGCTCAGGGGATTCCGGGATCGCACGTGATCATCCGCAGCGAAAGTGAACCATCCGACGAAACGCTTCTCTATGCCGCCAAGCTGGCTGCCTATTACAGCAAAGGGCGTAACCATCCTGCGCTGCCGGTGGATTATACCAAGCGTAAGCATGTTAAGAAATCCGCCAACGCAGCCGCCGGTATGGTCACCTATACCCATTTTCAGACAGCCATTATCGGTCTTACCCCGGAAGACCAGGCCAGGATCATAAAGGCTGCCGCCAAAATGGAGTAAAGGAGCAGAGATCATGGAAGTGACGCTGCGCAACATAACCCCGGAAGATGCACCCATGGTGGCGCAGATTTACGCCCACTATATCCGGCATACCGTCGCAACCTTTCACGAAACGCCCAAATCGGTTGACGGATATCTGCAGCAGATCAAAGAGCTGTCTGCGGTCTATCCCTTCCTTGTCGCAGAGGCGGACGGACGGTTTCTCGGCTTTGCCAATGCCGAACCTTTCAGACCGCAATCCGGCTACCGGTATACCGCCGAGCTGACGATTTATCTGCATCCCGATGCGCCGAAGCATTCCGGGATAGGCCGAAAACTGTACTCTGCATTGCTGACGCAATTGAAAGAACTGCACTATGTAAACGTGCTTGCATGCATCAGCGGTGAAAACGAGTCCAGTATAGCGTTTCATCGTTCTTTTGGTTTTGAGGAAATGGCTGTATTCCCAAAAGTCGCCTACAAACACGACCGATGGCTGGATGCTGTCTGGATGCGCAAGACTTTGCTTTCCACAGAGCATTCCCCGGAAGAGCCCATGAGGGTAAACATCTGATCACAACCAGCAGAAAGACCCCCGGAAGTATCGTACCGAAATACTTCCGGGGGTCTTTTCGTATGGTTTATCAGCTGCCGGACACAGACAATTCGCCTACATCTGCGCTGGGGCTGCCCATGGCGCTGCCGGGGAAGGTCAGGTCGTCGGCAAAGGCACGGATGTTCTTCAGTACCTCATAGAAATTGCCTGCCACCGTGATCTGCTCCACGCCCTGTTCCCGCTTGCCGTTCTTAATGGTATACCCCTTGGACAGCAGAGAAAAATCACCGCTGACAGGATTGGCGCCGGCATGCAGACCGCTCACTTCGGTGATGACCAAACCATCTCCCACATCTGCCAGAAGCTGGTCGAATGTCTTTTCACCTTTGGCAAAGAAGAAGTTGGACGGCTTTACATGTACAGCGGACGAGTAACCGGCTTTACCTGCATTGCCGGTCGTTTCCACGCCGTCCTTGAAGGCGGTTTTCATGTTGTGAAGGAATGTTTTGAACACACCGTTTTCCACCACCACATGCGCCTTGGAGGCAACGCCCTCGTCATCAAAGGGACGGCTGTTGGGACCGTTGGGGAGCAACGGGTCGTCCAGGATCGTCACGCAGGGAGCGGCAATGGTTTCTCCCAGTCTCCCTTTCAACAGGCTCATGCCCTTCTGAGCCGATTCAGCGGAGAAGATGGTGTTGAACACACCCATCAGGCTGACAAGCGCATCATGGTGCAATACCACATGGTATTTACCGGAAGGCACGGATGCTGCATGCAGTCCCGCAAGAGAACGGGCGACCGCTTCTTTTGCCAATGCGGGAATATCGATCGCAGCGGCATCCCTGTCGTACACCAGATGCCCGGAAGAGGAGACAAATCCGTTATCCTCGGCATTCACCTCTGCCTGTACAACACAGATATTCTCGGTATAGCTGCGGTCCATACCGTAGGTATTGACGATACGTACTGTAGCTTTCGATGTTTCCACCACATTATAGCCATTTTTCACACGAGGATCCTCAGCCCGGCAGGCTTCATCCAAACGGTAAACCATGGCAAGCTTATCAGCGGCGGAAACCTGATCCAGCTCGGGATTGTACAGATTCAGTTCGGGTACCTGATCCCCGCCTTTGTGCAGGAACTCTGTATCGGTATCCTCACAAAGTTCTGCGCTTTCCAACACACCTTTGATCAGCTGTGCCACAGATTCGTCATCGAAGGCTTCGGTGGCAGCGTAGCCCATACGACCGTTTACAAGCCCGCGGAAGCCCAGACCCCGCGTCATGTTGGACTGGTAGTCGATCAACTCGCCGCAGTTGGTGATAACAGAAAAGCTGTCCTTTTCTCTTACATAGGCCTCGGCTGCTTCAATGCCTGCTTCCTTTGCCGCTTTCATCAATTGATCCAAAAACGCTTGCATACTCTAACCTCCTCAGGCGCGGCCGCCCACGATGATGGACTTAACGCGAATAAAGGGCTGACCCACATTGGTCGGTACACTGCCGCTCATGCTGCCGCACATACCCTGAGCCATGGACATGGTGCGACCTACCCTGTCGATCTGCATAAGGATCTCGTTACCCTTGCCGATCAGGCTTGCACCGCGTACGGGAGTGGAGATCTTGCCGTCTTTGACCAGATAACCTTCATTCACGGCAAAATTGAACTCGCCGGTCGCGGGGTTAACGGAACCGCCGCCCATTTTCGCAGCATACAGACCATCGCCCATGGTGGAGATCATTTCGGCGGGGTCGTCGGAACCACCGGCGATGTAAGTGTTGCGCATGCGGGAGGTGGGTGCGTACTGGTAGCTCTCACGGCGCGCGCTGCCGGTGGGAGCCATACCCATACGGCGACCGTTGAGGCGGTCTACCATATAGTTCTTGAGGATACCGTTTTCGATCAGCACCAGACGTGTGGTAGGCGTACCTTCATCGTCCACATTTTCGCTGCCCCATTCATTGGGGATGGTACCGTCGTCGATGGCGGTTACGCAGGAGGCAGCCACTTGCTGACCGATCTTGCCGCAGAACTCGCTCATACCCAGTGCAACACTTGTTGCCTCAAGACTGTGACCGCAGGCTTCGTGGAAGATAACGCCGCCGAATCCATCGCCGATGACCACCGGCATGGTACCCGCCGGACAAACGGGAGCATGGAGCATCTTTACAGCGGTAGAGGCAGCCTGCCTGCCAACCACTTCGGGGTTGACGGTGCTGAGGAAATGCTCAAAGCCCTTCAGGGCGCCGGGGCCTTCAAATCCGCTCTGGTTCTCGGTACCGCTGGCAGCGATTGCCTGACAGGCCATGCGGGAATACACACGGGTATCCGTTACGAAGAGCCCTTCACTGTTGGCGATAACCACATCCTGCTCGCTGTCGCGGTAGCTGCATACCACCTGGGAGATCTCTTCACTTACGGCGCGTGCGCTGTTGTTGGCAGCACGAAGAATGTCAGCCTTCAAACGGGTATCGGTTTTGCTGGGAGCCATGGAAACGTAATGGGCATTACGTACATCCTGTTTCACCAGCTGGGCGCACAGGGTGCGTTCGTCCCCGGCCTTAACAGCGGATGCAGCCTCCAGAGCACAGCGAAGCAAGCCTTCCTTACTGGTATCGTTGGTATAGGCATAATACGCAGTCAGTTTACTGTAAACGCGCACACCCGCACCATGGATCCGGCCGGAGTTGACAGCTTCCAGACGGTTATCCTGCAGCGTAAGCACATTGTTGCGGCGATCTTCCATGAAAATCTCGGCAAAATCGCCACCGGTGGACAGCGCAGCCTCCAGAACCACCTGCGCTGTTGCTTGGTTCAGCATATATTGTTCCTCCTTTATTGAATAATCGTTCGAATATCAACAGCAGCCAGACTTTCGGCTGCAAATGTTGCTTTGGGATTTCTGGCTGCACCGCCGACGCCAAGCACCCGCATTCCCCCTGCCAGCGCAGCTTCCACACCTGCATCCGCATCCTCTACCACAAGGCAGTTTTCGGGTGCGAGTCCAAGGAGCTTTGCAGCCAGCAGGAACACTTCCGGGTCGGGTTTGCTGCGGGTAATGGCATTGCCGTCCGCCACGGCATGGAAGGCGTTTTCCAACCGGAGCTGCCGCAGAATGATCGGTGTATTGCGGCTGGAGGAACCAATGGCGATCTTCACACCATTCGCTTTCAGCAGCTCCAGCGTATCCAGCGCACCGGGAAGCATATCGTCAGGGGTAAGGCTGCCGATCAGCTCCACATAGTAGCCGTTCTTGCGGGCAGCCATGGCCTGCTTTTCCTCTTCGGAGTATTCTCTCGCAGCTTTCTCAAGAATGATGGACAGGCTTTCCATGCGGCTCACACCGCGCAGCCGCTCGTTGATCGTACGGTCAAAAGGGATCCCCTCTTCGTCCGCCATACGCTTCCATGCAAGGTAATGGCAATTATCTGTGGAGACGATCACACCGTCCAGATCGAAGATAACACCCTGAATTGCAGTATTCACGATTTCATCAGCCTTTCGTTATATCATTGTTCAAAAACCTCCGTTACAGTATACCATATTTTGTACACTCCATTCAACCGTCTGCTGTTGTGCAACAGGTTTATCCGCCAGAAGCTTCCGTTGCATTCACAACAAAAACATGCTATACTGTGTTTGGTCAAAGATGGTCTAAAACCATCTCCACCAATCACCAAGGAGGGCGATCCGAATGCGATTAAGCGATGCGATCGAACAATTCATTAAAACCATGATGGTGGAAGATGCACACCAGATTGAGCTGAAGCGAAATGAACTGGCCGAATATTTCCGGTGTGCACCGTCGCAGATCAATTATGTACTGGCCACCCGCTTTACCCCTGAGCACGGCTATGTGATCGAATCCCGACGTGGCGGAGGCGGATATATCCGTATCCTGCGTATTGAGCACGATAACAGCAGGCAGGTTCTTTACAGTCTCCTTGAGCACATTGGCGACAGCATCGATGAACGCGCCGCCGCCAATCTGATCCAGCAACTGTTTGAACGAGAACTGGCAACCAGAACCGAAGCCCTGCTGATGCGCAGCGCAACATCTGCTCAGGCATTGTCCCTGCCCGTTACGATCGATATGAAAAACGCGCTCAGGGCCAAGATTCTCAAAAACATGGTATTGCAGCTTGTACAAAAAACCAACGCCGAGGGGGTGCAAAAATGATTTGTGATGAATGCGGCAAGAACCTTGCGGTTTTCTCGGTTACCATTACCTCGGGAAGCGGCACCAGCAACCGGCACCTTTGCAGCGATTGCATGAAAAAGATGGAAGCAACATTCTCGCAGGGTACTTTTCACAGTTTTCTCAGTTCCATTCTTGGCATGCTCGGAACTGCACAGCAGGAACAGGACGAACGTGTCTGTGGTCATTGCGGGCTGCATTACAGCGAATTCGAACGCACCGGCAGACTCGGCTGTGCACATTGCTATCAGGAATTCGCTAACGAGCTGAAACCCATGCTGCAGCGCATCCATGGCAGTTCGCAGCATGTAGGCCGCGCACCCCTCAATGCAGCCGAACCCGGCGAGTCTTCTGTATCGGTAGCATCCGAACCGACCAGACAACAACTTCTGGAACAGCGCATCCAAGAGCTTCGCCAGAAAATGGATGAAGCCGTAACTGCTGAAAACTTCGAAGCTGCGGCACAATATCGTGACGAGATACGTGCTTTGACACAGGAAGCAGGTGAAACTTCATGCAGCTGACCCAAAAGAGTGTAGTGGTTTCGGGCAGGGTTCGCCTGGCTCGTAACTACGCCGATCTTCCTTTTTCCCGTCCGGGAAATGGCGAATGCGCACAGTTGTGCATCGGGCGGGCAGTATCTGCCATGGAAAAGGCTTGTCCAAACCGTTATGATCTGTGCCGCTTGAGCGAGATCTCTGCTACAGACCAACTTGCGCTTGTAGAAAGCCATCTGATCAGCAACGATCTGATGAAAAACAGTGCTACAGGCGCGGCGTTGATCCGTGACGACCGAAAGATCAGCATTATGGTCAACGAGGAGGATCATCTTCGGATACAGGCTATGGTGGACGGGCTTAACCTTGAAGATGCTGCGCACGAAGCATTCATCGCCGAGGAAGCGCTGGAAAAGGCACACGGCTTCAGCTTTGATCCGCAGCTTGGGTATCTGACCTCCTGCCCCACCAACACCGGCACCGGTCTTCGTGCATCGCTGATGCTGCATCTGCCCATGCTGGATCATTTCAAGCAAATGGGCACGGTTAATCAAAGCGTCGCTAAACTGGGCCTTACCCTTCGCGGCATCTACGGCGAGGGCAGCGATGCGTTGGGCAGCGTATATCAGGTAAGCAACCAGATAACCCTGGGAAGAAGCGAAAAAGACATTATTGAAGCGGTAACGGTCGTAGGCCGCCAGTTGATCTCCATGGAGAACAAACTGCGACAGCGCTACCTGCAAAACAGCGCGACCGAGCTGCGTGACCGGATCATGCGCAGTTACGGATTGCTGCGCTATGCCGTTTCGATGGACGAGAAAGAACTGATGCAGCATTGGAGCCATCTGCGCCTTGGCATATGCATGGGTATGCTTCCCCATTCACCGGAGCAGGCGGATCGCTTGCTCACCACCGCACAGGACGCACACGTTAAGCAATACGTTACAAAGCACGCCCCCCAGATCACCCTGAAGGAAGGGCGCTGCCATTTGATACAGGAAACTCTGGCTCAAGAAGAAACCAATCCATTCTCTCAAGCTGACAGCGAAGGATAAAGGAGGACGATCCATGGCAATTTTCGGACGTTTTACCCAACGTGCGCAGCGGGCAATATCCGAAGCGCACCAAGCCGCTATCAAACTGAAGCAACCGTATGTCGGTACAGAACATTTTCTGCTGGGTTTGCTCAAAGACCCCGGTCCCATGGTGAGCAATCTGCTGCCCGATCATATTACTTACGATGGCGTGATGGAGCATGTACGCACTCTGCTCGGTGAAGGGAAGCACACCCCTTCCGGACGGATCGACTTAACCCCCCGCAGCAAAAAAATCATTGAAAGCAGCGTGCTGGAAAGCCGCAAGCTCGGGCACAGCTTTGTGGGTGCAGAGCATCTGTGGCTTGCACTTCTTCGAGAAGGAGAAGGCGTTGCTGTGAATCTGCTGCGGGAGATGCATGTTGATACGCAGAATCTGCACAACCAGCTTTACGAAAAGCTGCGGGAAGCAGAACCGGAAGCCGCAGATAGCGCTCCCGGCAGTGAAAGCGGGTCATCCGCTTCAGAAGGTGGTAAGCTGGAGCAATACTGCCGCGATCTGACCAAAGCCGCACAGGACGGCGAGCTGGATCCGGTGGTCGGACGCAGCAACGAAATGGAGCGTATCATGCAGATCATGAGTCGCCGTACCAAGAACAATCCGGTACTGATCGGCGAACCCGGTGTAGGCAAAAGTGCGGTCGTTGAAGGTCTTGCCCAACTGATTGTGGCCGGGAAAGTGCCGGAGACGCTCAGCGGCAAGCGCCTTTTGTCGCTGGATCTGGGCAGCATGATCGCGGGCAGCAAATATCGCGGCGAATTCGAAGAGCGGCTGAAGGATGCCGTTAACGAGGTGCATAAACAGGGCAATATCATTCTGTTTATCGATGAGCTGCATACGTTGATCGGAGCCGGAAAAGCCGAAGGCAGCATGGATGCTGCCAACATCCTCAAACCCGCCCTTGCCCGGGGCGAGCTGCAGTGCATCGGTGCAACCACCATCGATGAATACCGAAAAAACATCGAAAAGGACGCTGCACTGGAACGGCGTTTCCAGCCTGTGACTGTAGGCGAGCCTACTACCGACGAAGCGTTGGCGATCCTCCGCGGGCTCAGAGATCGCTACGAAGCGCACCACAGGGTCAAAATCACCGATGAAGCGCTGGAAGCAGCGGTAACGCTTTCCGACCGCTACATCACCGATCGTTTCCTGCCCGACAAAGCCATCGACCTGATGGATGAAGCCGCTTCCCGTGTCCGCCTGACCAGCTATACCGCACCGCCCGATGTAAAAGCGCAGGAGGAGCGGCTCAAGGCGCTGAAAGGTGAAAAAGACGAGGCGATCAAGCACCAGGACTTCGAAAAAGCAGCCCAGCTGCGTGACGAAGAACGGGCTTTGCGCGAGGAAGTGGAACAGGCCCGCACTCAGTGGGAGCAGCGCAAATCCATCTCCCAGGACGTTGTAACGGATGAGGATATTGCTCAAATCGTTGCCAGCTGGACCGGTGTACCTGTCAAAAAGATGACTGAAGACGAAAGTCAGCGTCTTCTCCACATGGAAGAGCTTCTGCACCGGCGCGTGGTCGGTCAGGAAGAAGCCATCAGCGCAGTGAGCCGTGCTCTGCGCCGTGCACGGGCAGGTCTGCAGGATCCCAAACGCCCCATCGGCTCCTTTATCTTCCTCGGACCGACGGGTGTTGGCAAAACAGAATTGTGCCGCGCCCTTGGCGAAGTGATGTTCGACGATGAAAACGCCGTGATCCGCATCGATATGAGCGAATACATGGAGAAGCACAGCGTATCCCGTCTGGTGGGTTCCCCTCCCGGTTACGTTGGCTACGAGGAAGGCGGTCAGCTGACGCAGAAGGTGCGCAGCAAACCCTACAGCGTTGTATTGTTCGATGAAGTTGAAAAGGCGCACCCTGATGTATTCAATCTGCTGCTGCAGATCCTGGACGACGGCAGGTTGACCGACAACACCGGTCGGGTGGTCAACTTTAAGAATACCATCATCGTTATGACCTCCAACGCAGGCGCAAGCAGCATTTCTTCCACTCGCAAGCTGGGATTCGGCGGCACGATGGATACCGCCCGAGACTACGAGGCCATGAAGGAAAGAGTCATGGCGGAGGTAAAAGACATCTTCAGACCGGAATTCATCAACCGCTTGGATGACCTGATCGTCTTCCATGCGCTGGAACCAGACGACATCCGCCAGATCACCGGTCTTCTGCTGAAGAGTGTCAGCAAGCGACTCAGTGAACGCGGTATGGAGCTGGTTTACGAAGACGACGTGGTCGCTCAGCTGGCCGAGGATGGTTACGATGCCAACTACGGTGCAAGACCCCTCCGCCGCGCGATCCAGCGCAGCGTTGAGGATGCGCTCAGCGAAGAGATCATCGCCGGGCGGGTGGCTCTGGGTGACAAGGTGCGCCTGTATGTGAACGAAGACAAAAAGATCTGCTTTGAAAAAGCAGCCGTTCCCAACGATAACGGCCTTACTGCAGAAGCCGTAGAAACCGTTTGACCCTAAAAGTACCGACCTGTATTCGGGTCGGTACTTTTTTTGGACATCTTGCAGGCATCGGAATGCTGCATAGCGCTGTCCACCATACGCAACTTGCAGTTTGGTCTTGCCTGATACCTCTATACCTGCTATAATACTTCTGCGTACAAATGTTCGCTTTTGAAATGTTCACGAAGGGCAGAGATCACAATATGAATCTGGATCAGCTGATCGGCAACCTGAAAAACGATGCATCTTTTATGAAATGCGTTACCGAATGGCGTACTCTGCCTGCAACAGACGGTAAGTATGCCGATTTTCCGGAAGGAATGGATGATCGCATTATCAAAGTACTGCGCAAAAGAGCGATCCATCGTCTGTATACCCATCAGGCAGAATGCTTCCGGCTGGCAGAAGAGGGCAAAGATTTCGTGGTGGTCACCCCCACCGCCAGCGGAAAGACCATGTGCTACAACCTGCCCGTAGTATCTGAGATTCTGAAGAATCCGGATGCACGCGCCCTGTATCTGTTCCCCACAAAAGCGCTGAGCGCCGATCAGGTAAGCGGTCTCTACAGCATGATCGAAGAGCTGGAAGTTGATATAAAAGCCTACACCTATGACGGCGACACGCAGGGCGCAGCGCGCAAAGCCATCCGGCAGGCAGGGCACATCGTGGTGACCAATCCCGATATGCTGCATGCCAACATTCTGCCCCACCATACCAAATGGGTAAAGCTGTTTGAAAATCTCAAGTATATCGTTATAGACGAGATTCATACATACCGCGGTATTTTCGGCAGCCATCTGGCAAACGTACTGCGTCGCCTGCTGCGCCTGTGCGCTTTTTACGGCTCCAAGCCTCAGTTTATCCTTTGCAGCGCTACCATTGCCAATCCCGCAGAACTCGCTTCCGCCCTGACGGCAAGGGAGATCACAGCGGTAACAAACAACGGTGCCCCCATGGGCGAAAGGCACTTCGTTTTCTACAACCCTCCGGTCGTCAATCGTCAGCTTGGCATCCGCAAAGGGGTGGTACCAGAGGTGCGCCGCGTCTCCGAAAAACTGCTCAGCAACGGTATTCCCACGATCGTGTTCTGCAAAAGCCGCATACAGGTCGAAGTAATGACCCGGTACATGAAAGACTGCATCCGCGATGCCTATGGTTTTTCGGGGCGTGTACGCGGTTATCGCGGTGGTTATCTGCCGGGCGAACGGCATGAGATTGAGCGCGGTCTGCGTGCGGGCGAAGTGGATATGGTCATTTCTACCAATGCGCTGGAACTGGGGATCGATATCGGTTCCCTGTCTGCCTGCGTGCTTTGCGGTTACCCGGGTACCATTGCAAGTACATGGCAGCAGGCAGGCCGCGCGGGCAGACGCAAGGATACTGCCCTGACCATTATGGTGGCTTCCTCTGCTCCGCTGGATCAGTACATTATCGAAAATCCTGATTATTTCTTCAACGCTTCTCCCGAGCATGCGTTGGTGCAGCCCGATAATCTGTACGTGCTGACCTCGCACCTGAAATGCTCTGCGTACGAATTGCCTTTCGAAGACGGAGAGGTTTTCGGTAACGTAAAGGATACAGAACAATTTCTTGAATACCTGACCGAAAGCAATATTTTGCGCCATCTGGACGGTAAGTACTACTGGATGGAGGAAGAACTGCCCTCCGGGGAGATCAGTCTTCGAAGTGCAACGGCAGAAAACTATATCATCATCGACATCACCAATCCTGCCCACCACCGTGTCGTGGGCGAGATGGATCGTTTTACGGTACCCATGCTCCTCCACGAAAATGCTATCTACATGCACGAAGCACGCCAATATCAGGTGGAAAAGCTGGATTATGATGCCTGCAAAGCCTATATCCGTGCGGTGGATGTAGATTATTATACCGATGCCGATCTGAATGTAAGCCTGCACATTCTGGACGATCTGGAGCACAAGGAGATGCCGAACGGAACCGGTCTTACCCTTGGTGAATTGCGGGTAAGCTCCATCGTAAAGATCTTTAAGAAGATGAAGCTGGACACCCATGAAAACCTCGGATTCGGCGTGGTACGGCTTCCTCAGACCGATATGCATACCGTTGGCATGTGGTGGACCATTCCCGACAGCCTTACCTGCAAATATACCAACGACGACCTTCAGGGCGGATTGGTAGCCGTAAGCAATCTGCTGGCGATTGTTGCCCCGCTGTACCTGATGTGTGCAACCAGAGACATACATGTTGTATATCAGGTAAAAGCCCCCATTACCGACAAGCCGACCATTTTTCTCTACGATTCCTTCCCCGGCGGCGTAGGCTTAAGTGAAAAAGCCTACCAGATGCAAGAGATGCTGCTGGAGGAAGCGCTGAAGATCGCAGAGGGCTGCTCCTGCGAGAACGGATGCCCCGCCTGTACCGGGCCGCTGGCAGAGATCGGCGAAGGAGGCAAACAACGCGCCATTGCCATATTAAAGGAGTTGCTTGCCTGATGGCCGGGTTACTCAACAAGCTGCGAATGATGGACGCCGCGGGCAAGAAGCCTGTACCCAAAGAAAAGAACGAATCCTTACCGTACGCACATATGCACCGTAAGGATCATGTCTACCCTGTTTCGCTCTTTGCAGACCGACGCCATGCCACGCCGGATATTCTTCAAAAAGTGTTCGAATGTTCATTCCCTGCGAAAGTGACGCCTGAGGACATCTTGTTTCTGGATACCGAAACCACGGGACTTTCCGGCGGGGTCGGCACGGTTGCTTTTCAAATCGGGCTTGGCTATTTCACCCCTGCCGGTTTCGTGGTTGAGCAGATGCTGATCCACGATTATCCTCAGGAAGCCGAAATGCTGCATCTGCTGGAAGCTCGTATGAAACGTTTTCCTATCATCTGTACCTTCAACGGCAAATCTTTCGATGTGCCGCTTCTGCGCAGCAGAATGGTCATGAACCGCATAAGCGACAGCAGTATTCCTCCGGTGCATGCAGATGTACTCTATCCTTCCCGCAGGCTGTGGAAGCTGCGCCTCCGCCAATGCACCCTCGGACATTTGGAAAACCAGCTGCTGGGCGTAGAGCGGGAAGACGATCTGCCCGGAGCCATGGTACCGCAAGCCTATTTCCAGTACTTAAAAGACAGGGACTTTGCACCCATGGAAAAAGTATTGGAGCATAACCGGCAGGATATTGTCAGTCTGGCACAACTGTTTTACGAGTTGTGCCGCCAGATGGCACAGCCGGAAAACGTAACGCAGGGTGAAGATCTTCTCTCTCTGGCACGCATGTGCGAGCGCACAGGGGATATAGCGCGGGCAACCAAATGCTATCGTCTTTGCGCAAAGGGCAGTACCAGACCGCAGGCATACCGCGCCATGTCCGTCAACGCAAAACGCCGGGGAGACTGTCGCACTGCCGTTAAGCTATGCCGGACCATGCTCAGCCGTGGGGATGATCCCATCTACGCTTACGAAGCCCTTGCAAAACTATGCGAGCATCAGTTGCACGATCCCGAACAAGCGATGCACTACACCCGGCAGGCCCTCCTGTACCTTGCAGAACCATCTCTGAACCGCAGCGAAGAAACCGTTGCGCAGCAGGAATCGCTGAAGCATCGTTACGCCCGGCTCAGGCGTAAGTTATCAGCAGACCGCACCAACAGTTCTGCAGACAGCAGCATGTAAACAAACGCATATTTTGCCCAAAACCAAGGAAATGGCAGGACTTACCCTTCCTTCGTCGAATTGAATATGTGTTATCCAAATGCAGAATACATTTAAACCATGGAAGGAGAACAGATATATGGGTTTTTTGACTGGATTTAAAGCGCAGAAAGCAAAGAAAGCGCACCAGGAAGGCCGGATCGAAGAAGCAATGAAACTTTATCAGGAAGTGCTGAACGAAGGTTACCGAGACCCCAGCACATTCCTGTCCTACACCGTATTGCTGATCCGGAACGGTCAGTATGCCGAAGCCCGCGAATTGCTGGTAAAGAATCAAAAAATGCCCATGACTGCGCAGCAGAAAAACCAGCTGTTTGTCAATTATGCTGCCTGTGTCTACAAAATGGGCGAGCTGGAGAAGGGCATCGAGCTGCTGGAACGTCAGCATCAGAAGCAGCCCAGCGGCATGGTTTACGAAACCCTCGGTTATCTGTATATCGAGACCGGCGATGCAGAAAAAGCCATGGCTTTCAACATGGAAGCTCTCGAGTATGACGATGAGGATGCCATCACGCTGGATAATCTGGGACAGCTGCATTACCGTTTGCTGGGCGACAAAGCAACTGCAAAGGAATACTTTGAAAAAGCATTGGAACTGAAGCCCGGTCAGATCGACACGCTGTACTTCCTTGCCAAGTATGACATTGAAGCCGGCGACACCGAAGCCGCCAAAGAGAAGCTGGAAACCGCTCTTGAAGGACGTTTCTCCCCGCTTAATTACGCCAGCAAAGAAATGGTCGAAGAGCTGCTGGCCGGTCTCAAGGCCTGATTGATTACCCACGCAAGCCCGGGGCATACAGCTGTCCGGGCTGTTTTATTGAGAGGAAACCATGCATTTTGTTACTGCAAAAGGGCTGCTTTCTGCCTCCAACGGAATGAATATCTACAGAGGTTGTACCCACGGTTGCATCTATTGCGACAGTCGAAGTACCTGTTACCGTATCGAACACGCTTTTGAAGATATCGAAGTGAAACAGAATGCGCCTGCGCTTCTGGAAGCCGCGCTCCGAAAAAAGCGCAAACGATGTATGATCGGTACCGGCTCCATGTGCGATCCCTATATGCATTGCGAAAAAGACCTGAAGCTGACAAGACAATGTCTGGAGATCATTCACCGTTATGGATTCGGAGCAGCCGTTCAAACCAAATCGGATCTGATCCTGCGCGATCTGGATCTGCTGACCGCCATTAACGAACGAAGCAAATGCGTGGTACAGATCACGCTGACCACATTTGACGAATCACTGTGCAGCATTCTGGAACCCAATGTTTGCTCAACCGGCAGGCGCAGGCTGGTGCTCAAGGAGATGCAAAAAGTCGGAATCCCGACAGTTGTCTGGCTCTCCCCTGTTTTGCCCTTCATCAACGATACGCCGGAAAACCTGCGCGGCATTCTGGATTACTGCGTAGATGCAGGCGTGAAGGGCATCATCTGCTTCGGCTTCGGCGTGACGCTCCGCGAAGGCGACCGGGAATACTTTTATCAGGCGCTGGATACTCATTTTCCCGGATTAAAGCAGCAATATATTAAAAAGTACGGTCTGTCGTATGAATGCAACAGCCCCAGACATCCGGAGCTGATGACGATATTCCGGGAGGAATGCAGCAGGCATGGCATTCTGCATACACCGGACGATGTCTTTACCTACCTGCACACTTTTCCTCAGGAAAAGATCGAAGGCGAGCAGCTCAGCATGTTCTGAGCTGCCCGCCTTTTGCTTACCGACGGATCTGATAGATCACATATTCACCGGGCATGGTGTAGATCTCAAAAACCGTTTCTTCTTTGGTAGTGTACAGAGGTTTTACCGACACGGGTCTGCCTTCGTGATCCTTACGCAGCGGCATAATCAGCTCTGCCACCCTGCCCATCACGTGGATCTTGGCAAACGCAGGCTGCGCACCCCATTCCACGTAAGGATAGACGATAAAACTGTCATTATCGTAGACGAACAGACTGGTCTGCGCTTCTGCTTCCAGATACACGCCGCCAACCGGGAACTCTGCGTGCAGACGGGTGAGTACTTCAACGGGCAGCTTGTACACATCGGGGAAGCAATCCGGTACGGTAAGGGTGTACATCTGTCCCTTGCCATAGGTTTCCTTCAGGAGCAGACCATAGCTTTCCTGTCCGCTGCCCACCTTTACCAGCGCCCATGCTGCGTTGTTGCGGAATTCTACTACCGGCACGGTAATCTCCTCCCGGCCTTTGGGGAAGGTAAGATATGTTCTGTTGTTCGTTGCCTTGGTCTCGATGCGGTAATCCCGCCCACTGATTTTGCGCCCCCGAAGCCTTACCGACGTAATACGGTAGATACCCCTCTCCGCAGTCGCTTCAATGAAGCCGTTGGTCACGATGGCTTTTCCACCCTTTGCTACATATGCCTCCAGCTTATCAACGATATCCAGGTCGTACGCAGAGGAACGGGTCAGAAGAATAGTAGGGGCATTTTCCGGGAAGTAAGGCGTACAGACGATCGGGAAACCAACCATGCCAAGGAAATCCTGAATATTGTCTTCGCCCTGAGCGTTGTCCGGCAGATAGCAACTGATGCCGATTGGATTGCCGGCATGATCCAGTGTATCATCCAGTTTATCAAGCTGGAAACCGAGGGCAGGGACACGCATTGTATCCACCAGAGACTGGAAACAGAACATCATCAATTCTTTGGGTTTTGAGAATGCAGTCAGATATGCCTGTTCAAGGTACTGCTCAGTAATGTGCAGATCGTACGGATCGAACCAGCCACCACCGTTGTGTCCCGGCCACATGTTTTCAAAATAAGTCATCAAACTGTAGCTGAGGTATCGTGGCAAATGTTGATCGGTGGTTACATAATCCCGGGTCTCGGTTCCGGTATAGACCCGATCGAAGATCGTACGCTGCTGGGCAGGGTTGTAGCCCGTCTCCTGATAGCTTTCCGCCCAATTGGGGTACTTGATGGTGATCTTCACATTGGGGTTGCTCGCTTTCGCAGGCGCAATAACATATTCCTGACTTACCCGCTGCATCAGATCCAGACGATACGCCTGCCAGCTTCCATCGGTAATGCTGTGCTCGCTGTTGTAGCGATCACGCTCGCGGCGGCAGGTATCACAGGTGCAGTTGGTAAAGAAGAAATCGTCAATGATGAATTCATTGAAGTTTTCGCCCAGAAAAGCGCACACTTCTTTCAGCTTGCCTGTCATCTTCGGATCGTTATAGCAGAAGGTATCAAACAGACGCTGCTTGGGTTCGTCTCCCGCAGGCGTCGGGATCGTGGTAGTGATGCCACCGGCCACTTCGATGCCGTTTTCTTCAAACACCGCACGGCACAGCGCTACCTGATCCCGGTTTGCAAACAAACCGGAACGGAACGGTTCCAGATATACCTTATCCAGACGCATATGCTGTTTGAAAAAAGCCAGTTCATTCTCCAGCTTCTCACGGGTTTCGTCGACGGTTCCCTGTGAAATGAAATAAACTACCAATTTGAAATTTCGATAATTACCCATTGTACGTCCTCCTGTATTCGGTTGTACGAAGTCGTTGAAAGCATTATAGCACAAACAGCCGAATAGGCAACAGCAAGATATCTCTTTCGGAGCGATAAAACAACGAAGCCTTGTATTGAACGGTTTTTGTCTACAGCATTAAGAGCAGTTGAAACCAGCCATCTGTGCAGCGAATGCCGCATATGCTGCTGCGCCGTACGGCAATGCTTCTTCCTTGAAAACAACTTTGGGATGATGCAGCGGATATTCTCCTCCCGCAGCAATCGCAAGCATCAGAGAAGGCACACGCTGACTGATATAGGAAAAGTCCTCAGAGCCCACCGATCTTGCTCCTGCCCCGCCGAGTTTATCTGCTGAAAGCACACGATCTGTTCCCAACACTGATGGAAGCAGCTCCTCTGCTTTTTTCACCAACCGAACGTCATTGATCAGTGTGGGGCACGAGCTAAGCCAGGTGACATGTGCAGAAGCCCTGAATGCCGCCGCGGTTGATTGAACGATCGTTTCAATACGCTTGCGCAGAAATTGCTGG
This sequence comes from Clostridia bacterium, assembly GCA_017516765.1. Classification (GTDB taxonomy): domain Bacteria; phylum Bacillota; class Clostridia; order Christensenellales; family Aristaeellaceae; genus Limiplasma. The sequence continues at coordinate 90,930 of JAFXBE010000026.1, read as the reverse complement.
GTCTTTGTATCGTAACTGCGTACACTGCCCTGCAGGATCGCTTCGCCCGGTATTACATTGGCTGTAGCACCGCTGTTAAAAGCAGTAATCGTTATTGCATGCGCTTGGTTCGCCCCCATTTCTCTTGCATTGATAGTTTGCAGTGCAAGTAATATGTGTGCACCTGCATTGATGGGATCCACGCCCATATGCGGCATCGCGCCGTGACAGCCTTTGCCGCTTACTGTAATGCTGAAAAAATCCGCTGCAGGCGCGCTCACACCCGCGTTTGGCACAACAACCGTTCCTGTTTTCAATCCGGAATCACTCATCACATGAAGCATCAAAGCCGTGCATTTCTCTGTATCTTCCAAAAGACCGTGATCAAGCATATCCTTTGCTCCCTCCAGCAATTCTTCGGCAGGTTGGAACATAAGCTTTACACAGCCATCCAATTGTTGTACATGCTTTCTCAAAAGTGCAGCCGCACCAAGCAGCATCGTCGCGTGCATATCATGTCCGCAGGCATGCATATGACTGTCCTTACATGCATATGATAAACTTGTTTGCTCTTTGATGGGAAGCGCGTCTATATCGGCCCGCAGCAGCACCGCGGGCTCTCCTTTGCCAATAGTTGCCACCAGACCACATCGTCCAATGATTTTGGGTTCATAACCCATTGCCGTTAAAGCCTCAGTAATCGTTTGGGATGTTTTGGGCAAATCAAAGCCTGTTTCTGCACACGCATGCAGCTTACGCCTGTACGATATAAGTTGCTCGCAGCATTCCATTGCATCCTTCAGCCATACGTTGTTCATCGGCATTCTCCTCTCTGTTTTTCGGATTAACAGTCTGTTCAGAGAAAGCCGCTTGTATACGCATCAAAAAGCAAGGCTGCCGATGAAGCTCGGCAGCCTTGACAGTTTACCAGAGTTTGTCCTGCGGTTTTATAACAGTTCCATCGGAATGACGAATCTCCACAGAACCGTCAGCCAAAACAAAAGCATATTGGTTGGGCCCTGCACAGATTGCCAGCACAGGCTGTCCAAAATCGAAAGTGCAGTGTACGCCCGCGCCGAAAGCGCAGCTGAGAACTCGTCCATCCTTCGTAAGGGCCAATGCAGCGTTTTCGCCTGCACTGATATGGCTAACCTCCGTCCATTCCGGCAGGCGGATGCCGGAAGCGGAAACGCACCCATTTGGCATAATGCCCATAACGTATCCGCGGGAAAGCGACAACTGCAGACATTCATCTTCGATCACAAGCCCGGGGTGAGAAGAATGGTTCTCTCCACCGCTACGCACAACCAACCCGTAGCTCCCGGCAAAGATACGCTCGGCGGAGGAAAGTTCGAAGGTGAAATCGTAAGTGTTGTACCCTACGCTGATGACCTGACCGTTTCCAAGCAAAGCGAAAGTATTCCATGCATTGGCGGCAATCTGGCGAACATCGACGAACAGGGAGACATCCGTTTGTCCGTGGCGGTTATCACCGGTCGCAAGCATACGCCCGTCTTGCGTAAGGGCTACGGTATGGTACGCACCGGCTGCTACCGCCTTAACATTCGTCCATTCTCCCACGTTCAGCTGCCCATATGTATTGTCGCCATAGGCCAGCACTGTGCCGTCATCCTTCAAAAACACAGCATGGTGATAACCGACGGCAACCCGCCCTTCATCCAAAGGCTGCGGCATCGGCGTTGGTGTGGGAGCCGGAGTGTTGGTGGGTGCAGGCGTTGGTGTGGGAGCTGGAGTGTTGGTGGGTGCAGGCGTTGGTGTAGACGAAGGGGTCGGAGACACCCAAACCGTCGGTTCTGCACTTACGGATGCAGTTTTTGCTGTAGGTTCCGGAATGGGCTCCGGTGTGGATGTTGGTTCGGGAGTGGGTACAGCGGTGGGTTCCGGTGTAGATGTCGGGGTGGGTACTGCTGTTGGTTCAGGTGCGGGCAAGCTCTCAAGATAAGCTTGATAGGACAGCTCGTACAACTTTTGGGCAGGTTCATAGCGGTTGATGGTAGCCGCCAGTCTGCTGGCCTTGATGTAATCGCCGATCTCGTAACATGCCTTCGCCTCGTGGTAGGTACACAAAAGGACTCGTTCCTCTGCAGCCGCGAGGAAAACCTCGTACGTTTCTCCTTCTTCTCCCTGAGCAATGGCATCCTGCAAAACTTCCTTGGCATACTCCCACTCAGCGTTTTCATCGGCTGCTTTGGCAATCGCCAAAACCTCGTCGTAGTACAGCCTGCTGTCCAGCTCCTTCAACACTTCCAGATGTGCAGCAGCGGTAACATAATCTCTTTGCTGTGCTGCATTGCGCACATTCTCCGCAACCATCTGCGGGCGTAGCTTTGCATAGGCGAAGATCCCGATCAACAGAAGAAAAGCGAGAACGAACGAGATCCACACAGCAGTAAGCACGAATCGGCGTTCGCCGTTGGCAGGCTCCTTCATGGTTTGTCTCCTTTCGTTCATCGGGCTATCAGCTCGGGAAATACTTCCTGACTGTTGGGAGAATTGATGCCGTTACTGGTGGACAGCACCACATAAATATCATCGATCTGATGATACTTCACCAGTTCGCTGAAGGTACCGCCGGCCTCCTGCTCGTTGTAGTAGCTGCTGCGCAGGTCGGTCATATGCACTTCGTCATAATACGGCAGCAGATACGGAACAAACGCATTGCCGAAAGAATCGCAGATCACCAAGGCTTTGCGATCGGTTCCGTAACCGGTATCAAAGCGCCGCCATGGAGTTTTGGTACCATCAAGGAATGCGGAATAATCCTTGGCACGATAATCGATCAGCAGGCTTTCGTATTCATCGGTCAGGTTCTTCAAAACAACACTGCGAACAGGAGCGAGGGGATACATCGCTTCGATCCAGTCATCGGTACCGGATCCGTTGTCATTCATCAGCTTACGCTGATACTGGTATTCATCATACCCAACCACGGGCAGACCACGTGCCTGCATGATCGCTTCCAGTGCGTACCACGCGCCTTTGGGCGACCAGTGATGGTCGGAAAAGTAATACAGATCGGTTTCTTTGGACACCAGATGATCGTTCAGGATCGCTGGCACATTATGGATGTATACATTGTTTACCACCTGCGATTGCAATGCATCCTCCAGTGTGCTTTCCCAGCCGATAAACTGAGAATTGCGTATGCACAGCCGGATGCCTACGGCAGCAACGGGAACCTGCAAGTAATGTACCTCGCCGTCTTCCGGCAGCAGCGTTTTGAGGTGATTCAGGCTATTGGCAAAAGAAATGATTTTCTCTGCAGGATAGGTATAGTTTTCGTCACGCTTCTCTGCGCTGCGGATCAGATAAAGATACGCCTCATCATCCTGTCCCAGCGGCACGATCACCTTCGGGGTAGCGGTAGGCATCGGCGTCATGGTTGCATACGGCGTAGGAATCGGAGTTGCCGTCGGTGTAGGCGCTGCAGTCGGCGTCAACGTGGGCGTAGCAGTAGCGGTTGCGGTTGGCACCGGGGTGTTCTGAACCGCCGGAGTGCTTTCGGGTGTGGCAGTGGGTGCTACGGTCGGTGTCGGGGTTGGGGTTGGAGTAGACGTTGGCGTTGAAGTAGGTGTTGATGTTGGAGTAGGTGTTGATGTTGGAGTAGGCGCAGGAGTCTGTGTAGGAGGCGTGGTCGGCGTAACAACCGGCGTAACAATCGGCGTTGCAGTCGATGCGGAGACCTGCTTTTCTGCTGTGTTGTCCACAGTTTCTGTGGAAGCAGCAGAAGTGCCGCCGCCGGCATCATCGGCGAGCAGACGATTGGTTTCCGCTTCCTTTTCGATCAGCTTCTGCTCTTCGGTGCGCAGATCAAAGAGGGACAAAATCGAATCTGTGCAATCGATCACTTGATCACGCTCAAAAAAGCCATCACTCAAATAATCCTCCACGCCGGAAAAGAAAGTTCCGTCGAAGAAGGTCTGAGAATTCAATTCCGGTGCGCCGGAGAGCATTCTGTTTTCCTGTTCCGAGGGACGCGCCTCTTTGGGGGCAAGCAGGATCAGAAGAATGCCAAGGCAAAAGCAGATCAGCAGCCACCAAAGCACAGCAAGAAAGCTGCCTTTTCCTTCCTTCATACTGCCACCTCCATCAAAAACGGAAATAAATAAATGGGTTGTAGCTTTGTCCGATGATCATCATCACAGACAAAACAAAAACCAAGGTAAGCCACAAGGTAACCAGTGGTTGCAAGCGCTGCTTGGCAGTCTCCGAGAAAAGATTCTTGATCGGAAAGGATGCAGAAAGCGCGATCAGGGGCAAAACCGAATATTGGCACACCACCATCCACAGCTGCGGTGTATACAGCGGTACAGCGCCGCCGCCAAACAGGCTGCCCAGATAAGCAAGCATCTGGGTTGTATCGGTAAAGTAGAAGATCACCCAGCCAACCAGCACCAAAATATATGTTGTGATGCCTTTGAGGAGTTTCGGCAGCTTTTGCAGAAGCGGTTTCAGAAGGAAACGCTCAGCGGCGATCAAAACAAAGAAATACAGACCCCACAACACAAAATTCATGCTTGCGCCGTGCCAGAGTCCGGTCAGTGACCATACCAACAGCAGATTGAAGAACTGCCGGGGCTTTCCCCTGCGGTTGCCGCCAAGCGGAATATACAGGTATTCTCTGAAAAAAGTGCCCAGTGAAATATGCCATCTGCGCCAGAATTCGCTGATTCCCGTACTGATATAGGGATAATTGAAGTTTTCGGCATAGTGAAAACCAAAAATTCTGCCAAGACCGATCGCCATATCCGAATAACCGGAAAAATCAAAATAGATCTGAAGGGAATAGACGAACGCCATATACCAGCCGCCCGCAACGCTCATGCCATATTGTGCCTGATTAGCGATCACCGTTTCCACCATTTGACCGCACACATTTGCCAGCAGCACTTTTTTACCAAGACCGCAAGCAAAACGTTTCATACCGGCAACAAAATCATCGGGGGTGGTATGCCTTTGGTCGATCTCATCGCTGATGTCCCGATAGCAGACGATGGGGCCTGCCACCAACTGCGGAAAGCAACTGATGTACAGCAGCAGCTTCAGGGGGCTTTTCTGGTAAAGACGGTCATCCCGATAAACATCCACCGCATAGGTAATGATCTGAAAAGTGAAGAAAGAGATACCCAGTGGCATTTCGCCCGGCGCAGGGATCGGGAGCCCAAGCCATTTCAGCACCGGCGAAAACAAAAAGCCGCCGTACTTGGTATAAAGAAGAACGCTCATAGGGGCGATGACAGCAAGAGCCAAACAAAGCTGTTTTTTCCACTTGACCTGTGAACGGTGCATGCCCGTGGCGCACAACCACACCAAAGAAGTAAGGAAAATCAGCCCATAAACCCAGACAGGTTCACCCCATCCGTAAAAAAGAACGGATGCAACCAGCAAAACCCCGTTCTTCCATGAAACGCTTTTAAATGCAAAGGTTGAGGCGACCACCAGAGGCATAAAGAGCAGTAAATAGGTCAGACTCGAAAAAACCACAGCGCAGTCCCCTTCTCTGTAACAAAACTCAGGCTGATTATGCGATGAAACAGGATATTTGTCAAGATATACAACCATCGGCAAAGATTGCAACAGCCGCCCCAAGCATTCTTGGGGCGGCTGTTCTGCCGGTATTACGTCACCGGTGCAGATGAATTATTGGTGAAGAACCACGGTGTAAGGCTTGTTGGAATCGGTTTCCACGACAGCTTCCCCGTTCTTCATGGTAACGGTGTAGGTAGCAGCAACGGTGCCATCCGTTGCGGGAACCCGGCAAACCTTGCTTTCGCCCTCGCTCAGCTTGAATACATGCAGCTCTACGCCGTCGGTGTAATCGTACTCGGTGCGGTTGTCGCAAGCGCCCAGGGGCAGCACGGTGCCGGGGCGGACCATCAGCGGCAGGGACAGGAAATCATGCTTTTCGTTCTGCCAATGCCCACCGGCAACGGTATTGTCGTTCAGCAGGCTGATCCATTCGCCATCGGGCAGGTAGTACTGAACATTGCCTTCTTTGTTGAAGATGGGAGCCACCAGCAGACTTTCGCCCAGCATGTACTGGCGATCCAGCATCTCGCAGGCAGGATCTTCGGGGAATTCCAGCATCATGGGACGGAGCATGGGGGTGCCCTTTGCGTGCGCTTCCACAGCTGCGCCGTAGAGGTAAGGCATCAGGCGGCACTTGAGCTTGGTGAACTTGCGCACCACATCGCAGCTCTCTTCGTCGAACAGCCACGGCACACGGTAGCTGGTGGAGCCGTGCAGACGGCTGTGGCTGGAGAGAAGACCAAACTGGCACCAACGCTTGTACACATCGGCAGGAGCGGTGGATTCGAAGCCGGAAATATCATGACTCCAGAAGCCGAAGCCGCTGTGGCTCATGCCCAGACCCGCACGCAGGGTCTCGGCCATAGAAACGTAACTGGCGCTGTTGTCGCCGCCCCAGTGCACGGGGAACTGCTGCCCGCCCACAGTGGCGCTGCGGGCAAACAGAATCGCTTCGCCCTCGCCCTTCTTTTCCTTTACAACATCGAATACCAGCTTGTTGTAGAGGAAGGTGTAGTAGTTATGCATATGCAGCGCATCGGAACCGTCGAAATAAGCGATATCGCGGACAGGAATACGCTCGCCGAAGTCGGTCTTGAAGCAGTCGATGCCCATATCCATCAGCTTGCGAAGATAGCTTGCATACCACTCGCAGGCATCGGGGTTGGTCACGTCCAGAATCGCCATACCGGCCTGCCACATATCGGTCTGCCATACATCGCCGTTGGTCTTCTTCAGCAGATAGCCATGCTCCATACCCTCGGCAAACAGGGGGCTGGCCTGACCGATATAGGGGTTGATCCAGCAGCAGAGCTTAAGACCTTTTTCGTGGTAGCGCTTCAGCATGCCTTCGGGATCCGGGAACACATCGGGATCCCACTCAAAGTCGCACCAGTTGAAGGCCTTCATCCAGTAGCAGTCAAAGTGGAATACACTCAGGGGGATATCCCGTTCTGCCATGCCGTTGATGAAAGAAGAAGTGGTTTCTTCGTCATAGTTGGTGGTAAAGGAGGTGGACAGCCACAGACCGAAGCTCCATGCGGGCAGCAGGGCAGGACGGCCGGTGAGAGCAGTGTACACATCCAGCACGCCCTTGGGGGTTCCGCCATAGATGATATCGTACACCATGGTTTCGCCTTCGTGGGAGAACTGCACGCGCTCTACCTTCTCGCTGGCGACCTCGAAGCTCACATCGGAGGTATCCTCCACCAGCACGCCATAGCCGCGATTGGTCATGTAAAAGGGAATGTTCTTGTATGCATGCTCGCTGGCGGTGCCGCCGTCGGCATTCCACATATCAACAGTCTGACCGTTCTTCACGTAAGCGCCGAAACGCTCGCCCAGACCGTAGACATTCTCGCCCACATCCAGCATCAGGGATTCTACCATGTAGCTCTTGCCGTGGGGCAACAGAGAACTGGGGGTACCATCCTTGCGCAGAGCGCGGCCCATGGCGCGGAAACCGCTGGTGGTAAGGATCTTGTCGCCCACCATGTAGTCTACCTGCCACTGACCGTCAGCCTTGAGCACACGGGCAGTCAGTTCGCCGCTGGTAAAGCTGGCATACTGCTCGGTCTCCTCCATGACGGGGGCTACATCTTCTTCGTAGGTCTCGAAGCGGGGTTCCTTTACCTTCGCACCGGCAAAGTGGGTCACCTTGACGCGGATCACATTCTTGCGGGGAGCGGAGAAAGTGACGGTCAGGGAACCGCCGTCAAGCACATCGCCGCGGTGGCGGATGGGACGGCAGGCAGAGATGACCTGCATTTCTTTTTCGGTCTTGGTAACGCGTACGCACTGGGTGGCGTAGCTCATTACGAATTCCGGTTTGGTAAGCCAGTAACCGTTGGAAAATCTCATGATTTGTTCCCTCCAAGTAAATCAATTGACTTTTATTTTGACTACAACAGGCAGGCTGCTGCGGTATTCGCCCATGTTTACCGTCAAGGCATTGTTGTCTCTCTCCCAGACAACGGGCGTTGTGCAGCCGAGCACTGTTACATCCTTTACTGCGCCGCTGAAAAGCGGCAGATGGCTGGCATCTGCTTCCCGCATGCTTCTGATGCGCAGAATGCCGTTTTCGGGGCATACCAGAACAATAGCGTATACCGTATCCCCCTTACAGGTAAAGCGGATATCCTCACTGGTGAAATTGCGGGACACACCGTCGGCGAACTGCCCTTCCTGGATCGCCGTTGGGCCTTCCTGAGAATAACGCCACAGCCCTGTGCCGTGGATGGCTTCGCCGTTTACCTGCATCCATGCGCCGAGGGTACGGAGGATCTCCACATCCCGCTGGGCAAGGGTGCCGTCGGGCTTGGGGCCGATATTCAGCAGCAGACGGCCGTTTTTGGCTACAACGTCTGCCAGATCCCAGATGATCTCAACAGGCTCTTTGTAGCAGGCACGCTCGGGAAGCTGAGAATAGCACCAACTGCCGCGCATAACGGAAGTATCCGATTGCCAGAGGAAAGGCTTTGCTTCGGCAAACTGCCCTCTTTCAATATCGGGTACGGCACAGCCGAAGGGGAAGGCATCATGCTTGTAGTTGATCACGCAGCCGCCCCATTCCTCGGCGCGGTTGAAGTAATATGCCGCAAACTTCTTCAGATACGGCTTCACTGCCTGATGCTGGATCCACCAGTCGAAATACAGGATACGCGGCTGATAGCGATCCACAATCTCGCAGCAGCGAAGCAGCCAGTCGGTCATAAATTCGTCGTCAGGCTCCGGCTGCCCGTTGATATCGTGCTGGTTTTCCGGCTCCGGGTTGGCAGGCCAGTAGAGATGATCTCTGGGTACCTGCTTGGGAATATCGCTTTCGAACTGTTTGCCGTTCCCGAAGAACCACCAATGCTCCACACGGTGAGAAGATGCGCCGATGGTCATACCGCTCCGCTGCGCTTCAGCGAGCAGATCGCCCATCACATCGCGATGCGGCCCCATTTCGGCAGCATTCCAATGGGAAAGACCGCTTTCGTACATCTGAAAACCGTCGTGATGCTCTGCAACCGGTACAATGTAGTCTGCGCCGGCAGCCCGGAACAGCTCCACCCACTCTTTGGGCTGAAAGTTTTCCATTTTCAGCATAGGGATAAAGTTCTGGTAACCAAAATCGGTATGCTTGCCCCAGTGGCTCAGATGGTGTTCGTATTCTTCCGTGCCCTGAATGTACATATTTCGGGCATACCAGTCGTGGTAGGCAGGGATCGAAAACGGACCCCAATGCAGAAAAATGCCCAACCGTTTCTGACGGTACCACTCCGGTATGGGATGCGTGGCCAAAGATGCCCAGTCGGCTTTATATCTGCCTTCTTCGATCACCTTTTCGATCTGCTGCAGATAGCATTCGCGATCCATAGGGGCAATCCTCCTTCGGTATACAGAATCACCTGTACATACTGACTTTGGATGGCAGTGAAAAAGACAGCCTTTCGAGCAGCTGTCCCCCTCTGTGCCGGCAAGGTGAAGAACGCGCAATCCTTTGCACAGCAACAAAGATTGCAACCGAAGCGGAAACCTGGGAATATCCTTTCAAAACCACCTTGCATTTATCGTCATTATAGCATAAAATAGTAGTGATTACAACGCCTATTTGAGAGGTACGCCGTGATGGAACAAGACAAACTTGCTCCCAAACAGGTATTTCAGGAATATGTGATGCTGACAGTGGCAACCATCGTTATGTCTGTCGGTATCTACTTCTTCAAATTCCCCAACCACTTCTCTACAGGCGGTGTAAGCGGCATTTCCATTATTCTGGGCGAGTTGGCTCCGCACCTGTCTGCGGGTGCGTTTGTGTTTATCATCAACCAAACGCTGCTTTTGCTGGGCTTTCTGTTTCTCGGGCGCTCATTCGGCATTCGTACGGCTTATGTCAGCATACTGATGAGCTGCATCATCTGGGGACTGGAATCTCTCGTTCCCCTGTCTGCGCCGCTTACTGACCAACCCTTGCTGGAACTGGTTTTTTCCGTTGCGCTGCCGGCAATCGGAAGCGCCATCCTTTTCAACATGCAGGCTTCCAGCGGCGGTACCGATATCATTGCCATGCTGCTGAAGAGAAAGACCAGCATCAATATTGGCAATTGTCTGCTTCTGGTAGATTTTCTGATCACGCTGGCTGCCTGTTTCGTTTTTGGTGTGGAAACCGGATTGTTCAGTATTCTGGGGCTGGCGCTCAAATCCGTGATTGTGGATCTGGTGTTGGAAAACATCAAGGTTCATAAATGCTGCCAAGTGATCACTTCCAAACCGGATGAGATCGTCTCCTTTATCGTAGACGAACTGAAGCGCGGCGCAACCAGAATCAAAGGCGAAGGCGCATATACCCACGAGGATAAGACGATCATTCTTACCGTGGTAAACCGGACACAGGCCGTTCAGCTCCGCAAAGCAGCCAAAGCCGTCGATCCCATGTGCTTTATATTGATCACCAACACCACCGAGATTATTGGCAAAGGTTTTCGCGGAATCCTGTAAACACGAAGCCTTTACGAATGACAGGAGGAGTTTTCCTATGAACACCAGACCAAGCACTCGAAAGAATGCAGCATTCAGAATTTTTCTGATTCTGCTTGTTTTTTCGCAATTGTTTGTTTCTGCCGCTGCCGCCGAATCTGAAATTTTCACCTATCAAAACGCTTCTCTAACTCTGGAGCCCGCAAAGGATCGTTTGAGCATCCGGCTTACACCTCAGTTGCTGGGGCTCTGGGACACCTATTACTACACCCCCGACGACGCAGCCCAGAAAGAGCTGCGCACCATGCTGGACGAGTTAAAGCTTCTCAACTACACCATCGACGAAAAATTCTGGCTGGAGCATCCTGAATCCGGCTACACGCTTGTGGACGATGCCAACCGTATCGAGTGGATGATGCTGAATGGTAACCACTTGCTTTATACCAAGTTTGAATCCGGCGAAGGAACCGCCTTTATGCACCGCAGATATGCAGAGTGCGAGGAACTGACCGCCTATCTGGAGCCGATTCTTGCAAGCCTGATGCAATACACCTCCTTTGATGCGGCTTCTCTTACCGGGCTGACCGCGGCTACCCTGACCCTTTCTGACGGGCAGACCGAAACAGTGACCGATCCTGCCGTTCTGGCACAAATCGAGAACTGGTTTTCAAATGCACTGAACATGCGAGCCCCCAGCTGCCCCAACGGCGATGGTATGCTGTACCTGACTACAGCTTCCGGTTCTGTTACAGAATTGCTGCTGACCGTCGATGAATGTCCCTATTTCAGCGTAAACGGTATTTACTACGACTACACACCCGCCGAGATCCGCAAAGATCTTGCCCCCAATACCATCTACCCCAACAATTTCCTTTTCGATTGCTTCCCCGGTATCAATTTTACACCGATCGATTTGCATCCGTAAGCGCCATTGCAGTATTGCGGCATTCCCAAAAGGGAATGCCGTTTTTTGCACATTTTCAGACCTGTTTCATACCCTGTAAACAAGCACAGGAAAGGAGTTATGGCTGTATGGCAAAGAAGACCTCACCTTTTGCGGCTTTAACCAGTGAACAAAAACAGATCAAATGGATGGAATACCAGAGTATCCGCCTGCCCTACACCGAAGCTGTTTCCCCTCCTCCCGGCGAAGAACAGTATCCTGCCCACGAAACGCTTCCCCCACAGCCACCGTCTACCTCCGGCACAACTCCCGACCACCAACCGACCATATTGCCGCCAAGGGAAGTGTATGTGCAAAGCAACCCTGCTACTGCTGCAGTACTTTCCGGACAACAAAAAACACGGCACCATCAGTATGATGCCGTGATTGCCCGTATGAAGCAGGCAGAGCTTCTTGCGGGCAGGTATTATCATTGTTCGGAGCACTCCGGCAGGCAATGCGGCAAAACTGCCGACTGATAGCTCTCTACCCGGAGGATGCTGCTTTTACTCAGCCCTGCCCGCCCTGACCATCAGCGCATGAGCTTCCTTATGTGCCGTTTCTACAATGCGCTTTTCATCCATGGTCAGGAATTCGCCGTTGTGGTAAAGAATCTTGCCGTCCACCATCGTCATCTTCACGTTGCGGGATTCGGTGGCATAGATCAGGTTTCCTTCCATCTCGGTGCTGGGGCACATGTTCACACCGGATACATCCACCAGAATGATGTCTGCAAGATACCCTTCCTTCAGAAGTCCCAGATCATCGTATCCCAGAGCTTTGGCACCAACACTGGTGGCAGCGGCAAGCGTCTGGGCAGGGCTTACGACCGTAGGATCGAGCAGGGTACCCTTCTGCAAGAGGGGCATCAGCTTGATCTCTTCCCACAGATTCAAATTGTTGTTGCTGGCGACGCCGTCTGTGCCAAGGGTTACATTGCAGCCGGCGTTGAGCATCTTGGAAATGGGAGCAATGCCGCTTGCCAGTTTCAGGTTGCTGACCGGGTTGTGAGCAATGTAGACCCCATGCTTGGCGAAGATCTCAATATCTGTATCGTCCATCCATACGCAATGGGCAGCGATCATGGGCACATCCAGCAAACCCAGCTTTTCCAGGTATACTGCGGGGGTAATGCCGTGGCGGTCGATGCAGCCGGACCGGTCCAGACTGGTCTCGCAGATATGGATGTGCAGGGGAACTTGCATTTCTTCCGCCACAGCCTTTGCGCGAAGAAGCAGCACTTCGGTAGTGGCAGCTTCGCTGTGGGGCGCAATGTTGACGCGGATACGGTCGTTGGCGGCATGCTGCCACTTCATGGCAAACTCGATACCGGATTCCAGATCGGCGCAACTGCCGTCAAAATCGATCACGCCATAGCCCAGCATCGCACGGATGCCGCTGTCAACAACACTTTCCGCAAGGCGATCCATACGGAAATACATATCGTTGAAAGACGTGGTACCGCAACGAAGCATTTCCAGAATACCCAGATCGCTGCCGGCCTTAACAGATTCATCTGTCAGGAATTTTTCAACAGGCCAGACCATTTCGTTCAGCCAGCGTTCCAACGGTAAATCGCTGCCCGCGCTGCGCATCATGGTCATTGGGGTATGGGTGTGCAGATTACACAGTCCCGGCATGGCAAGGCACCCTTCGCCATCGATGGTCTTCTCGGCTTCAAATGCCGGTGCTTCTGCACGGGGACCCGCATATACGATGCGCTGACCGTCGATCAGGATCTCGGCATCGTAGATAAAGGGAATGGCGGTTTCGGTCGTTACACCGGGGGTCATTATGATGTTGGTAATCCGGGTACGCATCGCTCAAGCCCCTCCTTATGTTTACAGAATATAGCGTTTCATATCCATAGTCACTTCATCCGGGCCCAGATGATCGATGACATAATCGCCGTTGATGTTCAGATACACATTGGGCATCTCATCACCGCCCGCGTTGAAGCTGATATCTTCCAGCAGCTTTTCGAACACCGCATGGAGACGGCGTGCGCCGATATCTTCCTTGGTCTCATTGAGCACATAGGCAGCATTTGCGATCGCATCGATGGCGCTGTCTTCGAAGGAGATAAAGACCCGATCCACAGCCAGCAACGCCTCGTATTGTCTGGTAAGGGCATTCTCCGGCTGCGTAAGGATCGCTTTGAAATCCTCTTTTGTAAGGCTCTTGAGCGTTACGTGAACCGGGAAGCGACCCTGAAGCTCGGGGATCAGATCGGTCACCTTGGCCACATGGAAAGCACCGGCTGCAATAAAGAGCATATAGTCGGTGCGCACCGGTCCGTATTTGGTATTGACGGTGCTGCCTTCCACGATAGGAAGAATATCGCGCTGCACGCCTTCTCGACTCACATCGGGGCCATGCCCGCCAACCGAACGCCCTGCCACTTTATCGATCTCATCGATAAATACGATACCATGCTGTTCCGCACGGCGCACAGCCTCTTCGCGCACCTCGTCCTCGTCGATCAGCTTACCGGATTCCTCTTCGATCAGAATCTTCCTGGCTTCCTTCACCTTTACACGACGAATCTTGGTTCGCTGCGGCATCATGCCGCCCATCATATCGCCCAGCTTGATGGAATTGCCGCCGAGCTCCAATTCGGGCATATTCTCCGCCACTTCGATCTCGATCTCGCGCTCCTCCAGCTGCCCTTCCCGGAGCTGTCTGAGCATATCCTCTTTGCGCACGGCAAGCTGCGCCTGTTCTTCCTGATTGGGTTCGGGCTCTTTTTTACCGCCGATCAAAAACTCAAAAGGATTGCTGGCAGACTGCTTCTTGGGTGGATTCACAAGCAGATTCGCCAGACGATCTTCTGCCAGAACGGAGGCGCGGGTCTTTACCTGCTCGATGCGTTCGTTCCGCACCATATGGATAGCATTTTCCATCAGATCGCGGATGATGCTTTCCACATCGCGGCCCACGTAACCGACTTCGGTAAACTTGGTGGCTTCCACTTTGATAAAGGGCGCTTTGACCAGTTTGGCAAGGCGGCGGGCGATCTCGGTCTTACCAACACCGGTGGGGCCGATCATCAGGATGTTTTTCGGGCTGATCTCGCTGCGCATCTCCTCATCGAGCCTGGAGCGGCGGTATCTGTTTCGCAGAGCAATGGCCACGGCACGTTTGGCATCCTGCTGACCAATGATAAAACGGTCAAGCTCATGCATGATCTCTCTTGGGGTCAATTCCTTCATGAGAAGCCTCCTATATGGTCTCCACAGAAATATGGTCGTTGGTGTATACACAGATCGAAGCGGCTACTTCCAGAGCCTTAACGGCGATGTCTTCTGCCGACAGGTCGGTGTTATCCACCAGCGCACGGGCTGCTGCCAGTGCGTAATTACCGCCGGAGCCGATTGCGGCTACCCCGCCGTCAGGATCCATCACTTCGCCTGTGCCGCTGAGAACCAGCATATTGTTCTTATCGGCTACGATCATCATGCTTTCCAGTTTTCGTGCATGGTCACTGCGCCATTCCTGCGCAAGCGCAACAGCAGCACGTTCAAGGTTGCCGCCGCACTGGGTCAGCTTTTCTTCAAAACGCTCGCACAGGGTAAAGGCATCGGCAACAGAGCCCGCAAACCCCAGAACGACCTGACCGTTATAGATACGGCGCACTTTTTTAGCAGTCGACTTAAACACCGTGCTTTCCCCCATGGTGACCTGACCATCACCGGCTATGGCCACCTGATTGCCTCTGCGTACGGCGCAGATCGTGGTTCCCATAAACTTCATTATTCCACCTCCATGGTTTCTGCCTGAGGCAAATTCTTTCCGATCCATTGTGCAAGGTCTCTTACCGCTGTGGACTCAATGCCTGCATCGATCGCATATTCGGGTTTTCCGTCGGCGTTCAGGCTCAGATCCCGGGCAAGGACATGGTTCAGCCCCCGGTAGCAGTTGTAGCTGACAAACCGTTGCTCTTTCAAGGCTTCCTGATAAGCTTTCCAGCCTTCTTCTTCGGTTACGGAAGCATCTTCTCTGCCCTGAACGATATAGGTGGGCAGCGACAACTGTTTGATCATCCGAATGGGATCATACTGCTCCAAATCAAGCAAATAACAGGCGCTGTGTCCGAACAGCTCCGTCTGCTGCGCTTCCTGCTCCGTCAGCTTTGGCAGGGCAGCAACCGATTCTTTCAAGGCTGCTGTATCATCCGTGCCTGCCGCAAGTGCATTCTCAAGCAGTTGATCAACATACGGTTTGGTCGAACTGCCGATGAGGATCATACCGGCAAAGCTGCCATCCTGCGCTATGCGGGGCAGCACAGTGGCACCGAAGCCGTGGCCGATCAAATAGATGGGTTTGCCGGACATTTCCGGCTGCTGTGAAAGAAGCTCGGCAGCCAGAAGGGCATCTTCGACCACTTCTTCCTGCACTGTGGCAGGTCGGAAATAGGCATAGGCATAAGTACGTTTGTCGTACCTGATGGATGCGATGCCCATAAGCGACAGTTTTCTGGCAAGCGATTCGAAAAAGCGTGTTTCACCGACTGTTGCGTTTTTATCAAGCGCACCGGCATCATGAACAAATACACAGCCCGCAATCAGTCGATTACCGTTTTCCTCAACAGGAAAGGTGATCACAGTATCCAGAGGATAGGCCGTTTCTGCGCCCACACAAGCATCCGTTTCACGCCAGTTGCGCGCATTCGCAGGTACATCGGTTGCAGCATCCGGTTCCGGTGCGCTCTCTGCGGCAAGAATAAACTCCAAAGCCATTACTTCCCGATCATCCGCCGCCGTCTTATGGGTAAAACAGGCTTCCAGATCCTGTTTTTCCATGTGGAGATGAATGATGTGGGTCATGGTTCCCCGTTCCGGTTCTTCAAAGCAGCGATAACTGCCAAGCTGCTGAAAACCACCGGTGAGCCATTCCAGCTCTGTGAGCATGCATGCAAACGTCGTCTCAGGCATGTAGCGACGGATCTGCAAATCGTAATAGCCGTAGAGCTTTTCTAACTCTTCACCATTGATATAACCTTGCAGATACTGCCGAACGTTCTCTTCTGTCCAGACCGGCACACTGTCGTCTGTCTTTTGGGCGATGCTCTGCACAGGCAGCAGAAGGAGCAAAACAAGCGTCACCAAAACACTGATCCGTTTGTTCATCCCTTCCACCTCCCTGTACCGGAATACCGGCTCAACGGTCTTCCTTCATCTGTGCAGCAACCACATCGATCTCTTCCAGCGCCCGTTGGGCAATAGCCTCATACCGAAGCTGCTTGTTGCGGATCCTTTTCTGTCCGGGCTGCACCTCCAGCTGGTCAATGAGCCCGAAGGCGCAGTTCATCGGCTGAAAACGCTTGTTGGGGGTGCTCACATAACGCCCCATGGCCCCCATAGCGGTTCTGCCGCTAAAGGTGGGCATGGTCTTACCCAGCACACGGTAAGCTGTTGCAATGCCGCAAAGAAGACCGCTGGCTGCGCTTTCCACATAGCCTTCTACGCCGGTAATCTGACCCGCAAACGCTATACGGGGTTCCGCGATCATGTGGAAGGTATTGTCCAGCACCCCGGGGCTGTTGAGGAAAGTGTTGCGGTGCATGACACCATACCGGGCGAATTCTGCGTTTTCAAGCCCCGGGATCATACCAAACACGCGGCGCTGCTCCGGGAACATGAGCCTTGTCTGGAAGCCGACCAGATTATACAGCGTACCTTCTGCGTTTTCGGCGCGCAGCTGTACCACGGCAAAGGGTTCTTTGCCGGTACGGGGATCCTTCAGGCCCACAGGTTTCATGGGGCCGAAAGCCATAACCATATCGCCGCGCTTGGCCATGCTTTCGATGGGCATACAGCCTTCAAAAACCGACTTTTCTTCAAAACCGTGGATGGGTGCGGTTTCGGCGGTCTGCAAAGCATGGCAGAAAGCCATGTACTCGTCCCTGTCCATGGGGCAGTTCAAATAATCGTCCCCGCGTTCATAACGGGACATGCGGAATACCTTGGTCATATCCAGGCTGTCTGCAGTCACGATCGGGGCGGCTGCATCATAAAAATGCAGGGTAGACAAGCCATCAATACCTGCAATCGCTTCGGAAAGCGCATCGCTGGTCAACGGGCCGCTGGCGATGATCACCTCTCCTTCTTCAGGAATGGCGGTCACTTCTTCTTCAACAACAGTGATCAACGGATGATTGCGGATCGCCTGATCCACAGTTTTGGAAAAAGCATTGCGATCGACTGCAAGCGCACCGCCTGCGGGAACCGCATTGGCATCTGCCGCGGCCATAATAACCGAATCCAGCCTGCGCATTTCTTCCTTCAGCAGACCGACAGCATTGGAAAGGCGGTTGCTGCGCAGACTGTTGCTGCACACCAGTTCAGCCATGGTATCGGCGGTATGGGCAGGCGATTTCTTCTTGGGTTTCATCTCGTACAGGATCACAGGCACGCCGCGCTGTGCAAGCTGCCATGCAGCCTCACAACCGGCAAGCCCTGCACCGATGACTGTTACGCTCATTCATCCTGCTCCTTTGCATCAGTATCTTTGACGGTCACCTTGCAGCGGCATTTTTCGTTTGCGCACAGATGAATCTTCTCCCCATGCTTACCGCGCTTTTCCACCATATAGCTGCCGCACTGGGGGCAAGAATCGGAAATGGGAAGCTCCCAACTGACAAAATCGCATTCGGGATACTTCTCGCAGCCGTAGAACTTCCGGTTCTTCTTGCTGGTTTTCTCCATCAGCCGGCTGCCGCACTTGGGACACTTGGCGGCAATATAATTGACGATGGGCTTTGCATTGCGGCAATCGGGGAAGTTGGGGCATGCAAGGAATTTGCCGAAACGGCCCATTTTGTAGACCATCATTGCGCCGCATTTTTCACAGGGTACGTCGCTTACTTCGTCCTTGACCTGAATTTTCTCGATGCGGCTTTCGGCCCGGGAAAGGGTCTGTGCGAATTCGGGATAGAAATCCCGAAGGATCTGCTTCCATTCGGAAGTGCCTTCTTCGATCGCATCCAGTTTCTCTTCCAGCTGGGCGGTAAACTCCACATCCACGATGCTGGTAAAGTACTCCAGCATCATATCTGTAACCATGCAGCCCAGCTCTGTGGGATAGAGGCGTTTCTTCTCGCGGGATACATAGCCACGGGAAATGATCGTGGTAATCGTCGGCGCATAGGTACTGGGACGCCCGATACCCTTCTCTTCCAGCGTACGCACAAGAGATGCTTCGGTATAACGGGCAGGCGGCTGGGTAAAGTGCTGCAGCGTATCTACAGCGGTAAAGGAAACGGGATCTTTTTCCTGCAGAACGGGAAGGATGCTTTCTTTGGTCTCCTGCTCATCATCGGTACTTTCGGTATAGATGGCGCGATAGCCGGCAAAGTACATATGCTCGCCGTAGTACCGCATCGTGATCTTGGAAGAGCAGATATCAACACTCATGGTACGGAAGGCGGCAGGCTTCATCTGGCTGGCAAGGAAACGGGTATAGATCAGTCTGTAGAGATTATACTGTTCCCGCGTCAAATACTCCTTCACAGCCTCGGGGGTATACTCCATATAGGTGGGACGGATGGCCTCATGGGCATCCTGCGCATTCTTGCGCCCCTTATAGGCATTGGGCGTTTCGGGGCAGTATTCCTCGCCAAACTGGCGGGTAATGGCGCTGCGGGCTGCAGCTACCGCCTCGTCGGAAACCCGGACGCTGTCGGTACGGATATAGGTAACCAAACCCACCGTACCGTTCTTACCAAGATCGATACCTTCGTAAAGCTGCTGCACCACCTGCATGGTCTTGGCAGTGGAGAAATTCAGCTTACGGCTTGCCTCCTGCTGCAGGCTGGAGGTGGTGAAGGGCGGTTGAGGCTTCTTGAGCTTGTCGCCGGTTTTGACGCCTTCAATGGTAAACTTGGAGGCAAGAATACGCCGCTTGGCGGTTGCTGCATCCTGTGCGTTGGTGATGGCAGCCTTCTTGCCGTCCATACTGACGAGCTTGGCTTCGCAGCTGATCTTGCGCCCCTTCTGGGTGGGTGCGGAAAAGGTTGCGGTCACATCCCAGTACTCCTCGGGAATAAACGCCTCGATCTCCCGCTCCCGTTCAACCACCAGACGGGTGGCAACACTCTGCACACGTCCCGCAGAAAGGCCCTTCTTGATCTTTGCCCAAAGCAGCGGGCTGATCTTGTAACCCACCAGACGATCCAGCGCACGGCGGGCCTGCTGAGCGTCCACACGATCCATATCGATGGGTCTGGGATGCTCGATCGCCTCTTTGACAGCCTTTTTGGTAATCTCGTTAAACTCAATACGGCATGCCTTGGCAGGATCGATCTCCAGCAGATTGGCAAGATGCCAGGAAATAGCTTCACCCTCACGGTCAGGGTCTGTTGCGAGATAGATACGGGATGCAGCCTTTGCTTCTTTGCGGATCTTGGCGAGGATCTTGCCGCGCCCACGGATGGTAATGTATTTGGGGTCGAAATCGTGTTCCGTATCAATACCCAGCTGGGACTTGGGAAGATCGCGCACATGCCCCTGCGATGCTTCCACATGGTATCCCCGTCCGAGGAATTTCTCGATGGTCTTGGCCTTTGCGGGGGATTCCACGATCACCAGCTTGGGCGCCTGCGTTGCTGCCATAGTTCCTATACCTCCTGTGCGTTACTGCTTCGCCAGTGCGTAAGTATTGCCTGCTTCGCGGCGAATCAGTCCGTTGATTTCCATGATTCCTGTTTCGGTCAAAAGATCGTCTGTGGTCATCTTCGTAGCCTTTGCCAGCTCATCGATATTCATGGGCTGGATACGCAGAGCACGAAGGATCAGACGCTGCTCCAAGGGCAGAGGCGGTTCTTTCTTCGGTCTCCGTTTGGTTGGCATCAGCGGGATCAGGGACAGATCCTCCAGAATGTCTTCTGCACCGGTAACCAAACGTGCCCCTTCGCGCATGATCACAAGTGGGCCTTCGGCGCCGAGATAGCCGGTCTGCCCGGGAACGGCAAAGACTTCGCGGCCCTGATCCAATGCTGCTGTTACGGTATGCATTCCCCCGCTTTTGATACGTCCTTCCACAAAAACAGTGCCCACGGACAAACCGGCAATAATTCTGTTGCGGTGCGGGAAATGAAACGCGATCGGGACAGAATCGAGCGGATATTCGCTGATAATGAGTCCCTTGCCGGAAGCGATCTTCCGGAGCAGCGGCGTATGCTCTGAGGGATACGGATTGTTGATGCCGCTGCCGAGGATCCCAACGGTACAGCCCTCCGCTTCCAATGCACCTTCATGTGCAGCGTAATCGATACCGCGGGCGAGACCGCTGACAACCGTAACGCCCGCCTTGCACAATCCTTTGGCAATGGAGGATGCCATATGCCTGCCGTAATCGCTGGGGGTTCTGGTGCCTACCACTGCAACACAGGGGTTTTTCAGACAATCCAGTTTACCGGCGTAATACAGCAGGTAGGGCGGATCCTGGATCTCCCTCAGCAAATCCGGATACGCTTCATCTTCAAAAAAGAGAAGATGCACATGTTTTATCTCCAGTTGATGGATCAGTTCTTCCAGTTTTTCTTTGGAATAGAGGGATTCAAGGATCTTTTTGGAGCGGTGCTGAAATTTTGGACACTGCGGGGTCGAAAAGCGTTCCCAGATCGCCTGTGGGCTGCCAAATTCGCGGATCATCGCCCAGACGCGGTTTGCCGGGATCTCGGCAGACGAAAGCCACAGCAGGATCTTTTGCTCCTCACTCAGCACCACAGGACCGCCTCCCGCCAAAGAAAAATGAAAACCTTGCCAAACGCGAAAAATGTTGTTTCATCAACGTTTTTGCTATGTCGGTGAAAAATCAACTTCCTTAAGAAAAACACGTTTTTGTGACCATAATTGATTGTAGCACAGAATAGCCCTGTTGACAACAGGAAGCGCTTTACTTCCAATACCGTCCGTCCACATTACGGAACTGGATCGCTCTTGCCACATCCTGTGTGGTAATAGTGTCCCGCCCGTTCAGATCGGCAATGGTGCGTGCTACCTTACGAATACGCGCATAAGCCCGCATGCTGATATCAAAGCGTTCGACCGCCTGCATCAACAGCTTTTTGGCAGCAGGCTCCATGATGCACCACTTGTCCAGCCCCTGCTGATCAAGCTGGGCATTGCAGTAAATATTCGTACCCTTGTACCGCTCCAACTGCCGTTTGCGGGCGAGGATGACTCTCTCCCGGATCTCTGCGCTGCTCTCCTGCTGTGCCGATGTTTCGATCTCCTCAACCGTAACAGCATCCATTTCCACCTGAATATCCAGACGATCCAGCAACGGACCGCTGATGCGCCCCAGATACCGCTTGATCTCGCCGGAGGAACAGGTGCAATTCTTCCGTTTACTGCCATAATTGCCGCAAGGACAGGGATTCATACCGGCAACCAGCATACAGCGGCTGGCGTAACGGTTCTGCCCGTTAACGCGGGTAATGTTTACAAAACCATCCTCAATAGGCTGGCGCAGGGCCTCCAGCGTAGAACGCTGAAATTCAGGCAGTTCGTCCAGAAACAGTACGCCGTTATGGGCAAGGGATACCTCGCCGGGCTTGGCCTTTGCACCGCCGCCGATCATGGCGGCCATGGAGGTGTTATGGTGAGGAGAGCGGAACGGGCGTTCCGTCATGAGGTTGCTTTCGGCTTCCAATTCTCCCGATGCAGAATGGATCAGCGTGGTTTCCAATGCTTCTTCGTAGGAAAGAGGCGGAAGAATACCCGGCAGACAGCGGGCAAGCATGGTTTTACCGCTGCCAGGCACACCAACCATCAAAAGATTGTGCCCACCAGCAGCTGCCACCTCCAATGCGGCTCTGGCGAGGGCCTGTCCCTTTACATCCCGCATATCATGCCGAATCGGGCGGGCGGTCTGCAGTTCTTCGAAAGATACCGTCTGCTGAGGGTGCAACATTTCTTCGCCCGTCAGATGCAGACATACCTGACGAAGGGTTTCGGCAGCATATACCTCAAGATCGCCGATACAGGAGACCTCGTTGGCGTTTTCCTTGGGAAGGATCAATCGCTTAATGCCATTCTCCACCGCTGTGATCGCCATACCCAACGCACCGCGGATGGGAAGAAGCTTACCTTCCAAAGAAAGTTCGCCAAGCAGCATGGTATCCTGCAAATTTTGAAACGGCTTTTTGGCTTTGGTGGAAATAAGCGCAACGGCGACAGCCAACTCGTAGCTTGTACCCTCCTTGCGTACATCGGCAGGTGCCAGATTGACCGTTACTTTGCCAAAAGGAAACTCATAACCGCTGTTGAGCATGGCTGCCCGAACACGGTCCCGGCTCTCCTTTACGGCTGCACTGGGCAGACCTACGATATCGAAGCCGACCAGACCATTGGAAATATACGCTTCCACCTCTACAGGATAGCCGCGTACACCGTCCAGACCGCAGGTTATGCTTTTGGCAAGCATTCCAAACACCTCGCTTTAGTAATACAGATGGCCGTACTGCCACAGGCTATGCATGCCCTCATTGCCGATGCCGATTTTGCGCAGCAGCTCCGGCAGCCAGGTAAACAACTTGGATGGGAACCACTTCATGGCGTCCAGCCATTGGGTGGAAGTAAGCGCACCGGATGCATAGGGATAGAACGCAATAAAGAATATCAATGCCGTTGCCAGATAAACGGAGATCAGCACAATGGGCACCTTCGGGTTCTTTTTCCCGGTGCGTCCGATCCACCAGGCGGTAGCCAGAATGATGAAAGGCACACTGGCAAAATAGTGGTACATGTACATGCTGCGGGGAACCAGCACCCACGGCAGGTACTGGGAAAGGAAAGCGATCACAAGCACATAAAGTGTCAGGTCGCCGTCTCCCTGCACTGTGCGGATCCCCTTTCTGCCGATGCGCAGATACTTGAACACAAGCGCTGCCATAACCGCCACCATGGCGACCGCACCGAGATAGAACACCCATGGATTGCCCATGCACACAATGGTGGAGGCATACCCGGCAGGCTCGTAAGCATCCTGATTGAACCACATAGGCTTCAGGATGAAGGGCCACTGCCACCAGGGTGACTGGAAGGGATGATCCATACCCAGACCGGGGGTACTGTGGTATGTCAGCATGCCGATCTGCGCATCGATCACACGCCGGATCGTTACTCTTCCCGTGGGTGCCAGATACGGAATGTAGCTGAGATAGTAAATGATGCAGGGAACGAGAATGAAGAACAGCACACAGAAACCGCAGGTAATCAAAATGCGATTCAGCGCGTGCTCCTGCGCTCCCTTGATACGCAGCTTCTGCACAGGGGTAAGGGGCTGTTCGCTGTTGTCCACAGCATAGCTGAAGGCCACATTACCCGCGCGGTATTGGCGGTAAACCGCCGTAAAGTACAGGATCGCAAGACCAACGGCGGAATAGATGCCGATCCACTTGCTGGCGATGGAAAGACCCATCATGACGCCGGACAGGGCAAGAGGCGTAAGACTCTTCCAATAGGCACGGGTGAACAGTACAGGCTTTTCCCCTTCTTCAAGGGCAAAAACGTCTGTTTGCATATAGCGTACCATAAACCAGTAGCTGAGCAGGATAAAGAATACCGGGAAAGAGTCGATGGTCGCGATACGGGTCTGGGTAAAGTGCATCAGATCCAGTGCAAATGCGCCCATGCTCAGTGTTGCCAGATCGGTACGTTTGAACAGCTGCTTTGCCAGCACATACAGCGCAGGCAGCATCAATACGCCGGTAAACGCACCGGCGAAACGCCAGCCGAAGGGCGTCATACCAAAGATAGAGATAGCCGCCGCCATCAGCAGTTTGCCCAGGGGCGGGTGACTTGTTTCGTAAGGCCGCTGACCATGCAGGTGTTCATAGGCGGTTCTGGCATGATAGATCTCATCGAAATACGTGCCGTTGTACCAGCTGGGCTCCCCAACACAGGTATGCTGCTCGTCCAGCAGATACTCGGGGCGTTGATCGCCCTCAATGATGCTTTCGTTAGCCCCATGATGCTCCACCACGGACATGGGCAGATTTCTGCCGTCCCGTCCACGGGCTACGATCTCGAACAGATTGAGACCGCTGTTTTCCGCGTTCAGGCGGAGATACTGACCATTCAACCAAAGCACGGCCGCAGGCTGGTTACTGGCGTAATTGACGTTCCCATCTGCCGAAACGGTAGACTTAACGGCATAATTCCAGCGATAGCACAGACCCTCATTCATCCGGCAAGGATACTCTTCTGACCAGTTCACACCGTCGTCGCTGACGGCGATGGAAAAATCGTAATTGCTGACGCCGGCATAGTACAAAACGCTGAATTCGCTCGGTTCCTCCAGTTTGAAGGTAACCGTTTCTTCCCCTGCGGAGGTGATAAAGCCATGCTGCGGCGCAACGGTACTGCCAAGGTTACTGAAGGTAAGCACAGCATATGCCAGCGTTACCCCGGCCATAATGAGCCAATCTTTCAGGGTGAGATGCATAGCAGGCGTAACCGTGGGCGAAAGCAGCATGTCCCGATATGCCTTGGGCGTGCGGTCGGCGGCAGGGATCAGGATCCGTTCCTTGGTCTTCGATTTTTGAACAACCTCTTCGTTCTCGGCTTTGAGACCGGTGTAGGCGATCCACGCGCTGTACCCGTAAGCCGCCAGATTGATGATGCACAGAATCACATTCAGCGCCAGCGTATCGTCGTTCAGATGCCCGGAGCTGGAGCCGAAAAGCAAGGCATTGTCCAGAATGATCGCTGTATTGACGAACATGGTGCAGGATACCGCCGTCAGCAGCCAAAGAAGCCGTTTGTCGCGGATGCGGACATATGCCAGTACCAGCATAACCAGCGCAGGGAACAGATACCGCTCGTGGATCTTGACGCCGAACAGATAAACGCCCAGCAGCGCAAACGCCAGATAGTACGGCAGGTTTTCTCTGTCGTGCAGCATCAGAAGGATGGCTGCGGCAAACACCAGAACCATCATCGTATAGCCGTAGAGGCCGTAATTCAGTTGCCCGGTGAAGGGATCCTGTACAAGGGCAATAACGGTATAGACAAGGAACACAGCCGCAAAAGCAAACAGCAGAACAGCCGTCTGCCCTGCTTTTGTGCGCAGGAGCTTATCTTCCTTATCCCGGCATGCAAAGCAGAGGTACAACGCCGTGCCGGACAGCAGCAACGCAGTGATCAACGGCAGCAATGCGGGGATCTGGGTTGTAATAGGCACCCAGTTGGTTGCCAGCAAATAGTAGAGATTGGCGGTATTCACCGTAGCATATGCGTAGGAAGACAGGGTCTGACCGTAAAGATCGAACAGCCACTTCAGCGGTTTTTCCTGATAGACGGAAAAAGGCAGCACGATGGCAACCGCTGCAGCCACACCGATCCCCAGACCCAGCAGCAGCTCTTTTCGCTGTTCTTGAAAGGTCTTCCCCATACCGCCGGACAGGCTCACCAGCAGCCAGATACCTGCCACGGGTGCAAACAGCAATGCCTGAGGCTTAACGAGAATGGAAACGAAATAAACAGGTAAAGCAACAGACCAGCGGTATTCCAGCGCAGTAACGGCACAGATGGCCAGCAGCAGTGCAAGCACACTGTCTACCTGTCCCCACACCGCGCTGTTGAGCAGCACCATGGGATTGAAGCCATAAAAGGCAGCAGCAAACAAAGCCTGCGTGGGCTTCCAGTGTTTTTTGCCGTAAAGATACAGCAAAACCGCCGTGAACAGATCGCAGACCATGGGAACCGATTTGAGGATCAGCGATACCAGCGCCTGATTACCGGTGGGTAAAGCCCATTGCAGAAGCAGGCCCACAGGCCAGAGCAGCAGCATATACCCCGGCGGATAGTCGCAGAAATAATCGGGCGAATAGAAATGAAGGGGGGTGTTCTGTGCCATGCGCAGGCTCCATGCCTGGAAGCACCCCACATCCACGGGATAACCGTCTGTAAAGGCACCCAGTACCACACGAACCATAAACGCGGTCGTCAGTACAACAATGGCGATCAGATCAATATTGGGCAGCTTCACCGCAAGCCCTTTGTGCACAAGCAGCCAGCATATGCCGACAAATACAAAGGCGGCCAGTACCATCACAAGCACATGAATGTTATGGTTTGTTTGCGCCGGGGTTTTCTGTGCAGCAGAGGATCCTGCGCTTTTGGGAACATACCATCCGGAGGCTTCGACCCCTTCGGGCAATGTTTCCACTTTTTCAAAGACAATATCATCAAAATACGCCTTGCCAAGGCTTTCGGCACCATAGCCGCCAATGCGGACACCGATGGTCAGTTCCTTCTGACCCACGCCGGTTCTGCCGTACCACTCCACATACTCCCATTCCCCGGTGGCTTCGAACAGGCAATCGGATACTGCATAGATATCCTCGATGGCGAAATTTGCGCCATTGCCGACGGATTCCATGCTTTCGACCAACACATAGCCGGACATCTTGTAAAGAGAAGAAGGCTTTACCTTAACGGTGCAGATAAAGCGCGCATCGTTGGGGCTGGCGTTTTCGATCACAGCAGAATATTGACCGCTGTGAGCGATCTCGTCCGTAATGCTCAGACGGGAATAGCCAATTTCGTCATAATAGGCGTTTCGATACCATTCAGCAGGATTGCCGTTGGCATCCACCCGTTCAAAACCGCCGTTGGCAAGCAGATTGTTTTCGGCTGCAGCCACAGGCATGGCAAAAACAAGGAGCAAAAGGAGTACAAGCAGAGCAATGCCGTATGCACGAAGGCTTTTTTTCATTTACGACCCTCCCCCATCAGCTTGCCGATAAAGCTGCGGCGGTGAAAGGGCGTAGGCCCGTAGGTGCGCAACGCCTGCATATGCTCTGCCGTACCGTAGCCCATATTCCGTTCAAAGCCGTATTCGGGGTGCAGCTTTGCCATCTCGACCATTTCCCGGTCGCGGGTCACTTTGGCAACGATGCTGGCGGCAGCGACGTTATAGCTTGTACTGTCCCCCTTGATGATCGGAGAGATCGGGAACGGCAGGTGCAGATCCCTAACCGCATCCACGATGCAAAGGGAAGCAGGAGCATTCATGGCGGCCCTTTCCATAGCCAGCTTGGTGGCGTTGAGAATATTCATGCTGTCGATCTCTTCGGGGGATGCTTCCCCGATACCGATATAGATGGCATGCTTGAAGATCTCTTCGTATACCTCTTCTCTGCGGGCTGCGCTCAGCTTCTTGCTGTCGTCGATCCAGGGAAACAGAGGCTCTGCGGGCATAATAACACAGGCGGTCACTACATTGCCGCAAAGGGGGCCGCGCCCTACCTCGTCCATACCGGCAAGGGCGGTGCCGAAGCAATCGTATTGTCTGTCGTAAGCCACCATCTGCAGATGGTGCTCCAAACGCTTTTGGGAAGGTTTAGCCATTCTCGCCATCTCCTGCCGTTACTGTGATGGGCTCATCGATCTTTTTCGGTTCGGGAACATCTTCCAGAGTGAGCTTGCCCACCTTGCCTGCACGGAATTCATCCAGCACGACGGCGCAGCCGCGGTCGGTATCGCATACGCCACCCTTCATCAGGAAACCTCTGCCCCGGCATACAGCCTCAAGCAGGTCATACCCCCGCAGAGCTGCATCTTTGATCTTGAAACGCTCCATGGTCTGTTGGGGGCGAACGATCAGCAGATCCTCCAAAAGGCTGATGCACAGTTCCTCCACATTGTAGACCGCATCCTTGATGGTACCGATATAGGCAAGTCGGGTAGCGGCACGCTGATCGTTCAGCTTAGGCCAGAGCATACCGGGGGTGTCCAGTACCTCCAGATAGGGCGACACCTTGACCCACTGATTGCTCTTGGTTACGCCGGGACGGTCGCCGGTATGGGCGATGGTACCGCCGTACAGGCGGTTGATGAAGGTGCTCTTACCCACGTTGGGTACGCCGACCACCATAGCACGGATGGTCTTGGCAATGCCTCTGCGCTCGCCCCGCTCGATGACCGCACGGGCAGCCTCTTCAATAAAAGCCTTGGCTTCCTTGGTCTTTTTTGGGGTCGCATCATAGGCCATAGCAGCAATACCCTGGCTCTTAAAATATTGCAACCATTTCTGGGTCTTGCTGTTCTCAGCAAGATCGGCTTTGCACAAAAGCAAAATGCGGCGTTTATGCTCCACCATGGCTCCCAGCGCAGGGTTGCGGCTGGAAAGGGGCAATCTGGCATCGCACAGCTCGATGACCAGATCCACTTTGGTAAGCTGAGCGGCAAGCAGTCGTTTGGCTTTCGCCATATGTCCAGGATACCACTGAATATCCAAAAGGCAGACCTCCTAAAGGGCATAATCTTTCATGATTATTAAAACACCGATTCCGAAAAAGCGCAAGTATTTCCCATCTGCATACCTGTAAACATGCAGATAACGAAACAGGCAGCAGGGTAAACCTGCTGCCTTGCCAGCCCATGGTTATTTTCGCCCGATATACATGGCATGACCACAAGTCTCGATGATTTCCTTCTGCTTGGCAGTCTCTACAACCCAGCGCAGAATCTCCTGCTGCATCGCTGCATCCTGTATACTGTAATAACGATCTTCTTTTTCGTAGAGGAATCCACGGATGGATGTCAGTTCAACGATTGAAAAACCGCTATTCCCAAACAGCCGGACAATTTCATCGGAGGTTGGATAGTATCCCTCCTGAAAGCCGTAATGTGCATTGTTGTTAAAGCGCCCGGAGGAAAAGACTTCTTGCAGATTCCCCTGCCCTACCTGATCCGGTGCGAAGAAATATCTGTCCACGATCGCAATGCTGCCGGAGAGATACGGAATAAAGCTGGCGAATACCAAACCGCCCGTTTTCAGTACGCGATACACCTCACGGATACAGGCATTTCTTTCGTTGGAATCCAACAGATGATACAAAGGCCCGAAGAGCAGCACCACATCGAAAGTGTCGTCGGCATACCGGGAGAGATCCACGGCGTTGACCACTTCGCAGGTTGCCAGCTTGCCTGTTTTCAGTTTCTCGCTCTTCCCCTTTGCGATGGCGATCAAACGCTCGGACAGGTCTGCCAGATGCATCTGATACCCCATCTGAGCAAGCGGGAATGCATACACGCCGGTTGCGCCGCCCAGATCAAGGATCGTACCTTCTGCGGGAAGATGATTCTGCAGCATGTGCATCACCATCTCATATTCCAGCCTGCCGCTTGCATCCCGTTGCAGCCGCTCATCTTCGTTGAAATGCTGATAATAGTCCCTGATTCGCTGAAAATCTGTCACAGAAAACACCTCCACATACGGTATCGAAATTATTAAACCACGCAACACGAAATTATACAAGAAAACAGCAAAAAAGCGGCGGGATTTCTCCCGCCGCCCATGGACTATTCAATTAGTCGATGTAGAGATCGCGCTTCTCGTAGGTGGTGTGGAGCAGCTCGTGGCTCTTGTGGCCGTTGGGCTTGCCCAGGTACTCTTCGTAGATGGCTTTGATCTCGGGGTTAAGGTGGCTCTTGCGCAGGGTCTTTGCAGCGTCCTCATCGTAGAGAGCCTTAGCGCGGGCAACACGGATGTCGGTCCAGTTGCGCACGGTGGAGCTTACGATGGGCTGGCCGCCGCCGTTTACGCAGCCGCCGGGGCAACCCATGACCTCGATGAAGGTGTAGCTCTTCTCGCCGGCCTTGATGGCATCGAGAAGCTCGGCAGCCTTACCGGTGGAGGAGCAAACAGCAACATTCACATCCAGATCGCCAACCTTAACGGTAGCTTCCTTGATGCCTTCCATGCCGCGAACGTCATGCAGGTCGATGTTCTCCAGCTCGGAGCCGGTGATCAGCTCGTAAGCGGTACGCAGAGCAGCTTCCATAACGCCGCCGGTGGTGCCGAAGATAACGGCAGCGCCGGTGGATTCGCCCATCAGCTTGTCGAAGTCTTCGTCGGGCAGGTTCACGAAGTCGATGCCGGCAGCCTTGATCATCTTGGCGAGCTCACGGGTGGTGATGACGTGGTCAACATCCATCAGACCGTTGTTGCTCATTTCAGGACGCTTGGCCTCGAACTTCTTGGCGGTGCAGGGCATCACGGAAACGGTAACGATATCCTTGGGATCGATACCGGCCTTCTCGGCGTAGTAGGACTTGATCAGAGCGCCAGTCATCTGGTGGGGAGACTTGCAGGTGCTCAGATTCGGGATGAACTCGGGATAGTAGTGCTCGCAGAACTTGATCCAGCCGGGAGAGCAGCTGGTGATCATGGGCAGAGCGCCACCGTTCTGGATGCGGTTGATCAGCTCGGTGCCTTCTTCCATGATGGTCAGGTCGGCGCCGAAGTCGGTGTCGAACACCTTGTCAAAGCCCAGACGACGCAGGGCAGCAGCCATCTTGCCGGTAACACCGGTGCCGATGGGCATGCCGAATTCCTCGCCCAGAGCGGCGCGGACGGCGGGAGCGGGCTGCACAACAACATGCTTGGTGCTGTCGGCCAGGGCTTCCCAAACGGGCTTGGTCTCGTCACGCTCGGTCAGAGCGCCAACGGGGCAGGCGGTGATGCACTGGCCGCAGTTGATGCAGGCCATCTCGCCCAGACCCTTGTCCCAGGGGCTCTCGATGGAGGTGCGGAAACCACGCTTCACAGCGCCGATAACGCCGATCTTCTGGATCTTGGCGCAGGCACCCACGCAACGACGGCATACGATGCACTTGTCGTTGTCGCGAACGATGGAGGGAGAGCTCAGGTCGATGGTGTGCTCGGTCTTGGCACCGTCGAAACGCTCGCCGCTCTCAACACCCATATCCAGGCACAGCTTCTGCAGTTCGCAGTTCTGGCTGCGGGCACAGGTGAGGCACTTGCGGTCGTGGTTGCTCAGGATCAGCTCAAGGTTGGTCTTGCGTGCTTCACGAACAGCAGGGGTGTTGGTCTTAACCACCATGTTGGGGGTAACAGGCAGCACGCAGGCAGCCTGCAGGGTGCGGCCACCACAGTCAACAACGCACAGACGGCAATTGGCAGTCTCGTTGATGTCCTTCAGGTAGCACAGGGTGGGGATATTCACATTGGCCTTACGGGCCGCTTCAAGAACCGTCGAACCGGCAGGAACCTCTACCTGCACGCCGTCGATGGTCACATTGATCATCTGTTCCATTATTTCCACTCCTTTATGCAGATATTAGTTCTTCACGATAGCGCCAAAGCGGCACTTCTCCATGCAAGAACCGCACTTGATGCACTTGGTGGTGTCGATCACGTGCATTTCCTTCACATTGCCGGTGATGGCATTGACGGGGCAGACACGGGCGCAAGCGGTGCAGCCGCGGCACTTATCGGTGATCTCGTAGTTGAGCAGCTTCTGGCAGTGGTGGGCGGGGCAGCGCTTCTCGCGAATGTGAGCCTCGTACTCGCTGCGGAAATACTTCAGCGTGGAGAGTACGGGGTTGGGAGCAGTCTGGCCAAGGCCGCACAGAGCGGTGGACTTGATGTTGGTAGCCAGAGCTTCCAGCTTCTCGATGTCGCCTTCTTCGCCCTTGCCTTCGGTGATCCGCTCGAGGATCTCCAGCATACGCTTGGTACCGATACGGCAGGGAGTGCACTTACCGCAGCTCTCGTCAACGGTGAAGTCCAGGAAGAAGCGGGCGATGTCAACCATACAGTTGTCTTCGTCCATAACGATCATACCGCCGGAACCCATCATGGAACCGATAGCGGTAAGGGTGTCGTACTCGATGGGGGTATCCAGCAGATCTGCGGGGATGCAGCCGCCGGAGGGGCCGCCGGTCTGCACAGCCTTGAAGGCCTTGCCGCCGGGGATGCCGCCGCCGATCTTGTAGATGATGTCGCGCAGGGGGGTACCCATGGGAACTTCTACCAGACCGGTGTTGTTGATCTTGCCGCCCAGAGCGAACACCTTGGTGCCGGGGCTCTTCTCGGTACCGATGGAGGTGAACCAGTCAGCGCCCTTGAGGATGATCTGGGGAATGTTGGCATAGGTCTCAACGTTGTTGATGTTGCTGGGCTTGTCGAACAGACCGCGCACAGCGGGGAACGGGGGCTTGGGAGTGGGTTCGCCGCGCATGCCTTCGATGGAGCGCATCAGAGCGGTTTCCTCACCGCAGACGAAAGCGCCTGCGCCCAGACGGATGTACATATCGAAGTCGAAGCCGGTGCCGAAGATGTTCTTGCCCAGCAGACCGTATTCGCGAGCCTGGTCGATGGCCAGCTGCAGACGCTTAACAGCGATGGGATACTCGGCACGAACGTAGACATAGCCCTCGCTAGCGCCGATGGCATAGCCGCCGATCGCCATAGCTTCGATTACGGAGTGGGGGTCGCCTTCCAGAATGGAGCGATCCATGAAAGCGCCGGGGTCGCCCTCGTCGGCGTTGCAGATGATGTACTTCTGGTCAGCCTTGGAAGCTGCAGCAAACTTCCACTTGGTGCCGGTGGGGAAACCGCCGCCGCCACGACCACGCAGACCGGACTTGATCATCTCGTTGATAACATCTTCGGGGGACATCTCGGTGAGAACCTTGGCCAGAGCCTGGTAACCATCGAAAGCGATGTACTCATCGATGTTTTCGGGATCGATAACGCCGCAGTTACGCAGCGCAACACGGCGCTGGTCGCGGTAGAAATCGATATCATCCAGAGACAGGTGAGCATCCTCGTGCTCTTCCTTCTCCTTGTAGACCAGATGCTGGGCAATACGGCCCTTGAGCAGATGCTCGGCAACGATGGTGTCTACATCTTCAACCTTGATGCGGCTGTAGAAGGTACCTTCGGGGTACACGATAACAACGGGGCCGGCTTCGCACAGACCGAAGCAACCCGTACGGACTACCTTAACTTCCTTCTCCAGACCGTGCTTGGCGATCTGCTCTTCAAAGCGCTCGATCAGCTGAGCAGAACCGCTGGAAGTACAGCCGGTACCGCCGCAGACGAGCACGTGTGCACGATAAAGATCCATGTTAGCTCCTCCTTAACGTTTGCTTTCGGTTACTCAGCAGCGCCGATGGTGTATTCCTGAACAGGACGGCCATTGACGATGTGCTCGGCTACGATGCGGGAAACCATTTCGGGCTTCACCTTCACGTAGGTGACCTTTTCCTTGCCGGGAACCAGCACGTCCAGCATGGGCTCAAGACGGCACATGCCGATGCAGCCGGTCTGGCTAACGGTTACATTCTGGAGACCACGGGTCTGGATCTCTTCCATGAACTTGAGCATGACAGGGCGGGCGCCGGCAGCGATGCCGCAGGTAGCCATGCCAATGACGATGCGGGTGCTTTCGTCAGCATCCTTACGCATAGAAATCTTGCCCAGAGTCTTTTCGCGGATAGCCTGCAATTCAGCCAGGGATTTCATTGCTTATGACACCTCCAAGATAGGTTTGAATTCTTCTTCAATGCTTTCTTTCATCCATGCATAGACATCGGGTTCGTTGAGCGGGATACCGCCCAGCGCCTCGCGCACCATTCGGGTATCGAACAGCGCTTCGGCTTCCCCTGCCCGGGCTTCAAAGACGAAGTCGGGCTTTTCCGGATTCAGCGTGACCAGCGTCAGCAGCGTATCGCAGATCTCCCCCATGGGGATGCAATCGATATGCCCCAGATGAAACGTAGCGGAGATGGTTGTCCCCACGTTAACGGTACTCTGGATGGAGAAGGCGCCATCGCTCATCTCCGCGCTTTGCTTGAGCATCGGGATCCCCAGACCCACCTTGCGCGTGGTACGTGTGGTGGTGAAGGGGTCTGTCACCTTTTTGAGAAACTCTTCGCTCATACCGCAGCCATCATCCGTAACGGTGAAGCGCAGCATGTTGCTGTCGTTTTTTTCGAAAGTGATGGTAACCAGCGTTGCGCCGGCCTTGATGCTGTTCTGCGCGATATCCAGAACATGCATGGATAAATCTCTCATTGCTTACATCGCCTTGTACTTTTCGAGAATACCGGGAATCTCGGCGGGGGTAAGACGACCAAAGACATCGTCGTTGATCATCATAACGGGGGCCAGACCGCAAGCGCCAAGGCAGCGGGTAGCCTGCACGGTGAACTTGCCATCCTTGGTGGTATCGCCGGGATTGATCTCCAGCTCTTCGCAGAGCTTGTCCAGCACAGCCTGAGAACCCTTAACGTAGCAAGCGGTACCGAGGCACACGCCGCAAACGTACTCGCCCTTGGGCTGCAGAGAGAACTGGGAGTAGAAGGTAGCAACGCCGTAGACCTCGCTGAGCGTTACGCCCAGACCTTCGGCGATGATCTTCTGCACGTCTTCGGACACACAGCCGAAGATGTTCTGCGCTTCCTGCAGAACAGGCATCAGAGCACCCTTCTGCTCTTTGTGATCCTGGATTACCTGTGCCAGCTTTTCATACTTTTCGTTACGATCGGACATGGCAGTATAAGACCTCCTCCATAGTTGAATCACTGTAACGTGTGCTTGAACAGCACAAATCTATTATATATTATCATACTCTGGCGCAAAAAGCACGCATTTTGTGAAAAAATAATCATTTTTATATGAGTGTATCAAAACACGGCGGTTTTCGTTAGTGAAACCGCCGTGTTTTCAAGCATTTTGTTCATGTGGTGAGCCGTCATCCGTAGATCGATTTCAAAAACCGGAAAGCGGCTTCTGGGGTCGCCTCTTCCAATTGCAGAGAAAATACGGGCCCCTGTACATCTTCCAGACGATGGGCATCGCTGGAATGGAGCTGGAACCTGCCCTTTGTGGCATACGCCGGACAATCCAGACCGGCAGACACTTCCACAATGGGAAACTGCGGCAGAAAAGGCATCAGACCCAGCGCACCGATCATGCCGTTATGCCCCCGGTTGATGTGGGCGGGAACGGTGATGCCGTTGTGACGCTTTACCAGCGCCTCCACCTCGTCTACACTCAGGCTGGTGGCGTTGATCAGCAGTTTGGACAGGATTCCCCCATCCTGATCACCGGTCGTCTTGATCAGCTGATTACCGAACAGACTGGGATCATTTTCGATGGCGGGCAGGCAATCATATACTTCGTCCCCTGCCGCAAGTGCATCCTCCAGCGTAGGAAAATAGCCAAGAATGTGGGCTTCTTCCTTGCTGGTGATCTCCATGCCCGGCAGCACAGCAACGCCGTATTCCTTTCCGGCTTCAATTGCCTCCGGGACATTGCGGGTGGTGTTGTGATCCGTAAGGGCGATCAGTGATAACCCGTTCACACACGCCATGCCCACCAGATTCCAGGGTGTCATCTCATCATCGCCGCAGGGCGAAAGACAACTGTGCAGATGCAGATCGCAAAAGACTTCCATGTTTACTCCACCGGAACGGCAATACCGGCCCGATTCATGATGCCGCATACCTCATAAGCGGTTTTGGCGGTGGACAGAACCGGCATGCCCTCGTCGATGGCTTTCTTCAGAGAAGCTTCCTCCAGTTCCACGCCTTCCACCAGAATAACGCATGCCATCTCCATCAGTACGGAAACAGCGATCACGTTCACATGGGTCTGAACGGTGCACCAGCCCATGCCCTGCTTGCCGTGGGCAAGCACCCAGCTGAGCAGATCGCAGCTGTAGCCACAGGAGATCTCGGCGCTCAGGTCGGCGCCTTCGGTAACGCATTTTGCATCCAGCAGAGTCATCAATTCGCTTACTTTCATGGTATATTCTCTCCTATTCTCTTGTAGTCTTGGCAAGCTCGACCATCTGTTGTGCCATGATCTTGAGCTGTTCCTTCAGAATATGGATACAATCCATCTTGTTGCAGAAGCCGCGCACAATATCTTCGGCAAAGGTGCGGCAGGTCGGGCTGCCGCAGCTGCCGCAGTCGTAGCCCGGCAGGCTGCGAACGATCTCTTCCATCTGCTCCATCTTGCGCATGGCTTCCACGATGTCGTCATCCAGACGCATAACGCTGTTGGGCAGAATGGCTTTTTCGGCGATCAACTGATATTTGCCCAGATAGGAATCATTCACCTTATCGTCAGGGTGAGTAATGTCGCAGCCATTCATCAGCATTTGTACAGCATTGCGTGCCACATAGCTGTTTTCAAAGGTAAGGGGGCCGCCCACGCAGCCGCCTGTGCAGGCCGCGCCTTCGAAGAAGACCAGATCCTGTAGCTTGTTGTTCTCGATCTCTTCCAGCACACGGATCACGTTCTCGATACCATCAACCGCCATGCTGTGTTCGGGACAGACCGCGGCCGCCTCGCCGCCGCTGTTGGCCCAGCCCACACCGTAAGAGGATGCGGTCGCGCGTTTGGAATCCGAATGGTTCTTCTTGATATGGCTGGCCAGAACACCGTAGATCTCCAGCATAGAAATGGCGCCGTCCACCGCAGAGGTTTCATGACCGATGGGATTACGGATCGCCGTCATTTTGGCTGCGCAGGGTGTGATGAAGAAGCACCCAACATCCTCGGGGTTTACATTATGCTTCTTGCAGAACTCCTTCTTGGCAACCATGGCAGCCACTTCCATGGGCTGACGGATGTCGATGATATGGGAAAGCAGATCCGGGAAGCGTACGCGGATCAGACGAACGATCGCAGGGCATGCCGAGGAAATAATGGGATAATCCTCCGGCTGGGCGTTGCGCATTCTCTCCCGGATCGCACGGGTAACGATATCTGCACCGTTGGCCACTTCGTACACATCATCAAAGCCCATGGCCAGCAGCCCGTCCAACACCTGTGAAGGGCTGATGAGATGCTTGAACTGACCGTAAAGCGACGGTGCGGGCAATGCGATTTTGTACTTGAACTGCTCCAGCGACGACAGCGGATCGGTTTGAGCAAATTTTGCATGGTAATCGCACACACGGATGCATTCGCCGCAATCGATGCAGCGTTCATCGATGATATGCGCTCTTCCGCCACGGACACGTATGGCCTCTGTGGGGCATCGTTTCAGGCAATTTGTGCAGGCTTTGCACTTATCCTTATCCAGCCGCACGGAATGGAATCTTTTGTCCTGCATGATATTATCCTCCGAAATATGCGATGGATCAGCGCTTGATGGCAAAGCCCATCCGGATGGTGGTGCCCACACCTACTTCGCTGACAATATCAAAATGATCGGCGTTTCGTTTCATGTTGGGCAAGCCCATACCAGCACCGAAGCCCAGATCGCGGGCTTCTTCGCTGGCGGTGGAGTAACCCTCTTCCAAAGCCTTGCCGATATCCGGGATACCGGGGCCCACGTCCTTGGAAATCAGCATTACCTCATCCGGGCTCATTTCCATGATCAGGTTGCCTCCGTTGCTGTGGATGATCAGGTTCAATTCTGCTTCGTAGCTGGCGACCGCCACTCTGCGGAGCGTGACCGCATCAACACCGAGTTGCTTCAGCTTACGTTTGATACTGGCGGAAGCGTCGCCGGCGGTCTGAAAAGC
This sequence comes from Clostridia bacterium, assembly GCA_017516765.1. Taxonomy (GTDB): domain Bacteria; phylum Bacillota; class Clostridia; order Christensenellales; family Aristaeellaceae; genus Limiplasma. The sequence goes on along the minus strand of JAFXBE010000026.1, from coordinate 53,190 downwards.
GCCGGAAGCAACATCGTAGCTATCAACAAACAATTTGTCAGACATGGTAACTTCCTTTCTTTTGCAGATCACGCACCGGTGCGGGCCGCGCTTCCTTTGATGCCGGCCTGGTACAAAAGACCGCAGGTGGTATAGTTGGTGTTCTCGGTAGCCAGAACCGCAATACCGATCTCTCTTGCTTCTTCCAGGATCTCTTCGGAAGGGATTTTGCCACGGGCGAAAATAACGCAGTGAATATCCAGCATTTCTGCCGTACGCATTACATGAACGTTGGTAAGACCGGTAATGAGCACACACTTTTCCTTAACAAATGCGAGAACGTCGCTCATCAGGTCGCTGCCGCATGCCATGCATACTTCTTCGTCCAGACGGTCTTCACCGCAGAGGACTTTTGCATCCAGAATGGGGATCAGGTCTCGGATCGTCACCTTACATTCCTCCTATGTATTACCCAATGTATCGTATACCTGCCGTAGCAGGTCAATCGACAGAATCGTTTGATACTTCAACTGCGCCCCAAAACCGACGGTGGGCATCTGCGCATCAAGCTGACTGCAGTACCCGGCAAAGCTATCAAACAGCGTAAGCAGTCCGCTTGCACAAGGATTTCGAGGTTCGGGAAAACGCTGCTCCAACCGAAGCGCCACAAGCGCAGTTTGATCGTGCAGCACTTTCAACCCTTCGGTGATCTGCTGCACGCTGCCGTCGGGACGGTCTGCCTGAAGGCTGTACTGCTGCAGCTGTGCGATCAGGTCGGCAGCATGCAGAAAACCGGCTTTCAGGATCTCGATCTGCCCCCGCATGCCTTGCATGCTTACACCCGTGCCGGGCAAACGAATGGGATAAAGATAAGAATCAACACCATGCTGTTCCCGGATCTGGTCGCGTACCGCGCGTGCATCCTCTTCGTCGGCGTATACCGCCGCCAGCACTCTGTAGCGGTCGGCAAGCCATACATACCCTGCCGCACCGCGAAGGCGGAATTGCTGCGCAAGCGTCTGCGCCGATGCTTCGCTGTCAAATGCGCCAAGCTGCAATGCATACCAGTTCTGTTCCGGCAGTGTCCACTCGCAGGCATCCATGGTTTCGTCGAAAGCCTCCGAAAGCGGAAAAGGGGTTTCAGTCGGCAAGGGTTCAATAAACGGTTCCCCGCCTCCGCGTGATGCAACTCCGCTTACAACGACCAACGCCGCAAGAAGTATCATCAGCCAGCCAAGCCATTGAATCGGTGCATGTCCGCTGGGATAAACCTTTCTTCGATTCTGCACGGGTCATTCCCTCCATACGTAAATGTGGATACACCCTATGCATCAAAAAAGAGCATTATGCTGCCTGTTGCGTTTCTCTTCACGTTCTGTTACCATATTTCAAGAACCATTATACTGTATGGAGGTCAAATATGCAATATCATCTCGAAACGATCCCTGTCTGGGAAGCGATGGAAGCAGAAACGCCCTGCCCCTTCTGCATGCTTTACAGCAAGCTGGAAGCCAACGAGGTGGACCGTTCTCTGGGCGGAAGTGTTATGGAACCGGATGCCCGCATCCGTGTAAACGAGACCGGCATCTGTGCGCACCACCATCAATTGCTGTTTGGTATGCAAAACCGGCTCGGACATGCTCTTTTGTGCGATTCTCATTCCAAAGAGATCCTTATGAAGCTGGAGCGCACCAAAATCGGAGGCAAAACCGGCTTGTTTTCTTCTGCTCCCGGAGCCTGCGAAAAACTGGCCGGAGAGCTTCGCTCCCTGGCCAGCGGCTGTGTGATCTGTGAAGATATCGATTCCCATATGAAACGGTATTTCTACACCTTTATTCATCTTTGGAAAACAGACAATGCATTCCGGCGCAAATGGGACGAATCCAAAGGGCTGTGTTTCCCTCACGCCGCCGATCTGTTGGATATGGCTGCGCGGCAGCTGAGCAATTCGCAGCAGCAGGAGTTTGCCCAGTCGATCCTCAACAGCATGAAACGGACATTGGGCGAAGATGAAGCCGATCTGGAATGGTTCACATTGAAGTTCGACTACCGCAACCAGCAAAAGCCCTGGGGCAACAGCCGCAATGCATTGGAACGCGCAGTAAACAGGCTCCGTTCCAAAAGCATCGAAAGCGACAACGCTTAACCCTCGCCGGGCTCAAAACGTTCCAGTACAACACCGGTCTGCTCAAACAACTCCAGTGTGAACGGATCGGGATAGCCCTGTTCGTAAACAACGCGCTTGATACCCACATTGATGATCATTTTTGCGCAGATGGAGCAGGGCTGATGGGTGCAGTACAATGTGGCGCCATCGATGTTGATGCCGAGCTTTGCAGCCTGCACAATGGCATTCTGCTCTGCGTGGATCGCATAGCAGACCTCTGCACGGGTGCCTGATTCGATGTTCAGCTGATCCCGCAGACAAATGCCCCGTTCTTTACACGTAAGCATACCGGCAGGTGCGCCGTTATATCCGGTGGTCATCACACGCTTGTCTTTCACGATCACTGCACCGATACTCCGGCCCTGCCGATGGCAGCTGGACCATTCCGACACAAGGTTGGCCATTTTCATAAAGCGAATATCCCATTTATCCATTCGTAACACCCCATTTCCCTTGCATCATAGCACAGATATACGGCGATGGCAAGGCATGCGTTTCCGTATTCCTGCATAGCTTTTCCCCGGGGGTTGAGCTATGAACAGAGAAGCGAAGCGGCAAACGCTGCTGATTACCGGAATCAACGGCTTGATCAGGGCAATGGGTTTTTTTCTGCGGGTTGTGATGGCGCGCATGCTGGGGCCTGAGATCATGGGGATCGCCGAGCTGGCATCCGGTGTGCATATGCTTGCAATCACGCCGCTCACCTCCGGCTTGCCCATGGCAGTAAGCCGGCTGACAGCGAAAACCGATGCCGAAAAGGCGCATCTGCCGCTGGTTGCCGGTCTCAGGCTTGTGCGGCTGGTAAGTCTTGTTCTGATCCCTTCCTTTTTGCTGCTGTCCCCGGTGATCGCACGGGCCATGGGCGACATCCGTGTGCTGCCGTCGTTGTGGTGCACCGCTCCCTGTGTGCTGATTCTTGGATATTCGGGCGTGTATAACGGGTACTGCTACGGAACGAAACGCAGCAGCATCCCTGCCGTATCGGAATTGACCGAACAGACGCTTCGGTTGCTGTTTACACTCCTGCTGATCAACACGCTGAAACATCTGACTCCCGGCTGGCTGGCAGCTGTTCCTGTCGCCTCCACCATGCTGGCGGAAATCCTCGGTCTTCTGCTGGTGATCTGCTGGCTGCGTCTTCCCGCCGGATACAGCGGCGCAGCGGATGTATGGCGCAAGCCCATCATCCGGCTTGCATTACCGACCACAACCACCAGACTGATCCATACACTGCTGCGCTCCGTCACCTCCATGATGATCCCGCTGCGGCTGACCGCATCGGGGCTGCCAGCCTCCGAGGCGACAGCACGGCTGGGTATGCTCAACGGCATGGTGCTGCCAATGATGATGCTGCCCTGCATATTCACAGGTGCGTTGAATATGGTGATGGCTCCGAGACTTGCCCAAAGCGAAGAAAACGCCCGAAGCTGCAAGGCGCTTCTTTCGAAGGTTCTTGTAACCGGGCTGTTGGTGGCGCTGCTGTGCAGCGGTATTCTGGCTCTGCTTTCGCCGTTTATTGCAAACATCATCTACCGCCTGCCGGAACTGACAGACATTCTTTATGCTGCCATTCCCCTATGCCTTCTCTGTGCGGCGGAAAACCTGACTGTTGGCACCATTACCTCTTTGGGGCTGCAAAAGCAGGCGATGTACGGTGCTCTGCCTTCCTCGCTGCTATCGCTGTTACTGACGTGGGTGCTGACTGCCATGCCGCATTATCGTTTGGAAGGCGTGATCGTTGGTCTGGCAGCGGGACATACGACCGGGATTCTTTGGAACAGTTGGGTCATCTTCCGCTGGTGGCAGGCTCATACCTGACGGTGATAGATCCTGTCGATCTCGTCCGTTTCAGTGCCGTCGGGATGATAGACTACAAGAGGGGGCATCCACAGGAGTCCGGGCTTGGCGTTTTTCATGCCCTCCAACAATACAAGGTATGGCGCGCGGTCTGCCTTGGCATATACCATTCTGATCCGCTTGGGCTCAATACGCGCATGACGATAGGCATCGGTCAGTTCCAAGATGCGCTGCGCAGGAAACACCATGCACAGTCTGCCCATATTGCGCAGAACTGCCGCGCACGATGCCGTCCACTCATCGATGGTCGTTTCTTCTTCGTGACGGGCAATGGTAACGCTCTCACTGCTGTTCTTCAGCGTGCTGCCCTGCTTGCCGTAGGGCGGATTGCAGGTGACAAGATGGGCGCAGCCATAACCGATGATCCCGGCTGCCTGGCGCATATCCTCTGCATAAATGCGGATGCGCTCCTGCAGTCCGTTAAGCGCAACGCTGCGTGCTGCCATATCCGCCATATCCCGTTGGAGTTCAAACGCAGAAAAGACTGCATCCGTCCGCTGTGCACTCATCAGTATGGGCAGGATACCTGTACCGGTACCCATATCCACTACATGCTCTCTGGGGCGCACCCGAGCAAAATCGCTGAGGATCACAGCATCCATACCAAAGCGGAAACCTTTCTCGCTTTGAATGATGTGCAGGTCATTCAGCTGCAGATCGTCGATCCGCTCTCCCGGCAGCAGCTTCTGTTCCATGATCGTTCTCCTTGCGAAGCGACTTCTTATTGCATACGGAATTCCACATCCGATTGCAGTACATAAACGGCCTGATTCTGCCATGCAACGATACACCATTCCGAGCCTACGGCCAAAACCGGTAATTCCACTCCCTCAGCGATCACATCCAGTACCCTGGAAGACTGGGTGTCTGAATGAAACAGTTTGGTGTAAACCGTTTTTACAACAGCCGTAACCCCTTCCGCCGATTCATAACCGGCAGGAAAAAGCCGGTTCGTGCTTTCGACTGTTTCAGTAACAGGCGAAGGAACTTCGTTCTCTCCGGACGGTGCATCGGACTGCGCTCGCTTCTCATTCTGCGGGATCGTCAGATAGGTTTCGCTGACATAGCCAACATATTCCTTGTAGGTAACCAAAGCCCATCCATCTTCCATCGTATACACTTCTACCATGTCTCCGCCGGGCACAAGGGCAACGACCGTCCCGTAGGGGCAAGGCGTCCGGCGAAGATTCAGCGAACCGGACGGCACGGTTACAACCGCTGTACCGATACTGTATTCAGGCAGGGCTATGTTCATCTGTCCGCTGAGGATCTCGGCGGCATAGTTATCGCCAAAGGTCAGGAATGCTGTCATTACATATCCTTCCAGACCATCATAGCGGACGGAAGACCATTCATCGTTGTATTCCTTTGCCTGCACAATTGCACACTGAGGGATACGGGCGATCACCCTTGCGGTACCGTTTGGCGCTGCCCGGAGGTTCAGCGTACCGCCGTTGGTGGTAACACGGGCATTGCAGAAATCTGCAGGCTGCACATCGGACACAGCCGTATCGGGTACAGGGGGCATTTGCGTTGCAGAGGGCGCGGCTGCATGATCAAAGCGGAGATATTCTGTCATCATATAGCCGGAAACACCCTGATAAACAACACTGCAGAAATCACCGGAGATACCCGTCACTTCCACAATCGTACCGGGATACAGGCGCATCAGCACATTGGCGGTCTTGCTGGGATACTCGCGGAAATTGACCGTTCCCTTTTGGGCGTATACAGTAGCGGCAACAGAAGCACTGCCGTATTCCTGCGCAGGGGTTGCAGAGGGCGCAGGGGTTGCCTGTGCAGACGGGATTCCGGTTTCCGAAACGGGTTTGGAAAGCAGATTGCATACTGCATAAGCACGCAGTCCGTCGCGTTCCACCAGTGCCCAGCCGTTCACTACATCCAGCACACGCAGTTTTTCTCCATGGAGGGCAACCGTCAGGATCTCCGCCTGCATGTTGGGAGCACTGCGCAGATTAACAAAATCGTTGGCAGCCACATAGGTATAGTACACAGGAAGCTCTTCCGACACAGCAGCCGGCGTAGCTGACGGCACAGGCGTAGCAGCAGGCAATACCGGATCCTGCGCTGCGGTCTGTTCGACAGAAGCAACAACATCAATAGGCTGCGGAGTCGTAGAAGGCGTAGGGGTAGCGGTAGCATTCTGTTTGTCTTCCAGCACTTCGCGCAGAGTTTTGTCACTGAGGTTGTATTGGGTATTCAGGCAACCGGGAAAATAGAAGTCAAGAATAGCAAGAACATCTTTACCCTGCTTTGCCATTTCGATTGCGCCGCACTGGCTCATGCCTACGCCGTGCCCGTACCGTGCAGCTTTGAGCACAACAGACGTATCCTGTACGCCCACGCTCCACAATTCATTGTCGTTGGATTGAAGGCTCATACCAAGGATCTGCTCAAGCTCATCAAAGATATCTGCCGTAACCGTCACAACGGCGTTTTGCTTTTCTCCGGCAGATGAAACGGTCTCTGCCGTCAGGGTGAAATCCGCTTTCGTGTAGAGTTTGCTCGGCTCTGCAAACTTTGGGGTATTCAAACTTACGTTATCCAGCGTAAGCAACGTGGTATTGTCATCGGCGGCGGCATAGCCGCTCTCGTTCAAAGCAGCGATCACTTTGGGGCGCAGAAGGATCAGCAGTGAAGGCGGAACGCTGCCGTTCTGCAGATCTTTATCCAGTACGGTTACCTTGGCAAACGCTGTCGGGCTTGCCAGATCGTAAGCGTCGTCCTGAATGGTAAGATACGGATAACCACCGTCGTTCCATACATTCGAAGCAGCTTCGGTCTGACCGCCGTTGCTGGGGCAGTAATACATCTTGGCCAGTTCGCCGTTGTAGGTAAGCACGCAGCCTGCGGTTTCGTTTACAGCAGCTATGCATGCATCGTTCACGCCACGATTACCGCGATAGATCTGATCGGCGCCGCTATCCACAAGATCGTACGGGTTATCGACATTGTTCTGCATCGCCAGCATCGCATACGTACGCGAAACAACCGCCTGGGCCTTCAAAGCTTCGGCGGGAGCTGTGCTGATGATCGCATAGGAAAGCACGTCGGGAAGATAATCCTCGACCCGGATACAGGCAATCACTTCAAGATAATAAGCATCTTTTTTTGCTACAGAACGGATGCGCAGATCGGCAGGATACGTGCCTGCTCCGATCGCCTGTTGAATTTGGAGAACCCCTTCTTCTGTGCTGCGCAGAAGGATTGTTTCTTCGCCAAGAAGCCAGTTCTGTCCGGCGTAATTCAGTTTTATCTGACCATCTGCATCGTTTACAGAAAGCTTCACATTCGCACCCGCAGGCAATACAACATCGCTTTCGTAGACCCGATAAGCAGCCGACAGTTCCAGATCCAGCGCATGCGGTTCGTTCAAAGACGAGAGGTATACCCGTACGATACCGTTTCTGAGCGTGTTATCGCTCAGAGCATCTGCGGGTAACGTTTCGCAATGTGCCGACGGCAGCAAGCACAAGAACAGCACAGCAAACAAGCATGCGCAGATCCGGAAAAACGCGGAATATCCTTTCGTCAAAATCTTCATATGTTCAACTCCCTGTATTTTGCAAATATCGTTTTTATTGTATCACATCTGTTTTTCTGTGTCCATGTGCCGGGCTGCTCATTTCATGTTCTTGAAATACCGAATTAATCACCTGTTTTTCTGTGGTAATACATTTGTGCAGTCCCGTAGTCCGATCAATCTGATGGATCAGCAGATAAGCGCGCTCCGGGCAATGGCGCGCCGCCCGAAGGAACATTGTTTGATCGGGCTTTTCACTGGTCACAAAAGCGCAAACCGGATAAAGCTGCTCGCTGCTTCTGTTTTTCCGTTCCTCCAGTCTGCGTATGGCGGCAATCGCACCCGTCTTCGTTGCTGCATTGGCTGCATATGCCAGATAAGGACCCAGAAGAACAGGCATAGGATTGAATGAGCCAATCCAGGCGCTGTAAAAACCAAGCAGGCACAAACCGCCGGCCAGCACATAACTGATTCGAAGCAGAACCTTTTCTGTATTCTGTTCCCAACCCAGTTTTTCCGCAACAGCCAAAAGCATTTTGCTGCCATCCAGGGGGATCGCGGGAATGCTGTTCAACAGCCACAAGGAAAAATTCGCTTGCAGAAACTCGTAGGCAAAGCGGTATTTTGCGGCGAAGAGAAGACAGATCAACGCGCATACTCCGCTGGCGGCAACCCCTGCAGCCGCGATCAGAAACCGTTTGGATGCGGACAGTTTATGTAACCCATCCAAATGAGCAACAAACCCCACGGGAGTCCATTCGATCCGGCAACGGCGAATACCGCAAACGAGCATGCCGATATAGTGCCCCACCTCGTGAAGCGTTATTGCCGCAGCAGCAGTCAGCAATTTGTCCACAGGTGCGAACAGGCATGCAGCCAGAATGCCAAGCATGCCTGCCGGATGGACCGATATTTGAAAACCTTTCATTCACTTACCGGCTGCATATGCATTGCCGGATCGACGGGAACGCCGTTGATCCGCATTTCAAAAGCAAGCGGCGCATCCGGCAGAAGCGTCGCGATCACATCACCGTTCTCTACTGTATCACCGATTTCAACGCTGCAGTTTTCCAGGTTACCGTACAGCGTTTCCACGCCGTTATCGTGTCTGATACGAAGGATCCTTTCTTCTCCCGGGCCATGGGCAATACTCATTACTTCTCCGTCCCCGGCAGACCTGATCTGACGATTTTCACTGAAGATTTCCAAATAAGGCTCGGTTTCGGACCATGCATGGATCGTTGTACCGGCAGCAGGTGCGGTAACGCACACAGCAGGGGTCGGATTCCATACCTCCCGCAACTCGGAGGGCAGCAAGTCGCTGACAAAGCTCAGTTTGCCAACATCAGCTTCCCAGGAAGCGTTCATTTCGCTTTGCAACGCCGAAAACGCGCTCACACTCCCCTGCTCCCCACTTTTCTGCAACGCCAGTACCACCAGCGTGAGGCAGCCCAACAAAGCCAGATTTTTTGTAAGGGATTCCGGTGAAAAGAATGCACTCATACCATGCTTTCGGGCCGGCAGTTCGGTAAGCTGCGCCGAAGTATCAGAATAGTGTTGCCGCTCCATAGGCGGCTGGATCCGTTTTCTTTTTTCCCTTATGCTGATCTGATGAACACGGGTTTCTTCATTCAAAACAAATCCCCCCTCGGTCCAACCTATGCCGGACCGGGAGGGAATATGTTCTGCCATCAGAGGCAACCTTTTTTCTGCATATATTCCAGCGTACGAATAATAGCCAGCTTGCCGTGACTGTAGGTTAGCCCACCCTGCAGGAAAGCTGTGTAGGGCTCCCGCATGGGGGCGTCTGCGCTAAGTTCGATCGACGCGCCGCTGACAAACGTACCTGCTGCCATGATGACTTGATGCTGATAACCGGGCATATCCCACGGCTCGGGCAATGCCATACTGTCGATGGGCGAAGCGGTCTGGATGCCCTGGCAGAAGGCGATCAGTCTTTCGGGGGTGCCCAGATCCAAAGCCTGAATGATATCGGTACGGGGTACATCGTAGCGGGGCGTGGTGTGCATGCCCATACCGCCAAAAACGGCAGAAGCCAGAATGGATGTCTTAACCGCCTGCGCCACGACGTGGGGCGCCATGAAAAGCCCTTGATAGAAAGGCTGATAGCTGCCTGCATAGCTGCCCACTTCCCTGCCGATACCGGGAGCGGTAAGGCGGTAGCTGATGCGCTCGATCAGATCCTCACGACCAACGATATAGCCGCCCGTAGGGGCAAGACCGCCACCGGGATTCTTGATCAGGCTTCCCACGCTCACATCTGCGCCGTAGTGATTGGGTTCCTCGGTGCAAACGAATTCTCCGTAGCAGTTATCCACCATCAGGCAGGCATTGGGGAATTCGCTATGCAGCATTTTTGCAAGGGGCTCGATATCCTGCGGCATCAGGCTGGGGCGGGAAGAATAACCGCGGCTGCGCTGAATGGCTACCACAGTGGTGTTGGGCTTCATGGCAGCACGGATGGCATTCAGATCAAGCTTACCATCCACAGTCATCTCCACCTGAGAATAGGATACACCCATCTCTTTGAGCGAACCGATGCCGCTGCCACGGATGCCAATCACCTCTTCCAGGGTGTCGTAAGGGCCGCCGGAAGCATACATCAGCTCGTCGCCGGGTTTGAGCAGGCCGAACAGACACATGCTGAGCGCATGGGTGCCGGAGGCGATCTGTGGACGAACGATCGCTGCATCCGCCTCAAAAAGCTCTGCGAAGATCTTTTCAAGCGTATCCCGTCCGACATCGTCATAGCCGTAGCCGGTGGTAGGAGCGAAATGACGGGACGCCACCTGATGCCGCTGAAGCGCATCCAGCACCTTGGCGGTATTGGTAAGAGCAATCTGATCCACCCGTTCAAAAGCTTCACGGCAGTTTTCTTCTGCCTGCTGCACAGCCAGCATGATCTGTTGATCCATATAAACCCATTCCTTTATCTGATGTTATTGTGCCAAAAAGCGAACGATCGCTTCTTCTGCCTGCCGGACAATATCATTCCCCTCCAGCCAGAGGGTGGCAGGTTCTCCCCTGAACCATGTTTCCTGCCGTTTGGCATAGTGCCGCGTGTTCAGAATGATCTGACCACGGGCGGTTTCAAGCGAAACGAGTCCCGAAACAGCCGGTATCATTTCTTTGTAGCCGATTCCCTGCATGGCCTGGGCATCGGCCGGTATTCCGGCATCCAGCAAATGACTGACCTCTGCAAGCAAACCCTGTTCAAGCATAATATCGACACGTTTTTCGATACGCTCGAACAAACGCTCCCGCTCCATGCGGATCGCCAGCGGCAGCACGGTAAACTCGCCGTTTTCTTCCTGCCTTGTCCGGCTGAGCGGAGTGCCTGTCAGCTCAAACACTTCCAGCGCACGGATCACCCTGCGGATATCGTTGGGGTGCAGTTTGGCAGCAGATGCTTCATCCACCTCGGCAAGCATATCGTGCAGTTTCTGCCTTCCGTCCGGCTGATCCGCAATCCGCTCCAAACGCTCACGCACAGCGGGATCGCTTCGGCTTACCCCGAGGGACAGACCATGCATCAGCGCCTTCAGGTATAGACCGGTACCGCCCACCAGCATTGGCAGCTTGCCCCGGGACAGAATCTCCCGGATCACCAAGGTTGCATGTTCGGCATAATCGGCTACCGTGTAAGGTTCGGAGGGTGATACCACATCCAGCATATGGTGCGGGATCTGTTGCCGATCCTGCAGGGTAGGTTTGGCTGTCCCGATATCCATACCTTGATAGATCTGCATAGAGTCCATGCAGACGATCTCGGTATTCAGCTTTGCAGCAAGCTGCATTGCCAGAGAGCTTTTGCCGCTGGCTGTTGCACCGGTTACTGCAATGATCCTTGGTTTCATAGCACTCTCCTACTGTATGCGCTTGAAGCGTTTTTCCAGCGCATAGCGGGTCACTTCGGTAACGATCGGACGTCCGTGGGGACAGGTGGGCATGGAATCCGAACGAAGCATCTCGCGCAGGAAACCATGAATTTCGTCTTCGCTCAGTTTATCACCCGCCTTGATGGCGCGTTTACATGCCATTTGGGCGATCTGCCTGCGCATGCGCTCTCTGGTGACCGCACCGCGGCCTGCCTGCCATTCATCCAGAGCTTCCAGAAACAATGTGCGCGGGTCGGCATTCTCTCCAAACAGCGTAGGGATCGCATGGATGGCTGCGCTGGTTTCATCAAAGGCTTGTACATCAAAGCCCGCATCGCTCAGCACTTCCTGAAGCTCCTCCAGCAAAGCCAGATCGTGCTGTGTCATTTGTACAAGAACGGGGGCAAGCAACTGCTGAGAGATCGCTGTGCCCTCGAAACGTGCCATCATCCGGTCGTAGAGCATGCGTTCGTGTGCCGCATGCTGATCCAGCAGCAACAGTCTTTCGTCGCATTCGAAGATCCAATACGTGGAAAAGGCAATACCGATCAGCTTCAGGCTTTCTTCGGGGGCGGCTTCTTCCAGTAGACGGGTCTGCTCCGGTTCTTCAACAGGAGCAGCTTCCGGCAGTGGATCGGTGTTTTCCACCTGTTGAGGTACAGGAACCGGTCGTTCTGCTGTCTGTACAGGCTCCTTGTCCGGCACAGCCGTATTCACGGTGTCGGCAGACTGCAATTGTTCCTTCTCTGCGCGGCGGGAAGCAAGTTTAGCATCGATCGCATCCTGTGTTTGCTGTTCGGCAAGCCGCTGCATGGCGCGGCCCACATCCGCAGAAGAAGATTCCCGCACAACCGGAACACCCACACCGGAGAAATCGGGAACAAAATCGGTATACAAGGCTCTGGCTTCTGCAGGCTTGGGTGCTTCCTTTTCTGTTTCGTCTGCAACATTCTTCCGTGCCGGAGTCTTGATCACCGGCGGCTGAGGACGCAGTACGAAACCATTCCTGTTAAGTTCGGATACCTGTACGAAGTCTGCCGGCTCCGTCTGAACTTGTACAGGATGCGTGTATGCCGCCTCTGTATCCGGCGCATCCTTTTCTGCCGGAGCAGTTGCTTGCGCCGCATCGCCGATTGGGATGATGGTAAAGCCACCGGCAGCCTCTTCCACACTGGTAACCTCTGCAGAAGGAGCAACGCCTCCGCCTGAGAGTTGACTGCCAAGCGTTTGACGGTGCAACGCCTCGCTGACAAGAGTCTTGATCGCTTGCGCGATACCGTTTTCATTCTGGAAGCGTACCTCCAGCTTATTGGGATGTACATTTACATCCACAAGCTGATTAGGCAGGGTAAGGAACAGGGCGCACATGGGAAAACGGCCGATCATCACTCTGCCTTCGCAGCCGCTTTCCAGCGCACGGCTCATCAGCCCGCTGCGGAAATAACGACCGTTGATGAAGAAGGATTGCTGCTGGCGATTGCCGCGGCTCATCTCCCCCACGCCGACATAGCCTTCAAGGATCAGACCGTTCATATTGCCGGACACACGATGCATCTGAGAAAATGCTTCTTTGCCGTAGACCCGATAAAGAACGGATTCCAATTTACCGTCGCCGATGGTCTGGTAAACCGTTTTGCCCTGATTCACAAACCGGAAGGAGATCTCGGGATGGGACAGCATGAGCCTGAGCATGTAATCCGATACCATCGAGGCTTCCATACCGGGCTTTTTCAAAAACTTACGGCGCACAGGGGTGTTATAGAACAGATCCTCCACCACGAAGGTTGTGCCCACAGGCGATGCCGCCTGTCGGATATCCACAAATTCGCCGCCCTCGATCTTTGCGCGGATGCCAAGGGGTGCATCCGCGGTTTTGGTGGTGCAGGTAACCTTGGCAACAGCCGCCACGGAGGCCAGTGCTTCACCGCGGAAGCCGAGGGTATGGATATCAAACAGCTGTTCGGCGGTTTGCAACTTGCTGGTGGCATGGCGTTCGAACGCCATACGGATCTCCTCCGCCGGGATGCCTTTACCGTCGTCGGTGATGCGCAGGTATTCCACACCTCCGCCTCGTACCTCAACGGTGATGTGCAGTGCCCCGGCATCGATGGCGTTCTCCACCATCTCCTTGACCACGGAAGCAGGGCGTTCCACAACCTCACCGGCGGCAATGCGACCGATGATCTCCTGCGACAGCTTACGGATAGCCGCCATAGCCCAACCTCCTTAGATCCTTCGTGCTTTTTCTCTGAGACGGTACAGAATGTTCAGCGCATCCATGGGGGTAACGGACAGAACATCCAGATTTTGCAACTCTTCCACCAGTTCATCCTGTGCAAGATGGAACAGGTCTGTCTGGCGGTCTTTTTTCTTCTTTTGCTCCAATATGTTGGAAGAGATGGATTCCTGATTGATATCGCTCACTTCCAAACGAGCCTGTATCTCGTGGGCACGGGCCACCACCGACTGAGGAATACCTGCCAGACGGGCAACATATACGCCATAACTCTTATCGGCACCGCCGGGCATAATCTTACGCAGGAAGATGACCTCTTCGCCGTGCTCCATAACGGAAATGCAGTAGTTCTTTACGCCGGGGAAACGTCCTTCCAGTTCGCTCAGCTCGTGGTAGTGGGTGGCAAACAGGGTCTTGGCACCTACCTTCTTCTGATCCAGCAGATGCTCCACCACTGCCCAGGCGATAGCAAGACCATCAAAGGTGCTGGTGCCTCTGCCGATCTCGTCCAGAATGACCAGCGACTTCTTGGTAGCATTGCGGAGAATGCCCGCCGTTTCGCTCATCTCCACCATAAAAGTGCTCTGACCCGAAGAAAGATCGTCCGATGCACCGATACGGGTAAAGACCCGGTCGCACAGGCTGATGTTTGCACTGGTGGCAGGCACAAAGCTGCCCATATGCGCCATCAGGGTGATCAGCGCCGTCTGACGCATGTAGGTGCTTTTACCGGCCATATTGGGTCCGGTAATGATCAGCATACGGTTTTCTTCCCCATCCAGCGTTGTATCGTTGGGTACAAACGGCGTATCGGTCACCGTACGCTCTACGATGGGGTGTCTGCCTTCAACAATGTGGAGGATATTCTCTTCGTTGATCTGCGGCTTCACATACCCGTATTCACGCGCCACCCTGGCAAGGGACAAAAGCACATCGGCAGTCTTCAATGCCTGAGCATTCTGCTGAATGGCGCCGATCTCTTTTGCGATGGCGTCGCGAACCTCATTAAAGAGCTGCTGCTCCAGCGTAAGCGACATCTGCTGCGCCTGATTGATCTTCTGCTCGATCTCTTTGAGCTCGGGGGTGGTATAACGTTCGCCTGTGGCAAGCGTTTGTTTGCGCGTATACCGCAGAGGTACCAAACCAAGGTTGCTCTTGCTTACCTCGATATAGTAACCGAATACACGGTTGGAGGTAATTTTCAGATTCTTGATGCCTGTTGCTTCACGCTCGGCTGCTTCCATATTGAGGAGCCATTGCTTGCCGTTCAGCTGGGCATCGCGATAGGTATCCAGCTCTGCACTGTAGCCCTTGGCGATCACACCGCCGTCGCTGATCAGCAGAGACGGCTCGGGGTCGATGGCGCTTTCGATCAGCGCACAAAGGCCGTCCAGCGGCGTCATGGTATGGGCAATGGCTGTCAGGTGTAACACATCAAAGCTTGCCAGCAGTTCCTTAACAGGGGCAACGCTGCGCAAAGAGCGAAGCAGAGCAAGACAATCGCGGGCATTCAGATTATTATAGCTGATCTTGCCCAGCAGGCGTTCCATATCAGATACGCATTTCAGTGCCTCCGCCAGTTCTTCGCTGCGAAAAAAGTCATCTTTAAGCGCTTCCACACAGGAGAGACGGGCTTCGATGCGTGCGCGGTTGATCAGCGGGCTTTCCACCCAATTGCGAAGCAAGCGTGCGCCCATGGCGGTCTCTGTTTTATCCAGAAGCCACAGAAGAGAGCCTCTGCGCTCGTTGTTGCGCAGGCATTGGGTAAGCTCCAGATTGCGCCGGGTCGCCCGGTCGAGGAACATGGTGTCCTCGCCCTGATAAACGGTCAGTTGCGTAATGTGGCTGAGAGCGTTCATCTGGGTCTCGCTAAGATAGCGAAGGAGCGCACCTGCTGCAATAACGCGCTTGTCCTTTTGCTCCATGCCCAGCGATGACAGATTCTGCACATTGAAGTGGCTGAACAATTCGCTTTCGGCAGCCCGCTTCTGGAATGCGCTCTCCCGCATCTGGGTGCGGGAGATATCCGCAGTCAGATAGCGGTTAAGATGTTCCACATCGTTGGTAACGATCTCGTTGGGCATGATGCGTACCAGCTCGTCCCGGAGGGTCGCATCGGCATCCAGCAGAAGATGCACCGTCAATTCGCCGGTGCTGACATCGGCATAGGCAAGGGACGCCTGCTTGCCGGAGAAGGCAACGCACAGCACATAGCTGGAGCGTTTTTCGTCCAGCAGCGCAGGATCGACCACTGTGCCCGGGGTAACGATGCGGATCACGCTACGTTCTACCAGACCTTTGGAAGTGGCAGGATCGCTCATCTGTTCGCAGATAGCAACTTTGTAGCCCCGCTCCACCAGCCGGGAGATATAGGTAGTGGCAGAATGGAAGGGAACGCCGCACATGGGTGCCCGTTCTTCCAGACCGCATTCTTTACCGGTCAGGGTCAGTTCCAGCTCTTTGGAGACCAGAACTGCATCTTCAAAAAACATCTCGTAAAAATCGCCAAGACGATAAAACAGGATGCAATCGGAATACTTTTGTTTGGTCTCTACGTAGTGCTGCATCATGGGCGACAATCCGGCCATGAAGGTACCTCCCTTTCGTACGGATGCTTCTCAGGTAACGGGATCAATGGTGGTGATGGCCGCAGCCGCTGCAGCTGGAGCAGGAACCGGAGCAGCCCTCTTCCTCGTCGTCCCGTTCGCCGGTAACAACGAACTTGATGATGCTGTTTACTTTACGCATCATGTCGTTAAAAGCTTCGCGGCTTTCCCGCATCTTGTTGAGCACATCGTTGGAGTCGATGGCACGCTCCACCTCTTCCAGCTCGCTGCCGGCCTTGGCCAGATCGCCGGGGTTCATGTTGGCATCTGCCAGAATGTTTTCAACCGCAGAGCGCTTTTCGGTGTAAGCGGCGATAAGACCGGTGGCTTCGGTGTCGCGCATGGCAGCCTGCTCGCTCAGACGCATGGTGATGTACTCTTCGCTCTCCAGAATGGCTTCTGCCAGCATTTCGGCCTGATTCAATACCTTTTCCATAATTCATTTCACCTTTCTGTTCTTTCTCCCCGCAGTGTGTTCACTGCGGCGGAGGTAATATGGACGGGAACAACAGTGCCGATATCGGCCTGCGTTCCCTTGAATGTGACGGTAATGCCCCGGGTACCTTTACCCGAAACCATACCGGGGTCACGCTTGGAAAGGCCCTCTACCAATACCTGCTCGGTACACCCAAGCATGGATTGGTGGGCTTTGGCGGTGGAGGCTTCCACCTCGGCAATCAGTTTGGCGATACGGCGGGAGCTTACATCGTCCGGGATGCGCCCTTCCATGGCCGCTGCTTTGGTGCCGATGCGGGGCGAATAGATGAAGGTGAACGCCGAATCGTAACCCACCTCGCGCACCAGCGAACAGGTATCCTCAAACTGCGCCTCCGTTTCGCCAGGAAAGCTGACGATCAGGTCGGTGCTGAGACCGATACCAGGCACGGCAGCGCGCAACTTTTCCACCTTACGCAAATAGTCTTCCCGGGTATAGCGGCGATTCATCAGCGAAAGGATCTCGTTGTTGCCGCTTTGTACCGGCAAATGCAGATGGTTGCAGATATGCTTCCCGTTTGCCATCACTTCGATCAGCTCGTCGCTGAGATCTTTGGGGTGGGAGGTCATAAACCGGATTCGGGGAATGCCCAGCGCATCCAGACGGCGCAAAAGCTCGGGGAAGGTTTCGCCCGTGCCGTTTCCGTAACTGTTCACATTCTGTCCCAGCAGCATGATCTCCTGCACACCGCTCTTGAGCAGCCCTTCTGCCTCCCGGAGGATATCATCCATCCGGCGGGAACGTTCTCTGCCGCGCACATACGGCACGATGCAGTAGGAGCAGAAATTGTCGCAGCCGTACATGATGGTGATGTAAGCATGGTGGCTGCACAGGCGTTTGACCGGCAACCCTTCCGCAATCAGGTTTTCCTGATCGATCACAGAAACCACCCGCTGCTTCTGCTCCAGAAGATCCAGCAGCAGAGAAGGCAGCCGATGGAGATTGTGGGTGCCGAATGCCAGATCGATAAAACGGTATTGCTTCAGGATCCGCTCGGCCATCTCCGGTTGCTGCACCATACAGCCGCATACACCGATGATCAACTCGGGTTTTTCTTTCTTCAGCTCCTTGAGCCATGTTACATTGCCCAAAGCCCTGCGCTCTGCATTGTCGCGCACGCAGCAGGTATTGAAAATGACGAGATCGGCATTCCGGCGGTCGTCAGCTTCTTCCAATCCCATGGCAGTAAACATGCCGGCCAGTTTCTCACTGTCGTGGGCGTTCATCTGGCAGCCGTAGGTAACGATATGATAGCTGGAAGGACGGGCAGCGTGCGCTTTAACGGCTTCCATTGCAGCCGTTTCGGCAGCAAGCGCTTCTTTGGTAACATAAACAGGTGTTTGCTTCAAGCGAAACATCCTTTCCCTATGGTAGATTCTGATACCCCGTACCGCCGCAATGGGAACAGGGAACGGTCAATACCTCGCGCAGGGCGGAGGCAGTCCGTTTGCGGGTAAGTTCCAGCAAACCAAGCGAAGTAAAGCCATGTACCACTGTTTTGATCCTGTCGGCAGAGAGGGCTTCTTCCATGGCAGCCTGCAGCCGCGCTTGTTCGTCTGCATTCTCCATATCGATAAAATCGACAAGAATGATGCCGCTCAGGTTACGAAGGCGGATTTGGCGGGCGATCTCCCCTGCCGCAGACAGATTCTGCGTAAGGGCAAGGCTCATCCCCTCTTGGGCCGATACATTGCCGCCGGAATTGACATCGATGGTATGAAGCGCTTCCCGTTCATCGATCACAAGACTGGCACCGCCCGGAAGCTGAACTTTACGTTCCAGCGCATTGCGCAGCTGCCGGGTAACATGATTGCCTTGCCAGAGAGCTTCCATTGCGATACCGTCGCATGCAGAAAACGCAACATTCTGCGGCAGATGTTCGACGGCTGCCACGCCCTCTTCCGCGCAAAGCTGAAGCGAATATCTGGCGGAATAGTCTCTTGCAAGAATCTCATGGTATGGGCGCTCTTCCAGTAAAACTGCGGGGGACTTGCGCATATTCGCATGTGCAATCACCGCCTGCCAGTTTTTGTACAAGGCTTCCGCCTCCTGCCGTACATCTTCCAGACGTGCGAAGAGAGCGGAGTGGCGGATGATAACGCCGAAACGGTCTTGTGCAACTGTTTTCCCAAGTGCTTTGGCGGCTGCATGCTCGGCGGGATCCTCGATCCGTTTGCTTACGCCGACAAAACGGCTCATGGGGAGCAGCAGCAGATACTGCCCGGGCAATGTGATATCACGGGTGAGGAATGCGCCCTTTCCGCCTTTTTCGTCCTTCTTGACCTGCACGATCACATCCGCGCCGGTTACAAGAGGCGATTTGCCGTTGATCGCATGGTAGCTTTCCGCCTCCCGGATGGGCAGAAAACCGTTCAGCTTGCGGCCGATATTCACAAAAGCGGCTTTCACATCAGGCAATACTCGCTCCACGCGGCCAAGCATAACCGTGCCAACGAGGTCGGTGCCGTTTTGCTCCCGGCGGTCATATTCCAGAAGACTGCCGCTGTGCAAAAGTGCGGTCTCGATGTACTCTTCGCTTTTGTGCACAAGGATCTGCATCCCTTCAGCCATGGGGGTATTCCTCCATGGGAAGCAGCTGCCCGTCGTTGGTTTTTGCAAGGATGGCATCCCGGTAGATAATGTGCTGAGGCTTATTGCACCCCACAAAGGTGCACAGGCTATCCAGCCAAAGGGAGGGCTTCAGTGCACCGCTGTCGAAGGTGACCGTCTCCAGTCTGATCTCGTACCCATCCTCAGTTTTGGCAATGCTGCCGTCTTTAACAAATGGACGTATGTCGCAGGGATTCTCGCCGCTCTTGGTGCGCCTTACGGCCACATATGTATCCAGCGCCATAAAGGCGTCGAATGCCTGCGCTGCTTTGTCTGCGTCATCACTGCTCCACAGGCGGATGGTATAGCGGGAACCCGCCACCAACGACATCAGAGTGGGAAAATCGTCCCCGACAGCACGGGCGGCTACCACCTGCAAACAGGCAGGGCTTACCTTGTTGAAGGCTTCGACAAATTGTTCTTCGGTAACGCCGTCTTCGACAGGCACCTCCATCAATTCTCTCCTGCCAACCACACCAACACTGAGCGGTGCGGCAAAGCTGAGACGGATATGGGGGTTAAAGCCGTTGGAATATTTGACCGGCAGCAAACTTCTGCGGAGCACACGCTGCACAGTTCGCATCAGATCCAAATGCCCGATGTAGCGAAGGGTCTCCCCTTTTTCAAAAACAGCTATCATCCGCATACGCTGCACACTCCCTTCAGTTTCTGAAGACCGCAGCCGTTGCAGCCCTCCCGGCAGTCGCGGGTGGTCTCTGCATGCATGGCTTTTTCATATTCCCGCCACAGGAAGCTCTTGTCGATATAGGCATTAATGTGATCCCAGGGCAGCAGTTCGTCTTTGCTACGTACCCGGTGGGCATAGAAATCCACATCAAGATTGCAGTCTTTGAAAGCCTTCAGCCACAAATCGTAGTGGAAATATTCATTCCAGCCGTCCAGCATGCAGCCAAGCTCCCATGCGCGATAGAGGGCATCTGCCATGCGACGGTCGCCCACAGCAAAGCATGCTTCAATACGGCTGATGCCGGAATCGTGATAGTTGAAATGGGCAGATTTGAGCGGGCGGAACAATTCCCGAACCATCTGCTGTTTACGCTGCACCTCTTCGGGGCGATCCTGCGCACACCACTGGAAGGGCGTAAAGGGCTTGGGTACAAAAACACTGGCGCTGCAGGTGATGCGCAGCCCTTTCACGCGCTGATTCTTGGGTACGGCGTAATACGCACCGGCAGATTTTTTGGCAAGCTCGGCGATCCCGGCAAGATCCTCGTCGGTTTCGGTGGGCAGGCCGGTCATAAAGTACAGCTTCACAGCGCTCCAGCCGTTGGAAAAAGCATTGCCCAGCGTTTCCATCAGGTTTTCTTCGGTAACGCCCTTGTTGATCACATCACGAAGACGCTGGGTACCTGCCTCGGGGGCAAAGGTAAGGCTGCTCTTTTTGACCTGTTGGGTCTGGGTAAGCGTATCCTGCACAAACTTGTCCACACGGAGGCTGGGAAGGGACAGGGAAACACGCTGTTCCTTCAAAGCTTCGGTAAGGCGTGTAGCCAGCTCGGTAATATGCGAATAATCGCTGGAGGAAAGGGAACTGAGAGAGATCTCTTCATAACCGGTGTTACGCACACTGGCGCACGCCATCTCGCACAGGGCATCCACGCTACGTTCACGCACAGGGCGGTACAGCATGCCGGCTTGGCAGAAACGGCAGCCGCGGGTGCAGCCGCGCATGATCTCCAGCATGATGCGGTCAAAGACGACCTGTGTGTAGGGAACGGGAGGATGAGTGGGACAATAGGCTTCGTCCATATTCACCTGAATACGTTTGTTGATCACAGCGGGAACCGTATCGTCCACAGGGGTCAGGCTGCGCAGGGTGCCATCCTCGTTGTATGCATCATTGTACAGGGAAGGCACATACACACCTTCCAGCTTGGCAAGGCGGCGCAGAATCTCTGCTCTGCTTGCCCCTTCTTTGCGTGCATTCCGAATGGCGTCGGTTAATTCAACGATCAGCTCTTCCCCATCGCCGATCATAAACGCATCAATAAACGCGTGCAGAGGCTCGGGGTTAAAGGCGCAGGGTCCGCCGGCAACAACGATGGGGTCGCTTTGACCGCGCTGTGCCGCCTTAACGGGGATGCCTCCCAAATGAAGCATCTCCAAGATGTTGGTATAGCTCATTTCGTATTGCAGCGTAAAACCAACGATATCAAATTCCTTCAGAGGCGTATGGCTTTCCAGAGAAAACAGGGGGATATGATTCTCCAGAAGTTCCTTGCGCATATCCACCCAAGGCATGCAGCAGCGCTCGCATACCGCATAGGGCAAATCGTTAAGGATGCCGTACAGGATCTTGATGGCCAGATTGCTCATAGCCACTTCATATGTATCGGGAAAGCAAAAAGCAAAGCTCACCTCAGCCTCTGATATGGGTTTAACATTTGCATTCATTTCTCCACCGGTATAGCGGGATGGTTTTTCCACCCGCTCCAGAAGCTGATCAATGACAACAGGCATAGGTATCCTCCTAAAAAACAGCATACATATTTATGATAGCATGTTGGGTGGTGAGATGCAAATCTTTTTTCTCTTTTGCATTCTGTTTTGGGGCAAATGAAAAAGCCAGCCGCAGATTGCTCTGCGGCTGGCTGCTAACTTGAAGATTAGCGGTTGAGCAGGGTGGTTTCGGTGTCCTTGTCGAAGAAGTGGAGACGCTCCACATCGAAGGCAACCTGAATCTTCTGGCCGGCACGGCTGGAGGTGCGAGGATCAACGCGGGCGATGATGTTCTCGTCCTTGCCGCTGGTGGACAGGTACAGATAGGTCTCGGAACCCATGAGCTCGGTAACTTCAACGCTGCACTCGACGGTAGCCTTGGAGTTGGCAACAGCCTCGGCGCTGTCGTCGATGTCTTCGGGACGGATGCCCATGTAGACTTCCTTGCCGATGTAGCTCTCGTCGATGAACTTAGCCAGCTTGCTCTGGGGAACAACGATAGCGTTGTCGCCGAACTTGGCCAGAACCTCGTTGCCATCCTTCTCCAGCTTAACGGTGAAGAAGTTCATCTGGGGGCTGCCGATGAAGCCGGCAACAAACAGGTTGGCGGGATAGTCGTACAGGTTCTGGGGGCTGTCGACCTGCTGGATGAAGCCATCCTTCATAACCACGATACGGGAAGCCATGGTCATAGCTTCGGTCTGGTCGTGGGTAACATAGATGAAGGTGGTCTGCAGACGCTGGTGCAGCTTGGTGATCTCGGTACGCATGGCAACACGCAGCTTGGCGTCCAGATTGGACAGAGGTTCGTCGAACAGGAAGACCTTGGGCTCACGAACGATGGCACGGCCCAGAGCAACACGCTGACGCTGACCGCCGGACAGAGCCTTGGGCTTACGGTTGAGCAGGTGAGCGATGTCGAGGATCTTGGCAGCTTCTTCAACGCGCTGCTTGATCTCAGCCTTGGGGGTCTTGCGGAGCTTCAGACCGAAAGCCATGTTGTCGAACACGGTCATGTGGGGATACAGAGCGTAGTTCTGGAAAACCATGGCGATGTCGCGATCCTTGGGAGCAACGTCGTTGACCAGACGGTCGCCGATGTAGAGCTCGCCGGCAGAGATCTCTTCCAGACCGGCAACCATACGCAGGGTGGTGGACTTACCGCAGCCGGAAGGACCGACCAGAACGATGAATTCCTTGTCGGCGATCTCCAGGCAGAAATCGCTAACGGCGGTAACATTACCGGAATATACCTTATAGATGTGGTTCAAAGACAAGCTTGCCATTTAAGCTTCCTCCTTTTGTTGATATGCTTGACCATCGGCGATACACACACCCAAGCCAGCATTTCATTGGCATCATTATAGCCTATTTTTCTGTCGGATGGAATTGACGATTTTGCCAAAATTCATCCCCTTGTTTGTACACCATGTACACAATGGAGCAAAAGCCAAATAGAAACAACATCCCTTTATTCGTCTCTCAATGCATCGATCGGATGCAGCAAACTCGCCTTTGCTGCCGGCGCAACTCCGGAAAGCAGGCCAAGGCATACGGCAGCCAAAAGCACCATCACGCAATCCCCGGAGGTCATGATCGCGTCGATACCGATGCTTTTACCGGCAACAGCCACAAGCACTCCGCCCACCAGCAGTCCCGACACACCGCCCGATACAGCATAAAGAAAGGCCTCGCACAAAAACATACCGCAAATCTGCATACGGGTGGCTCCCAGAGATTGCAGAATGCCGATCTCCCGCCTTCTCTCCCTGACGCTGACCAGCAGGATATTGGTAACCCCGATTGCACCTACCAGTATACAAATGAATGCCACCCATTTCAACACATCCACAAATACCGCCAAAACCGAATCGGCTGCCTCTGCCTGCGTTTGCATACTGACTGCGCTGATCCGTTTGCCGCTGCTGCCAAAAACAAGCTCTTGTGCAATATGTGCTGTTTCATCAGGGGTTGCATGATGCGGGACCTGTACTGACAGCTGCTGGAGACTGCCACCCGTTATCGGCAGCAAAAACTGCAGCGGCAGGATAACAGCATTGTCAAAATCGATTTGCGCCGCCGTGTGGCATTGTTCAATGATGCCTGTGCATTGCAGCATCATGCCGGAAGCCGCAAACCAATCTCCCGGCTGCAGATGCAGTTCACCGGCAAGCTGTTTTCCGACTGCAGCAGCCGGTACGGCGGCGATCCACTCTCCCGTTGTCGGCAGCCTTCCCGAGGAAAACACGGGAGATGCTCCTTCAAAGAACGCTTTGCTGCAACCGACCAGTATACCCTGCGCAGAGGCATTCCGGCATTGCAGTTCAGCAGGCAGGCAAATCAACTCATCCACCTGTGTATCCAATTCCCGCTGCAGCAACACACTCTCATCTTCACTAAGCCCCATGCCGGAAGGTTCGGTGATGAGCACCCGGTCTATCCCAAGACGTGCAATCTCGCTTTTCACCTGCATCTTCCCTGCCTCGCCCAGCGTGATCACAGCCAGTACCGCCGCCACGCCGATCGCCATACCCGCTACCGTAAGCACAGAGCGCAGCGATGAAGCAAGCATATTCTGCAACCCAAGCTTCCACAATTCAAAACGTTTCACATAGCCTCCGCATTTCTTACGCATATTCCGTTTGCCACCGACAGTTGATCCGGTTCCAGTACAACCCTCTCCCCGGAAAATGCTTCGGGAACCTGGATATATTCATTGTTCCCATATCCGTACGAAACGGTTTCGCAAAGCAATCTGCCGTCACGTACAAGCCAGATTTTCCCGTTCCGATCGATTGCTTCCAGCGGCAACAAGGCGGTTTCGGGCAGTGTATCAAGCACAAGCTGCACCGGCACGCTATCGCCTGCCCGGGGCAATGCGGTGTCCCCGATGAAGGAAAAGCAAAGCTGCATCATAAGCTGCGGGGTCTCAGTAACAATGCCGACCGATTCCACTACCAGCCTGCCTGCCGGATTGCCGTCCGAACCACACCAGTATGCCTCCATTCCGGGCTTTGGAACACAACGGCGATCTCCCGTCCAAAGGGCGGACAGGCACACTTCTGTCCCACGGGTTTCCCCGAGCAGCATCCCCGGCGTTACGTACTGTCCCGGGCGCACATAGAGATTGTTGACAATCCCATCGTCAGATGCACGGATCTGCTTGCTTTCGATCAAAGCGAGAAGCTGTGCACCGGCGGATTCGGATTCCGTAAAATACCCGGCGGCCGTTGACATAAGCGATGCATCGAACAGGGCAGCATCCATGAATGTGCGCACGTGATACCGCTGTGCCCGCAGCTGTGACAGCGCTTGTTGTTCCGCGCTTGCATCCAACCGCAGTAGCATCGCTCCCCGGGAAACGGCATCACCCACACGAACATAAATATCTTCCACACATCCGGCAGACGAAGCCAGAAGGCAGCGGACATCTGCATAGGTTACCGACCCCTGCAGCATACACGTCTGCTGCAGGGGTGCCCGGGTGATCACGGCAGTACGAAGCAGGCAGGGTTCCGGGTGAGACACAAAGAAAAGTGCCACCACCGTAACAATCGTTGCGGTGATGACACATAATGAAGCCTTTGTTCTGTTCATGTCCCCTCCACCTCCGGCTGCTCAAGGGCAGATTTCTACCCTATTGTAGCCTTGCGGCAGACAAGTTATGGTGGGAATATCAGCCATGTGTTCAGGCAAGGCTCTTCTCGATATCTTGCCTGGTCTGGCGGATATCGGTCAGTTTTTCACTGATGGAACGATCCAGCTGCGCCAGTACATCATCAATATGGCGGTGCACATCGGAATAGAGACGCTCAACATCGTTCTGAGCATTCATGATCATCTGTTCCGCATCCTGCTGTGCACGACGGAGAATTTCCTGCTCGCTGACCATCTGATCCGCCCGTGCCTGAGCATCAGCCACGATGGCGTTTGCAGAATCTTTGGCATTTTCCACGATATCTTCGGCCTGCTTCTGGGCAGTGGCGACAGTATTCTGTGCCTGCTGATTGGCAGCCGTGACCGTCTCACCCGCCTTGGTGTTTGCGGCGTTCATCAGCTGGGTCGCTTTGGTGTGGGTTTCGTTGTAATACTTTGTGGCGCGGGCGGTTGCCTCCTGCTGGATCGCACGTGCACACTCCTCGGCCTCCTGGATAATCCTGTTCTGGTTCAGAACCACATTCTCGCACTCCGTAATAACGGCAGGAAGATCTGCGATAGCACTCTGAATCAATCTGATCGCTCTGTCGCGTTCGATCATGCAGTTGTTGGTAAACGGAACCTTACTTGCGGTTTGAAGCAGTTCATTCAGGGTCTCCATCGTCTGGCGAAAACTGTTCATGTTACCCGGGCGTTGCATCATGATCATGACCTCCTGACGTATATTATCGTTTCTTGATCATTTACGGAGTTTCTGTGTCACCTCATCCAGAACAGCGGCAGGAACAAAACCGGAAACATCACCGCCGAACATGGCGATCTCCCGTACCGCACTGGAACTCAGATAGGCATGCTCGGGGGACGTCATCAGAAAGAAAGTCTCCACCTGGGGATTCATCTGCCGGTTCAACTGCGCCATCTGAAATTCGTTTTCAAAATCGCTTACAGCACGAAGACCGCGGAGGATCACTCCGGCGTCGACCTTACGCATATAGTCTACCAACAAACCATCGAAACTATCAAACACCACATTGGGGATATCGGAGCAGCTGCGCGCCAGCATGGAAAGACGTTCTTCGACGGAAAATGTGCCTTTCTTCGCAGGGTTCCGGAGTACCGCAACGATCAGCTTCGGAAAAACAGCCGCCCCTCTGCGGATGATATCCAGATGACCGCTGGTAACGGGATCAAAGCTGCCGGCATAGACGCAGATCTCAGGATTCATGGGGCAACGCCTCCCAACGATAAAAGTGTATCTGGGTTTCCCCGTATGTACGTTCTTTAAAGAGTACAAAGCCCTCCGGCATAACAGGTTCCACACCGGTGCGGTGTTCCAGCACCAGTACGGCATCCGGTGCGAGCAGGGATAGTTCCTGCATACGCCGGCAGATACTGCCCAGATCTGTCATACGGTAGGGTGGGTCAAGAAAAACAAGATCGAACCGTTTGCCGCTGCGGCTCAGCTGCGGCAGCGCCTGCTCCCAGTCGCAAGGAAGAACCGTGGTCTGCTCCTCTACCCTCAGTTTGGCAATATTCCTGCGTATGCAATCCAAAGCTTCCCGGCTCTTATCCACCAGCACAGCTTCGCGCGCACCCCTGCTGATGCTTTCCAGCGCCAGGGCGCCGCTTCCCGCAAAAAGATCCAGCACACACGCCTCGGGAATATCCCACTGAATCATGCTGAAGAGGGATTCCTTGACCTTATCCTGTGTAGGTCTTGTATCCATCCCCTTGGGTGCCAGAAGCTGAGTGCCTCTGGCGCGACCGGCTATGATGCGCATAGATCAGATCAACCTTTCCGGAGAGGAACTGCGCTGGCGCTTACGGCGCGCTTTCTGCTCCTTGCGCTTTTTCTTGTCAACGCCCTGCTGGATACCGGTATTGATCCTGGTGCGCAGCGCATGCCCGCGGGAATAGCCCAATCCAAAGCCCATGGGAGCAATCATGACAAACAGAGGTGAAAGACGTTCTGCCCAAAGCACTGCATCGTTGCCAAGCACACCTGCAATGTTGATGAAAGGCATGGTAAGGCAGCGTACGACGATTCGCAGACCGTCCGCGAAGGACATGCTTCTGTTAACGGCATAATAACCGAGTGCATCCTTCACTTCGTCGTGCAGCATGGAGTTCTCCATCCACGTGGGGATCACGCCAAGCTGGTAAGTCTGCGGCTTTGCCATAAAGGCATAGACCAGACAAATGATCACAAAAGGCAGTACACCGAGCAGGGTGGCAAACACGCCGCGCAGCGGATGGAAGCAGCGGTCCCGATCCTCTGCGGAAAGAACCTTGCCCTCCTTCTGCCGGTCGAACATGATTTCGGAATAGGCGGCATCTTTTTCGCCGGCTTCCATACCCTTGGTGCACTGATAATAGAACACAAGCAGAATAACGGCTGCGGATACGATGATCCGCAGAATGGGATTATCCAGACTTGCCATTACGCTGAAAAAAACATACACAAGCGCAATCAGCAGAGTCGACAGGGTGCGTTTGGGAGCCATCTTCCACGTGGAGCGGGTATTCCAGTCGCCGACCAGGATCGGCTTGACCACCGTCTCCGGTGCGCTCTTGGTTTTTTTGTTCTGTTGCATAGGTTGCTAATTCCTTTCGTGGGTAATGCCGCAATGTTATGTATTCAGATAGATGCGGGGAACGCGTGCTGTAATGCCAAGCAGCACTTCGTAGCTGATCGTGCCTGCCCAGGCGGCCACTTCCTCGGCGGTAATGGTTTCCTCCTGCTGGGTGCCGATCAGCACCACCTCATCCCCAATGGCGACCTGAGGCA
The DNA here is from genome assembly GCA_017516765.1 of Clostridia bacterium. Classification (GTDB taxonomy): domain Bacteria; phylum Bacillota; class Clostridia; order Christensenellales; family Aristaeellaceae; genus Limiplasma. The sequence goes on along the minus strand of JAFXBE010000026.1, from coordinate 24,891 downwards.
GGTCGGTTACATCCACCATGGTCTGATCCATACAGATCCTGCCCACGATGGGCACGCGCTGTCCGCCTACGAGCATTTTGCCACAGTTGCTTGCAGCGCGGTGATAACCATCTCCGTAGCCAACGGCAACAGTAGCGATTCGCATATCTCTCGGTGCGGTGAAGGTTCTGCCGTATCCGACGGTTTCGCCCTTGGTGATCGTTTTGATGTGTACGATTTCACTCTTCCAGGTGAGCGCCGGGGTAAAGGGCAGATCTGTTTTGACGGGAGGATAGCCGTAGAGGGAAATGCCCTCGCGGATCATGGAAAAATAGGCTTCCGGCGCCAACAGGCTCATGGCGCTGTTGGCTACATGCGCGGGGATATCTTCGCCGAAGCAGGCCCGCAGTTGCTTGAAACGTTCCAACTGTTGACGGGTAAAGGCATTCGGACTGCCATCCTCCATAGGTTCATCCGCAACGGCGAAATGGGTGTAGATGCCTGCTGCTTTGATATTCTTCGCACCCGCAAGGGCTTTCGCCATCTGCACAGCCTCGGTTTCGGTGCGCAGTCCGATGCGGTTCATACCGGTGTCCAGCTTGATGTGTACCCGTGCCGTCTTGTGTTGCCGGGCAGCTTCCCGATCGATCAGTTGCAGCATTTCTTCCGAAAAAACGGTCTGGGTAAGATCGTGTTCGATCGCTTCACCCACTGCATCAGCCATGGCTGCGCCCAGAACCAGAATACGGGCTTTGATCCCAGCCGCGCGCAGAGCGATACCTTCCTCGACCAGCGCCACTGCAAAATACTCTACACCCTCTGCCTCCAGCGCCTGCGCTACAGGAATCATGCCGTGACCGTAAGCATCCGCTTTGATTACAGGCATAACACGCACACCCGCGGGCACACGCCGACGAAGAACATGGTAGTTATTCCGGATCGATGCCAGATCGATCGTTACATAGTTGTTTCGGAGCATTCGTCATCCTTCTTTGTTGTTTCGGATTGATCGATCAAGCTGCCCTGGAGAGTGGGAGCCGGATCGAACTTGTTCACGCCGCGTCCGGAAAGGAAAGCGTCCATATTGGCAGCAAAGACTTTTCTCGGTACCGAAGAACCGATAGCGTGCTGCCAGTCGTAGGCGGAAAAAGGCAGATGTTTGGAAAGCATACCCAGCAGAATGGTCACTGCTGCCATGGGCAGCCCCATTTCCTTTGCTGCGGTAAGGGCATCTCTGCGCTCTACCCGATAACCCTCCAGAAGAGAAAGGGGGCTCTTCACGTCCGGGAATACACTTTCCAGCATCTGATCCGTAAGCCCGTCAGGCATGTTGATCACGACAAGACCGTCTTTGCTGAGCAGCGGCAGCGCTTTGATAGCTGCTACAGGATCAAGACCCAGCAACACACTTGCTTCGCCCTGATTCAGCGTGCGGCGCTCCGCTTTCTTCGCAATGCGGACATGTGCCGTTGCATCTTCGCCCTGCGGCTGAAGAATCTGTACATCCATTCCCTTATTCTGTGCTATCCGGGCCAAAACAAAACAAGCATATGCCAATGGCTGGTTTCCAAGACCGGTGATCACAAGATCAAGACTGTTGTTCGGCACTGTGAGCCGCCTCCTTTTTCCGCCCACTGTCCTGCAGCCGGCGAGACAAGAGTATAAATAATCAACTTTCATTATAGCACAAAAGCGCAGTCTTGCAAACATGATCGTTACGGCGGGCAGGGTGTATGGTTTTGGAATGCACAGGGAAAAGTAAAAGCATCTACCGTTAATGGAGGGGAAGCATGGTATGTCAATCGGAATGGTACTGCTGACGATAGCAGCAATCCTGGTATTCTTTGGTGTGGCGCAACGTGTGCTGGATCGGATGTATCTGTCGGACAGGGCGGCGCTGCTGCTGATCGCACTGATGTTTTTCGGTACCCTGATCCCGAATCTGCGGCTCGGGAGCGTCCAGATCAGCGTCGGCGGCGCACTGATCCCGGTAGGTATATGCATCTATCTGTTGATCCGGGCAGGAACGAACAAAGAAAGGCTGCGTGCACTTCTTGGCGCTGTGCTGACAGGGGCTCTGGTTTTCCTGCTGTCTGCCTATATTTTACCGGATGAGCCCGAACAACTGCCCTTTGATCCCATGTACCTGAACGGCATACTGGGCGGTTTGATCGCATATGCACTCGGACGTTCCAGAAGAGGCGCATTCATCTGCGGGGTACTGGGGGTGATGCTGGCCGACATAACGGCTGCCGTTATCAATCGGATCAACGGTATAGAACAGACGCTCTATCTGGGAGGAGCCGGCATCTTTGACGCAATGATGATCGCCGGTATTCTGGCTGTTGTGCTGGCCGAGCTGGTGGGAGAGATACTGGAGAGGATAACCCGCGGGCAAAAGCAACCCGCAAACAGTTCTGTGGTTCGTGTTCAGCACGAGAGGAGGCGTTGAGGCATGAAAAAGACAGCAGCGGCATTCACCATCTTCTGCTTGCTTTGTTTTGCTCCGTATGCCGGTGCGGGCGAAGAAGAATCCGTATACAGGATCATAGATCAAAGCGGACAGGTTCTGGCGCACATATGCGGACCCTGCGAGGCCGGAGATGAATACATCTCCGCAAGCAACGCCCAGTACCGCATTTCCTCCGTAAACGAAGAGGCCCACACTGCAGAAGCCGAATATACCGGTATGGCAAACATGCCGGATATCAGTTGGCTTACCGGCGGTGAGGCACAGCCCGTAAGTGCGGCGGCAAAGCGTCTGATCGCTCTGTATTGTACGCACAGCGACGAAAGCTATATCAAGGGCGACGGCACGGAAAGCAGCGAAAACCGCGGTGGCATCTATGATATCGCCGATCTGTTTGCCGGTCAGCTGAAGAAACTGGGAACGGAGGTTGAACTGAACACAGAAACCCATCATCCACACGATGCGGGAGCATACCGCAGAAGCCGCCAGACTGCCCTCGCCCTGTTGAAACAGCAGCCGGATGCTATTTTCGACCTGCACCGGGACGGCATACCGGACCCGGATGAATATGCTGCTACCGTTAGCGGAAAAGAGATGAGCAAGGTGCGCCTGCTTGTGGGCAAGAGCAACCAGAACAAGGATGCCAATCTGAGCTTTGCCAAAAAGATAAAGGCGGTTGCAGACAGGATGTATCCGGGTCTGATCAAGGATATCTATATCGGTAAAGGCACATACAACCAGGATCTGGCGCCGCACAGCGTTCTGCTGGAATTCGGAACCCATACGCTTCCCAAAAGCCGCGTGGAAGCTTCGGTGGAACCGATGGCGGAAGTCGTTTATCGAACGGTTTTCGGAGGGGTCGTCGGTTCCGCAGGAGCAAGCGATGTCTCCGGGAATGCTACCGATAAAGAAGTGCAGCCGTTGAGCGAAAGCAACGAGGGTTCCGGCGCTGCCCTGTGGATGATTATTGCGCTGATCGCAGGGCTTGGCGTATTCGCCTTTCTTTCTGCCGGCAGAAGAGGCGGTGCAGAAAAGTGGAAGCATTCCTTCAGTGAAATGACGGGCGGTCTTCTGGGAAAAAGACCGAGACGATAGACTTTTTACGGCCTATACGCAAATTCTCAGGGGCGAAAAAACAATTTCCGTCACTTTCATTCCTTCCAAAAAAGTGGTATACTGATAAACAGTAACAATTGATCGCCGGAGGAATGCAAACGTGTTTACGCCCAGATGGAAAAACGAGCAGACCGATCTGCTGATGGAAGCCCTTTTGAGCCTTCAGACCCGGGAGGAAGGCTATCGTCTTCTGGAGGATATGCTGACCGTGCAGGAGCTGAAAAGCATTACCCAACGGCTCGAGGTGGCTGTTCTGCTTCGCCGGAAGGTAACCTATCAGGAGATCGCCCAGCGCACCGGTGCATCCACCGCCACCATCAGCCGTGTAAACCGTTCGCTGCAATACGGCGCAGAGGGGTATAACCTCACGCTGGACAGGCTGCAGCAAGCCGGTCTGATACAACAGAAGGAAGAAAAGGACAGTAACGTATGAAACTGGATTGTTTGAACCCGCAACAGCGTCTGGCTGCAGAAACACTGGAAGGACCCGTTTTGATCCTTGCAGGCGCCGGAAGCGGCAAAACTCGTGCCCTCACCTACCGGATCGCCAACCTGATCGACCACGGCGTGCAGCCGTGGCATATTCTGGCGATCACCTTTACGAACAAAGCCGCCAAAGAAATGCGTGAGCGTGTTTCCGCTCTGGTAGGCGAAAGCGGCGAGGATGTATGGGTAAGCACCTTCCACTCCATGTGCGCCCGGATCCTGCGGCGCGACATTGAAAAGCTCGGTTATACCCGCTCCTTTACCATTTATGACGACGACGACCAGTCGGCGGTTATCAAAGAGATCCTCAAAAAGCTGAATATCGATGATAAGCTGCTGCCTGTAAAAGAAATCAAAAGCAGGATCAGCGGCGCAAAGGATAAGCTGCTCAGCCCCGATGAATGGTTCGCCCAGTCGGAAAAAGACTTCCGGGCACAGATGTTCCACGATGTCTACAACGCATACGAGCAGAAGCTCCGCACCTCCAACGCGCTGGATTTTGACGATCTGCTGGTCCGCACGCTGGAGTTGTTCGCTGATCATCCGCCTGTGCTGGAAAGCTACCGCCAGCGTTTTCGCTATGTTCATGTAGACGAATACCAGGACACCAACTTTGCCCAGTATTCCCTGGTAAAGCTGCTGACCAGCGAAAGCCGCAATCTGTGCGTCGTCGGGGATGACGACCAGAGCATTTACGGCTGGCGCGGTGCGGATGTGCATAACATTCTCGACTTTGAAAAGGATTTCCCGGATGCTACCGTTATCAAACTGGAGCAGAACTACCGCAGCACCGCCAACATTCTGGATGCCGCCAATCAGGTGATCGCCCACAACGTTGGCCGTATGGAAAAGGTATTGTGGACAGAAAGCGAAGCCGGTGAGCCCATCAAGCTCTTCAATGCCGGCGACGAGCGGGAAGAAGCCGCCTGGATCTGCGATCGCATCCGGCAGATGCATCTGAAGAAGCAGGCAGAGAACGGCGATATCGCCATTCTCTACCGATCCAACTCCCAGAGCCGTGTATTGGAAGAAATGCTGGTGCGTGCCGGTATCCCCTACCGCATCTACGGTGGTCTGCGTTTCTACGACCGTAAGGAAGTAAAGGATATCGTTGCCTATCTGCGCTGCATTGTAAATCCTTCGGACGATGTAAGCCTTCGACGCATCATCAACAACCCCAAACGTTCCATCGGTGACAGCACCGTTGCCGAGCTTGTTCGGCACGCAGCGGAAAAAGAGATGCCTCTTTACAGCGCGCTTGCCGATATACCCGATACCCTTTCTGCCAGACCGAAAAAATGCGTTGCCGATTTCGGCGACCTGATGAACGAATTGGTGCTTACCCTCGAAGACATGGGCGTAAGCGAGTTCGTCAATTATGTGATCGACCGCACCGGTCTGAAAGCGCAGTACGAGCGGGATCAGTCCGAAGAAGGCCTGAGCCGTGTGGAGAACATCAACGAGTTTTTAGGCGCAGTAAGCGAATACGAACAGGCTGCCGACGAACCATCCCTGTCCGATTATCTGGAGAACGTTGCGCTGATATCCGACCTTGACAATGCAACCGGCGAAAGCAAGGCCGTTACGCTGATGACCATTCACAGCGCAAAAGGTCTGGAATTCCCTGTTGTCTTCCTTACCGGCATGGAGGAAGGCATCTTCCCCAACGGACGCTGTTTGGGCGACGATGAAAAGCTCGAAGAAGAGCGCAGGCTTTGCTATGTAGCGATTACCCGTGCACAGAAACGGCTGCATATCAGCTATGCCGCACAGCGTATGCTGTACAATCAGGTCAATTACAATGCACCCAGCCGCTTTATCGGCGAGATTCCCAAGCGCTTGCTGGATGATCAGCTGATCAGCGCAAGAGAGCGCAGTTTCCCCGGCGCGATGGCTTCTTACCAGCACCCCGTGCCCAAGCGCACGCCCCGGTACCAGGCAACTTCTGCGGGCGTTGGTCAGGGCAGCAGCGCTCTTGGCATTCCCGGCGTACAAAAGGGATTTACCCCATCCGCCGCTCGTTCTCTGCCTCTGGCATCGGCCGGGAGTATCTTTAAAGCAGGCGACCGTGTCATGCACAGGAAATTCGGAGAAGGAAATGTGGTAGCGATTCAGGGCACCGGTGCGGATGCCCGGATCACCATCAGTTTTGTCGCCTACGGTATCAAAGAATTTGCGCTGTCCATTGCGCCGATCGTAAAGGTGAATGAGGAATGATTGAAAAACGCCAGCAGATCCGTTCTCTGATCGATGAGCTGAATGCGGCATCCCGGCTGTATTACACCACCGGCGAAAGCCCCATGGCCGATGCGGAGTGGGATCGGAAATTCAACCAATTGCTCGCCCTTGAGGCCGAATCCGGCATTGTAGAACCGGATTCGCCCTCTGTACGGGTTGGCGCAGAGCCGCTGAAGGGCTTCGATGAGCACAGGCACATCAGCCGTCTGTGGAGCATGGACAAAGTACAGAGCAAGGAAGAGCTACTGGCTTGGTTTGCCCGGTGTGAAAAGCTCTACAGCCAGATCAATGATGGTTTGGAAGTGCCGCTGCCCCCTTTGCGCTACAGCGTGGAATACAAGCTGGATGGGCTTACCATCAACCTGACCTACAGGGATGGGCAGCTGGTACAGGCTGCCACCCGCGGAAACGGCGAAGTGGGAGAAGCGATTCTGCCACAAGCCCGTACCATCCGCTGTGTTCCCCTGTCGATCCCCTATCAGGGTCTGTTGGAGGTGCAGGGCGAATGCATCATGCGCCTGAGCACCCTGGAAAGCTATAACAAAACCGCTGCCGAGCCCCTCAAGAACGCCCGCAATGCGGCAGCAGGTGCGCTGCGGAATCTGGATCCTGCCGTTACCGCCAGCCGCCGTCTGGATGCATTCTTTTATCAGGTCGGAACGATCGAAGAAGCTGCATACAGCGATGTGGACGGTATGCTTCGGTTTTTGAGCGAGAACGGCTTTCCCATGACAGACTACATGCAGCAGGGCGAAAGCTACGAAGACGTCTGCCGCCTGATCGACGGGGTGGAAGCCAACCGCCCCAACCTCGACTTTTTGATCGATGGCGCAGTGGTCAAGGTGTGTGATCTGCGTACCCGGCAGCTGATGGGCAACACGGAAAAATTCCCGCGCTGGGCTGTGGCGTACAAATTTGCAGCCGAAGAAAACACCGCCACTTTGCTGGATGTAACATGGGAGCTTGGGCGCACCGGAAAACTGACCCCTCTCGCCCACCTTACCCCCACAGACATTGCCGGAGTGACCGTACAGCGCGCCACGCTGAACAACGAAGCCGATATACAGCGGAAAAATGTTGCCATCGGCTGCGAAGTATGGATTCGCCGCTCCAACGATGTGATCCCCGAGATCATGGGGCGCGTCGGCGAGGTTCGTGAAAACGAACGGATCATCGAAACACCAACGCATTGCCCCGCCTGCGGAAGTGAACTGGTTCGCCGTGGCGCACACCTTTTCTGCCTGAACCGGCAGACCTGCAAACCGCAGGCAATTGCGCGCGTTGCTCACTTTGCCGGGCGCAATGCCATGGATATTGACACCTTCTCCGAAAAAACAGCAGAGCTTCTCTACGACCATCTGGGGCTACGTGATTGCGCCGATCTGTACCGGCTTTCCGTCAACGATCTGCTGCCGCTGGAGGGTTTCCAGAAGAAGCGGGCGGAAAACCTGATCAAAGCGATCGACAAGAGCCGCAGCTGCGCTTTGGATGCTTTTCTGTTCGGTATCGGCATTCCCAATATCGGCAGAAAGACCGCCAAAGATCTGGCAAATCGCTTTACCTCTCTGGATGGCGTAAAGAATGCAACCATGGAAGAGCTGACTGCCATCCCGGATGTTGGTGAGATCGTTGCCGCAAGTGTAGTGGAGTTTTTCGCCTATCCGGAGAACATAGACATGGTGCAGCGTCTGTTGGATGCTGGCGTTACGCCAAAACACGAGAGTGACCGGCTTTCGGAAGCGCTGCTTGGCAAGACAGTGGTGGTTACCGGCACACTGCCCACGCTGAGCCGCGAGGAAGCAGAGAAACTGATCGCCGCTCACGGCGGGAAGGCCGCGGGCAGTGTAAGCAAAAAAACCAGCTTTGTTCTCGCAGGAGAAAAAGCCGGTTCCAAGTTAGAAAAAGCAAACAGCCTCGGTATTCCCGTAATGGACGAGGCAGCCTTTATGGCTCTGTTGGCGCAGGACGGTTAATCCGCCTTGCGCCCTTTTCGTATGGTATGGTTCAGCGCCGCCATTGCCCCGTTTCGGGGTACGGCTGTCTGCGGTATAGCCGTCTTTGTTTCCTCATCCCCTGTTTTTCCGGTCGGATTGCCGGTATCACCGTTTCTGGGCAGCGTACCGGACAGATAAAAGGTGACAAAACACAGATTATCCAGCACACACAGCGTATCCCGCAGGCTCATTTCGTCTCTGAGAACAAAGAAGCCGGGATACACTGCCGTGAGCGTTCCGGCTTTTCTGGATGGTTCCTCAAAACCGCAGCGGAATTCTGCGATCACTTCCCGACCGATCTGCGCCGCCAGATATTCTTCCATTCCATCAAAAGACAATGTGGTTTCGCTCATCATTCACCCTCCCGCATGTTGCTACAAAAACCTATGTGTGAAAGGCGGATTTAAGACCATTTCGTTCTTGCAGAATAACAGAGGAAAATTCGGGGAAAGGCTTGCGAAAGAAAACAAAAACGGTTATAATACCTTTTGTTTGGTGATGACCATGAAAAAAGGTCCTCTACCGTCTTCAGAGAGCAGCCGTCCGGTGCAAGGCTGCGGCGGTGTTGCCTGTTTCCGTCATGCGAGCCATCGACGATGAGTCGGCGGGTGTGCCCGATACAGCACGAGCGAGTCGAAGGCAAAAGCCTTAAGCCGGGTGGCACCGCGGAGCTACGTTCTCTCCGTCCCTGCAGCTGTTCAGCAGCAGCAGGGGCGTTTCATTTTATTTAGGAGGTTATACCCATGCTTGACATCAGAAGGATCCGTCAAAACCCTCAGGAACTGATCGATGCCCTCAAGGCCCGCAATAAGGATATCTCTCTGGACGAGTTTCTTGCCCAGGACGAGCAGCGCCGTAAGCTGATGACCGAAGTTGAGGAGAAAAAGGCTCTCCGCAACGCCACCAGCAAAGAGATCGGCATGGCCAAGAAGCGCGGTGCCGACGAGGCTGAAACCGCCGCCATCATGGAGAAAATGCGCGTTCTGGGCGATGAGATCGCCGCTACCGATGCTCAGATCGCCGAGCTGGAAGAAGCCATGAACAACTTCCTGATGAACGTGCCCAACTTCCCCCATGCCAGCGTGCCCGTAGGCGTGGATGACAAGGACAACGTGGAGCAGCGCCGCTGGGGCGAACCCCGCCAGTTTGGCTGGGAACCCAAGGCCCACTGGGACATCGGTACCGATCTGGGCATTCTGGACTGGGACACCGCTGCCAAGATCTCCGGCGCACGTTTTACCGTTTACCGCGGTCTGGGCGCACGTCTTGAGCGCGCTATCATCAACTTCTTCCTCAACACCCATGTAGAAAACGGCTACGATGAGATCTATCCCCCCTACATGGTTACCCGCAGCACCATGACCGGCACCGGTCAGTTGCCCAAGTTTGAAGAGGATGCCTACAAGGTAGACGAAAACACCTTCCTCATTCCTACCGCCGAAGTGCCTGTAACCAACATGTACCGCGAAATGATCCTGGACGGCGCTCAACTGCCCATCCGTCATTGCGCTTACTCCACCTGCTTCCGTGCCGAGGCCGGCAGCGCCGGTCGCGATACCCGCGGTCTGATCCGTCAGCATCAGTTCAACAAGGTGGAACTGGTCAAGATCGCCAAGCCCGAGCAGAGCTACGAAGAACTGGAGACCATGACGGCTTCTGCCGAAAAGGTGCTGCAGCTGCTGGGTCTGCCCTACCGCGTGGTTACCCTGTGCACCGGCGATATGGGCTTCAGCGCTGCCAAGACCTACGATATCGAAGTATGGATGCCCAGCTACAACCGTTATGTGGAGATCTCCAGCTGCTCCAACTGCGAAGACTTCCAGGCTCGCCGTGCCGGCATCCGCTATCGTGAGAATCCCAAGGACAAGCCCCAGTTTGCCCATACCCTCAACGGCAGCGGCGTTGCCGTTGGCCGCACCGTAGCCGCCATTCTGGAAAACTACCAGAACGAAGACGGCACCGTGACCGTACCCGAGGTTTTGATCCCCTACATGGGTACCGATCTGATCAAATAAGCAAATCAATCAAACCCGGCTGCCAATGCACGGCAGCCGGGTTTTTCTGTTGCTGAAGAAGCAACTTCATGGTTCGTTTGGGGCATCCATAAGCAGGATGGCATCATTGGGTTCGGTACCGTCGCGGATCACCGCCAGAAAGGCTTCGCCATAGATGCGCTGTTTGTTGACGCCCACGCCGGACACATCCAGAAAAGCATCCATATCGGTTGGGCGTTTCCTGACCATATCCTGCAGGGTAACATCGCTGAAAATGGTATAGGCGGGCATTCGGCTCCGGTTGGCAAGCAGCTTACGCAGATCGCGCAGGTTTTCGTACAAAGCGGTTTCCCACGGAGTAAAGGAAGCAACCGTCTGAGAACGAATGGCTTTACGCGCTTCCCTGTCGATTCGCTTATCCGCTTTCTTCTCTTGCTTTTCCGTAACAAACGGAGACTTTCTGCGTCCGCCGGAGTCCACCTCAAAGGCATCGCCATCACAAACAGAGCAATGACCGCAATGTTCCTCAGCATCATACTCGCCAAAATAACGAAGGATGAAATGTCGTAAACAGGTTTTGCTGGTGGCGTAAAATGTCATTTGCTTCAAGCGTTCCATCTGTTGCTCCCGCAGACTTTCCCGCTCCTCGGGCGCAATGTTCTCGTTTTCCTCGTCGTGCTCGATCATCCATTTGCCGGTGATCACATCCTGACCGCTGTAGAGAAGCACACATTCGGCAGCCGCCCCATCACGCCCGGCGCGTCCCGCTTCCTGATAGTAGCTTTCCAGATCTTTGGGCATATTGTAATGCACAACAAAGCGAACATCCGACTTATCAATGCCCATTCCGAAAGCGTTGGTGGCAACCATGATGCGTGCACGATCCATCCGGAAATCGTCCTGATTCTGCTGCCGTTCCGTATCGGTAAGCCCGGCGTGGTACCGTGTGATGGAAAAACCCAGCATCTGCATCCGTTCGCAGATCAGCTCCACGTTCTTTCGGGTGGAGCAATAAATAATTCCGCACTGATCCCCGATGCTCTTGAGATAGTTATAGAGATATCCCAGCTTATTTGTTGGTTTGACGGATGTAAAATGCAGATTGGGACGGTTGTAGCCGGTTACCACACGATAAGGATCCTGAAGCCCAAGCAAGCGCAGAATATCGTCGCGGACCTGTCGGGTGGCGGTTGCGGTAAATGCGCATACAGGCGGCCGAACAGGCAGTTCCTTGATAAACTGTACGATTTTCAGATAACTGGGGCGGAAATCATGCCCCCACTGTGAAACACAATGCGCCTCATCAACAGCTACCAGAGACAGCCGGGCCTGACGGGCAAATTGCTGAAACTGAGGTACCTCAAGCCGCTCAGGCGCAACATAGATGATCTTGTATGCACCGTTACCGGCTCTGCGGATCGCTTCCTGCTGCTGCCACGGGGTAAGGCTGCTGTTGATATAGGCTGCCGGTACGCCGGATGCCTTCAGCGCCATAACCTGATCCTTCATCAGAGAGATCAGTGGCGACACAATGAGCGCAATCCCTTCGCGCATCAGAGCTGGTACCTGATAGCAAATGGATTTGCCCGAGCCGGTAGGCATTACGCCAAACGCATCCCTGCCTTGAAGCAGTGCATCAATGATCTCGCTTTGCCCTTCTCTGAAATGGTCGTGTCCGAAGTGCTTTTTGAGTACTTCCAGTTTATTCATACCGAAAGAGGCTCCTTCATAAGCAAAGCGGCGGCAAGACGCCGCCGCTGTTGGTTGTTGGGAATTTCGTCAATAGCTGTATGCCATTACGATACCACCCATGTTATCAAAGCTGACCTGATAATTACGGGCGGGATTTGGAACCGGCAGGTTGAAGGACGGTTCTGCAGTCTCCGGGATGCGGTAGATCTCGTAGCGCAGGGCTCCGTTCTCATAAACAGAAACATGGGGGTGCTTGATGAGGAATTCGATATATTCCTCAAGGCAATACCCAAGAGTGCGCATAGCTGCGGCATGGGCCTCGCCCACATAACGGAACACATTCAGTTCCACGCTTACACCGGTCTTATGGCTCTTGTCTTCCCAGGAGGAATTGGGGAAATCTCTGGTTGGGAAACGGAAAATGATACCGTATTTCCAACCGTTCTCCACCAGCCACTTCCCCTGATCGCTATCCACAAAATCGATGCTTTCCGGGTTGGGATACAGACGCATGTTAAAGGAAAAACCGGTCTGATACTCGCTGGTACCGGGATAGTTGACTTCTTTCTTGGTCTGCTCGATAAGGATATCACCGCTGTACTTGTTCTGCAGCTTCGCCATCCGCTCGTTGAAAAGCTCGGTCTGGCGATCGTTGGAGCGGTAGCCTTCCTGTACGATATAGTTTTCCAGACCTTCGCCCGCTGCGCCGTCGAGGGCGTTGAGGAGTGCATCGTATGCAGGGCGGAACAGCTTAACGGTATTGTCCTTTACGGGGATCTTGTAGCCACTGGTAGAGCCCACGGTGACCAGCGCCTCGTCGCTGAACTCGCCGGGAAGGGGATGCCAGGCATTGACCAGCATCAAACCGCCCAGCAGCAATTCCGAACGGCTGGCGGTGATGGTAGTGGTGTTTTCAGGGGCGGCAATGCCGTTATCCTCAATGCGCCACAGGGTATCACCAAAGCTCTTTTCCCAGTACTGCAGCTTCTTGGTATTCTCGTCATTTCCGGTGGTGTCAAAGAAACCGCTGCTGGCATTGGCGCGCAGTTCGTTCATGCGTGCGTTGAAGGCAACTTCGTCTTCTTCGTTCTTCTGGATTGTAGCATTGCGTTTTTGAAGATAGTCGTTTTCGATCCTTGTGGTGCAGAAATAGAAAACGCCTACGCCAACAGCCATCAGAATCAGCAGGGCTACAACGATCCTTGTAAGTACCTTGAACGGATCGCGCTTCATCCGGTGAATCTTACGGTTTGCATTAACGCGCATACTATACCACCTTCCTATGGGTCGTTTGGATATTACAACAACAGTTTGCTGACTGCCTGAAAGATCCCTTCCAATTCGTCTGCGCTGTTGTAGGAAATCGTGATCTTTCCCTTCTGACCGTTGCCGGTAAGAACGGTTTTTACGCCGAGCACTTCCCGCATGGCATCCTGAAAGGCGTTCAATTCAGGCGAAAGGGGCTTTACGGACTGAGTCTTCTTGGGGGCGGCAGGAATATCCGGTGTTTCTTTGGCAGCTTCTTCCAACTTCCGCACGCTGTAGCCCCGCTCGATGCATTCCTTGGCAAGCTGGAGCTGCCTCTCGCCGTTATCAAGACCTGCAAGCACTCTGGCATGACCCGCGCTGAGTTCGCCGCCCACCACCAGATCGGTGATCTCCTTGGGCAGATTGAGCAGGCGCAGAGCGTTTGCAATTGCAGGACGGCTCTTGCCCAGGCGCTTGGCTGCCTCTTCCTGGGTATAGTCACATTCGTTCATCAGGCTGCGGATCGCCGCCGCTTCTTCGATGGGATTCAGATCTTCACGCTGCAGGTTTTCAATCAGAGCGGCTTCCATCTGCTGCGCGTTGGTCATGTTGCGCACGATGCAGGGAATGGTGCTGAGACCCGCCAGACGGGAAGCACGGTAACGGCGCTCACCGGCTACGATGCGGTATCTTCCCCCATTTTCAACAACAAGAATAGGCGAAAGCACGCCGGATTCCTGAATGCTCCTGGAAAGCTGTTCCAGCGCTTCTTTGTCGAATTCCTTACGGGGCTGTGCGGTGTTGGGATCGATCTCGTCGATCGCAATATCGCGAACGACGGTTTGCAGCAGTTCTTCTGTCTGGGGCAGCAGTACATCCAAGCCTCTGCCCAATCCGGTTCTTTTCATTGGCAACGCTCCTTATGTGAAGCCTTTTACTGGTTGCGGCGAATGAGCTCGCGTGCCAGCTGGCGATAGCTTTCCGCACCGATACTGCGGGGATCGTACAGATGAATGGGCAGACCGTGGCTGGGCGCTTCGCCCAGACGGACGTTGCGGGGGATCGCAACAGAGAAAACCTTATCCTTGAAGTGCTTTTTGACAGATTCCACCACCTGGATACCCAGATTGGTGCGTCCGTCCAGCATGGTAAGCAGAATGCCTTCGATATCCAGTGCAGGATTGAAGCTGTGCTTTACACGGGTAACGGTATTCATCAGGCTGGTGACGCCTTCCAGAGCGAAATATTCGCACTGGATGGGGATCAGCACACGGCGGGATGCAGTCAAAGCATTAACGGTAAGCAGGCTGAGGGATGGAGGACAATCGATGAAGATGAAATCGAACTGATCTTCCACCTGCTTCAGTACGGTCTTCAGGCGGTACTCGCGCTGTTCAAGCTCCACCAGCTCCAGCTCTGCGCCGGCAAGACGGATATCTGCCGGCAGGATCTGAAGCCCCTTGACATCTGTCTTTTGCATAGCTGCCTGAATGGTACAGCGGCCCATCAGCGTTTCGTAGATCGAATGGCTTCCGGCCTCCCGACCCAGACCGCTGGTGCTGTTGCCCTGAGGATCAAGATCCACCAGAAGCACATTCTTGCCCGCTTCTGCCAGACATGCGGTCAGATTAACAGCGGTCGTCGTTTTGCCCACGCCGCCCTTTTGGTTGGTAATGGCAATGATCTTTCCCATCGGTAAACCTCACATCATCTGTTGATCGACATTGTGGTTCTGTCTTTCCTTCAGAAAGACAGGGAGACTTCTGCATCTCCATCCTCGCCGTATTCATCCAGTATGGTACTTTCCGGCGGTGCGTTGAGCAGGCGGAATTCCTTATCCATCTGCTTCCGGATATCTCCGCCCCGGGCAACAAAGTCCTCAAGAGCCGCCTGACTTTCGACAGTGAACTCTTCAAGGGACAGATTGTTGTCCATAATGTAGGTCGCGATCTCCACGCCCACATAACGGAAGTGCCAGGGTTCAAAGGCGATCCGGGTAACATCCTCTTTATCTTTCGGATAGCGGAGAATAAACCCGAACCGTGCGCAGTTTTCTTTCATCCAATAGGCTTCCACTTCTGTTTCGAAGTCTTGATTCATACGATCAAGTCCGGCCCATTTTTTATTCAGAATATCGGCGCAATAGCCGCTCTGGTGCTCGCTGGAGCCCGGTTTGGCTACATAGCCGTCATCCACACCATTGTTGCGGTCCAGATAATTGGCATAAATCGTGGACTGCGTACCGTAACTGCGGTATGCGCTTTTGAGATACAACGTCATACCATTGGGAAAAGAGGCGGTTTTGGTCACGGGTGTACCGTCTTTGTCTTCTGCCGTATAGGTATATTCGGTCACAGCCTGTGCGGCAGCGAACATATCCAGCAGAGCATTGGCGGTGGTCTCTTCCAATTCAAGCTCTGTATTGGTAGCTTGCTTTACATTTCTGACCCTGACCAGGGGTGCAGGCCTGTAGGATTTATCCAGCAGATTCTCCTCGTTGACCAATACGGCATATTTGGACTGCAGCGAACTTACCGATACGGGATAAGTCCACTCTACTGTTTCTTCGGCGGATGCCTTTTCGAACTGCCCGCACAGACAGACGACTGCACACAGCAGAACAGCCAACAGGAAACAGGCCGTTTTTTTCATGGATGCACCTCGTTCGTTGCTTGGTGGATCAGGTAATCAAAAATCTCCAGTCGATGCCCGGACATATACAGCTCCATAGGAAGACCGGACTGATAGATCGCAGTGGCATACTCCACACCCACATAGCGGATGTGCCAGGGTTCGTAGCTATATCCTGTGACATCTTCGTAACCTTCCGGATAGCGTACGATAAAGCCGTATTTATGAGCGTTTTCATATACCCACTTCCCCTGCTCTGTCTTTGCAAAAGCGGTAGTCAGGGAAGAAGAGCCTTTCTTGGCAACATCCATTGCCAGCCCCAGCTGATGCTCGCTGGTACCCGGTCGGGCCGATACTCTGTCTGCGGCTTTTACACCGATGGAATTGACCTTTCGAGAATAGATGGTGGATTGCTTGGAATAGCTGCGGTAACCCGAAACTGTGGAAAGCGGCAGTCCCGCTTCTTTGGCATCTTCGAACATCTGCTCCAGCGCCGTTGCCGCATCCTGCCGCATCTCTTGAGAGATACCGTGTGCGATCACCCTGCGAAGATCCGGGGGAACATATCTGCGGCTGATGCTGTGCTGACGGTTGATCAGAAAGATTCTGCTGTCGATGTTCTTATCGGGCATTGCAGTATCCAGACTGCCATCCAGCAGTGCAGCAGAAAGGGCAAGAACAGAAATGACTTTTTCCAGCAGCATTTCCCCCACCCCTTTCAATTTATTTTATCAGTTTCGTAATATTTTAGCAACTACTTTCTGTCCTTATCCAGGATTTTTACACCCAGCTGTTCCGCATATGCGATTTCGGAGACCCCAAGCCGCATGGTGAGCAATGCGCCTTCATCCACGTATTCTTCACTGAGAACACTGCCCAGCTTGCGCAGTTTCGCCATAGCCTGATAGCGGTCAAACGGAAGCAGAAACTGTATTTCCTGTGTACCCGCATCCAATGCCTCTTCGATTTTGCACAAAAGCAGATCGGTACCTTCACCGGTGCGGGCGCTGATCCGTACGGAGCCGGGAAGCAGATCCTCACCGGCCCGACAAAGATCGCATTTGTTCAAAGCATCGATCCGCGGCGCTTCGGTAGCTCCAAGACTGTCCAGTACTTCTTCCACGGTGCGGTGACGGTTCGGCAGTTCTTGATCGGCAGCATCGGAGACGATCACCAACACATCGGCAAGCTTGGCTTCTTCCAGCGTTGCCCGGAAGGCCTTGACCAGATCGTGGGGCAATTTCCTGATGAACCCGACCGTGTCTACCAGCAGGATCTTGCCGCCGTGAGGCAGCACCGCAGGGCGGGAAACGCTGTCCAGCGTTGCAAAGAGCTGATCCATCGCATATACGTCGGAGCCGGTGAGCAGGTTGAAAAGAGTGGATTTGCCTGCGTTGGTATAGCCCACCAGTGCAACAACAGGGATGTTGTTCTTCTCGCGGTTCTGGCGGCGCAGGGTACGCTGTTTCTCGATCTGTTCAAGCTCCCGGCGCAGATCGGTAAGCCGTTCGCGGATACGGCGGCGGTTCACCTCCAGCTTGCTCTCGCCGGGGCCGCGGGTGCCGATACCGCCTGCCAGACGGCTCAACACCAGACCCTGCCCCAGCAGACGCTGGCTGCGGTACTGGAGCTGTGCCATTTCCACCTGCAGTTTGCCTTCGCGGGTGGAAGCGCGGGCAGCGAAGATATCAAGGATCAGTGCAGTACGGTCCACGACCTTTACCCGCAGCATTTCCTCGAGGTTTTTCTGCATTACGCCGGAAAGCTCGTTATCGAAAATGACCACATCGGCATTGACCGCCTGGCAGCGCAGGGCAAGCTCTTCTGCCTTGCCCTTGCCGATACAGAACGCCGTATCCGGAGAGGGACGCTTTTGCAATACGCGAAGCACCGTTTCCGCACCGGCGGTCTTGGCAAGCTCCTCCAGCTCGTCGAGGGATTGCTCGTTTTCAATGCCTACCAGCACAGCCCGCTCAAGCCCGTCCTTTTCTTCCTTGATCTCTGCGAAATAGGCTTTATCGGCTTCGTCGATCAACGTCATCCATTCCTGCTGAGGCAGCCTGCGGGCGTTGACCAATTCGGTACGGTTTACCCCATCCGCAGCAGAAGGATCCAGGAAGGCGCACTGGGCGCTGGTCATGTGCCCATCGGCTGCCACACCCACGGCGCACATGGCATCAAAACGCATACTGGTAAGCGCACTGATGTCCACGTCGCTGAGCATTCCTGTACCACTGGGGTGGGTATGGATGCAGCGGATCATGGACAGGCGGCGTTCGGAACGGCGCAGGCGCACATCCGGCAGATCGATACTGGCGGATTTTCCGATAAACACATCGGCGATCTCGCCATCGCGGGTAATGTAGAGGGCTACCTCCCGATTCAGAAACGCAGAATAGCCGCAGAGGCTTTGAAGCAAGTCCTGCGGCATAAAGATATCACTATCAAGCTGCACATCGTAGAAGGCAGCCATTTCGTCCAATACACTTTTGCGGATTCCTTCCAGGTTACCATGAACTTCTGGCATAGGTTTTCCTTTCAAGTATCCCCTCAGCCCTGGGGATGCTTCTTCTGATAATCTTCGATAGCGGCATGGATCGCCTCTTCCGCCAGCAAAGAGCAATGCATCTTCACGGGGGGCAGACCGTCCAGCGCTTCTGCAACAGCCTTGTTGGTAAGGGCAAGGGCTTCTTCGATGGTCTTGCCCTTGACCATTTCGGTGGCCATGCTGCTGGTGGCAACAGCGGCAGCGCAGCCGAAGGTCTTGAACTTCACATCAACGATGATGCCGTTCTCGACCTGAATATCCATCTTCATAATATCTCCGCACTTGGCGTTGCCGACGGTGCCGGAACCGGAAGCGCCCTCGATCTCGCCTACATTGCGGGGATTTGCAAAATGATCCATCACTTTTTCGCTGTACATGGGATGATCCTCCTTGTAATCTGTTGCTTGGTGTATCGATACTTAACGAAGATAAGCAGGGGTCAGGGGGCTCATGGCACGGAGGTTTTCAACGATCTTGGGCAGCTCGTTGAGCACTGTTTCCACCTCTTCTTCGGTATTTTCCATACCGAGAGAAAGACGCAGACTGCCGTGAGCGATCTCGTGAGGCAGACCGATGGCCAGCAGCACATGGCTGGGATCCAGACTGCCGCTGGTGCAGGCAGAGCCGCTGGAGGCCTCGATACCCGCCAGATCCAGACGCATCAGGATGGATTCACCCTCCAGATAGCGGATGGAGATGTTCACATTGGCGGGCAGACGCTTGGTGCGGTGACCGTTCAACCGGATCTCGGGAATCCGTTCGGTGAGCCCATCGATAAGACGATCACGCAGAGCGGTCATCTTTTCAGTATACTCGGGCAGTTCGGCTACGGCAAGCTCAATGGCTTTGCCAATGCCCACGATGGCGGGAAGGTTTTCGGTACCGGCACGGAAACCCCGCTCCTGTGCGCCGCCGTGGATCAGGTTGCTCATGCGGATGCCCTTGCGGACATACAGCGCACCGATCCCCTTGGGGCCGTGGAACTTATGGCCGGACATGCTGAGCATGTCCACCCCCCACTCCTTAACGTCCACAGGAATGGCGCCGATGGCCTGCACGGCATCAGTATGGAAGAGAACGCCGTGCGCCTTGGCGATCTCTGCGATCTCCTTGATGGGCTGCAGGGTGCCGATCTCGTTGTTGGCAGCCATGATGGTGATGAGGGCGGTATCGTCACAGATGGCATTTTCCACATCTGCAACGCTGACAAGACCGAACTCGTCTACAGGCAGATAGGTAACCCGGTAGCCTTCTTTTTCCATGGCTTCACAGGTGTGCAGAATAGCGTGGTGTTCGATTGCGCTGGTAATGATGTGCTTGCCCTTCTTGCTCATGGCAGCGCAGCCGAGGCGAATCGCCCAGTTATCGCTTTCGCTGCCGCCGGCAGAAAAATAAACTTCCCGGGCTTCCGCACCAATGGCATCCGCCACCTGCTTGCGGGCAGCTTCCACAGCCTTGCGGGCCTCGCGGCCCACACCGTGGATGGAGCTGGGGTTACCGAAAGTCTGACCGAAATACGGCAGCATAGCTTCCAGTACCTCAGGACGGGTGGCGGTAGTAGCCGCATTATCCATATAAATCACTTTATTCATGGGGTATTTCCTCGCTTTCAAACGGTTTGTTCAGCATATCTGACAAACGGATCTTCTTTAGTTCGTTGTTGATCGAATCGCTCACCTGCTGCCAGACCCACCGCACCGGGCAGGAGCAAGACTTATCGCAGGCGCTTTCGTCGCTGGTGCATTCGCTCAGTTCGATGGGGCCTTCCATGGCATCAACGATATCCAGCAGGGTGATCTGGGATGCATCTCTGGCAAGCTGGTAGCCGCCCTGCACGCCGCGCACGCTGGAAATGAGCCCCTCCCGGCGCAGGTTGCCCAAAAGCTGCTCCAAATATAGCTTCGGCACACCGATCGACGCAATATTCTGCAAAGATTGAGGCCCTTCGCCGGAATGCTGCGCCAGATAGTACATGGCGTAAAGCCCGTATTTTCCTCGTGTTGACAGCTTCATTCAAAGCTCTCCTTCTGAAATCCGACTGTTTTTATCGGATTTCCGATTGAAAGAATAGCACCGGGTCAGGCAAATGTCAATAGAATAAAGAAAAAAACTTCGCACAAATCGTCGTGGATCTGTGCGAAGCAAAAGTCTTTGTCCGGTGCGCCTTTACGGCAGCAGCTGCTCGACCGTCATTGCGGCGCTGTACAGACGGTATTCGTCTATACCGTAGAGGATCAAACAGCGGGAAAAGCCATGTTCATTCTTTTCCTTTCCCGCAATGCAGACAGACGGCATGCCACAGTAATGCATAATATTCGTGTGGCCGGTCATGATCACGGCATCATAGGGAGCCAGCAGCTGCGCCGCTTTGAACTGTTCTGTCTTACGCTTCTCCATGGCATCTCGATAAACAGCCGACTGCAAACCTCCGGGAGTTTCGCAGAGCGCTTGTTTGAGCAGCGTAATACCGTATTTCATGCATTCGGGGTTCTCTTCATAAAACGCAACGATCTCTGCCAGCGTCTTACGGGAAGCAGACGAGGCATGCAGATATTCTTCCAGATGCGGTTTGAATTCCCATTGCATAATCGTGCGCTGATGCGGCGAATATTCCTGCAGAACTTCACTTACAGAAGCTCCCCGTGCCCGCAGGAGCGCGACCGTTCTGTCGCAATAGCTTCTCTGCTTTGGAGAGACCATGTCCAAATTGGCTGTATTGATTGCAATACGCATGGTTTGAACCGGCAGGGGATCAATCTGCGGGAGCAATTCGTCCCGCATGGCAGAATACAGCCTCAGCGCAGTGGGCAGATCCTTGGCCATGGTGCCTGCGCTGTCCAGCGTTCTGGCAATGGGGATCATCCCATCGGCAGGCAGCGTTCCGGCGGGCGGCTTCACGCCGCAGATACCGTTATCCTGCGCACACGCAATAACAGAAAAGGAGGTATCCGTACCCACTGCTGCCGGTACGATCCCCGCAGCAACAGCCACTGCAGAACCGCTGGAGGAGCCGGAAGGGCTCAGTGACGGATCTGCCGCATGGATCACCATACCGCCACGGGAGCTGTACCCGCCCGGCATTCCCTGTGTGGTGTAGTTTGCGAACTCGGTCATATTGGTCTTGCCAATAATGACTGCGCCCCTCTTCCGGAGATTGGCGATAACAGGCGCATCCGACAGAGCGATATTGTCCGCAAGCGCAAGGCTGCCCGCAGTAGTGTGAAGCCCGCAGACATCGATATTATCCTTGACAAGAACAGGCATTCCGCTTAAAAGCAGCTCTTCACGACCGGAGCTGCTATCCAACGTCTGCGCCTGCTGCATTGCCGTCGGATCGAGCTCTGCGATGCAGTTGAGACCGTTTCTGCCGCCCAGTTTCTCTGCAAGCCGCAGAGCCTCTTCCGTCTTCTGTATCGCATTGAGCATGGAGCATACCCCCGTAAAACTTATTCCCACGGCACAAGGCGCACAGAAAACGTGCTGTCGTCCGATACGATCACCTCGGCATAAGCACAGCTGGTGCGGCGGTAGGTATCGCGCACAGAGCCGGGGCATACTGTGGTGACCCCGCCCGATTCTTCCACAGCCGAAACATGGGTATGCCCGTAGAATGCGATCTTGGCCTGATGCTGCATGGCTTTGAACATCAGTCGGGTGAGGCTGGTTTTTACGCCGACCCAATGCCCGTGGCAAGCATAGATGCGCACACCGTTCACTTCAAACAGGATCTCATCCTGCCCCGTGCACCCAAAATCATTATTGCCCAGCACATATCGGCAGGAGGCCTGCGGATACTGGGCAGGCAGATAGCAGACTGCCTGCTCCCATTCTCGTACACCATCGCCCAGAAACAGCAATTCATCCACGCGCCCCGCGGCATATGCCAGCTCGATAGCCCGTTCAAGCTGCTCTCTGGCACCGTGGGAATCCGATAATGCAACAATCCGCTTTCCCACGGCTTACAGTTCCTCCCTGAGCACTTCGTACATGGCTTCTGCAGCAACGGCGCGGTGGCTTACTTTATTCTTCTGCTTTTCAGACATCTCGGCAAAGGTCTTTCCTGATTTGTACAGGAAGAGGGGATCATATCCGAAACCGCCTTCGCCCGTCAGCTCCCGAAGCAGTTCGCCCACGCATTCACCCCGAACCACACGGGTTTTCCCGCCGGGAAGCGCGAGCGCCATCGCACATACGAAACGACAAGTACGGTCTTCGATATCCTCCATGTTTTTCAGCAACAACTCATTGTTGGCACCGTCGTTACCGTGTTCTCCGGCATAACGGGCACTGTAAACACCGGGCTGACCGCCCAATGCATCAACCGAAAGACCACTGTCATCCGCAAGCGTGGGAAGGCCGGTTTCGCGCATTACCGCTTCCGCCTTGATAATGGCATTGGCTTCAAAGCTATCGCCGTTTTCTTCGGGATCGCCGGTAAAGCCGGCATCCTTCATAGAAATTAGCTCGTATTGTCCGTTAAAGAGTTCGCCCAGTTCGCGCAGCTTGTGGGCATTGCCGCTGGCCACTGCGATACGGGGCTTGGGCAGCAGATAGAAGCAGCGTTCCAATGCCTCCCGCTGACAGCGCATCAGAGCACGGATGCCCGCACGCCCTGCGTTGAGCAGTTGATTCAGTTCACGGTTAGTAAAGGCTCTGCCTTCGCCTGTGCCTTGCAGTTCGATAAATTCACCCTTGTGGTTCATGACCAGATTCATATCGGTCTGTGCATTGCTGTCTTCCACATAGCAAAGATCCAGAAGCGCAGTATCCTCAACGATCCCAGCGCTTACTGCCGCCACCTGTGAAATGATGGGGTTTTCGGTAACCAAACCGTTTTCCATCAGCTTGTGGACAGCCAGACACAGTGCGACGAAGGCACCCGTGATCGATGCTGTGCGGGTACCGCCGTCCGCCTGCAGCACATCGCAGTCCAGGGTAATGGTACGTTCGCCCAACTTTGTCATATCGATTGCCTGACGCAGAGAGCGTCCGATCAGGCGCTGTATCTCGACGCTGCGACCATCTTTCTTGATGCCGTCGCGGGCTTTACGGGTATTGGTGGAGGCGGGAAGCATGGCATATTCGGCCGTTACCCAGCCGCGGCCGGAATTGCGCAGGAAGGAGGGTACCCCTTCTTCGACGCTGGCAGTACAGATAACCTTGGTCTTACCGGTGCAGATCAGGCAGCTGCCATAAGCATTTTCGGCAAAATCGGTAATGATTTGGCAGGGACGGATCTCAAATGTTTTTCTTCCATCGTGGCGCTTCATCGTTAACAACCTCCTGGCTCAGACATATATATGGAATGAATAGCTTCATTATAGCTTGCATCTTTCGCTCTGGCAAGCATCGCCAACGAATTTGCCGCCTTCTTCCCGATCCGATTATCGGCTCACACGCAGAAGCGTGACAGCATGAATAAAACGGCATTGTCAAAATCGAATGATGCCGCTGATTTGGATACTCGTAAGCATATAGAACCGCAACTTTTCTGCTCAATCTGAAAACGGTGATAACAAATGCACCGGAATGAGTGCATCATTACGCCTTCCGAAAACGGAGGATGTTTCCGTTTATCTGACAAGCGTGAAACTGTCGGGGGGCCGGTGCGCTTCTATATGGTCATTTGCATATTATATCTATCATCTTTATCATTGTGTCAGCCCTTGATAAGAGTTCTCCGGCAAACAGATTTTCAAACCAATTGTCCAACGGAAAGCATAATACATTGTGTGTGTGAAAAGCCAGGCTTGATGGCGGGATGGGTTTATTATTCATAGCCCACACGCCTTCAAGCACTTTCCATGTATTTGTTGATACAAGGTATGATATTCTCACGTTGTCATTGCATTTTATTGCGGATAACAATTTGCTTTTCGTTGCCGAAAGCCAGTAGACTATGTTTTTCTTTTCTTTATTGGGTGTCATATAGTTTCTATATATGCTGTGCGCTTCGGCAGATAATTCAGCCAGTTTTCCATCGTCAAGCACAATTTTTGAATATATGTATCGATAAACCTCCATCGGATTGGACTGCAGTTTCTTTCTCAATGTATCAAATTGATGAAAATGAATCTCAACCAAAATGTTCTCGACGTATTTACTTATGAATTCGTCTTTATCGCACAGAACCAGTATATCCAGATCCGAATCTTCTGTGGCTGTTCCGTAAGCAACAGACCCCATCAGCATTATGCCGCGAGTGCTTTTATCGCGGCTTAGTAATTCTATCTCTTTATCGAGAATCGCCAATTGTTTTTGCATAATGATCTCCAAGAATACAATTTTCCGTTTCCATTTTATCACATCAGTACACAAATCAACAAGCGGCACACAAAGGTGCCGCTTCAGACTATCAAAGAAGTCCCAGAGGTATGGTCGGGCCGCAGCCCTCCGATTGTCAATCCGAAACCAGCGGCGTGTACGGTGGTTTCGGAACCCTTGCGTAGCAAGGGGTTCCTATCGCCGTTTGCCGCCCGGGGAGCCGTAGGCTCC
>JAFXBE010000025.1 GCA_017516765.1 Clostridia bacterium | reverse complement strand
TCTTTTCGCTCGCCGACTTTGGTGGGCAGCTCGCTGCCCACCAAAGTCGTTCCAACAACCGTCCGTCTCGTCCTCTCAACTGGCTTTCTCCTCGTGAGTTCCTTGCTTCTTTCTCTGTACAAGATGTTTGACAAACCTACACGGTCAAAGAAAGAAAAGCGCCCACGACCGCCTGCCGGGGAGGCTTGCGGAGGGCGCATGGCTGTGTTACACTTGCATCGCTATAACGGCATCTGGAAAGGAAGCGGATCTTTATGTTCCTGTGCAATCTGTGCCCCCGTCGCTGCAATGCTGCCCGCACTCCGGAAGACGGAACGGGGTTCTGTGGTGTCGGCACGCTGCCGCTGGTATCCCGGGCTGCCCCGCACCTTTGGGAGGAACCCTGCATCAGCGGGACACACGGCAGCGGTACGGTGTTTTTCAGCGGCTGCAGTCTGGGCTGTGTTTTTTGCCAGAACGAACCCATCAGTCACCGCAAGAACGGTGTTATGCTCAGTCCGAAGCAGCTCAGCGCTTTGTTTCGCCGTGTGGAGGAGCTGGGTGTACACAACATCAATCTGGTCAGTCCGACCCATTTTGCACCTGCGATCCTGGAGGCGTTGTCGATCCGCAAGCCGGGCATCCCGGTGGTGTGGAACACCAGCGGATACGAGTTGTCGGAAACGGTAAGAAGCGCAAAAGGGTTGGTGGATATCTGGCTGCCCGACCTGAAATATGCCACCGAGAAAACCGCTGCCCAATTGGCTGATGCGCCCGACTATTTCGAGGTGGCCATGGAAGCCGTCAGAGCCATGTGCGAGCAAACGGGGTTGCCTGTTTACGACAAAGACGGCATCATGCTGTCCGGCACCATGATCCGTCACCTGATCCTGCCGCTGCGCACGGCAGAGAGCATCGCCATCCTGGATGCGGTGGCGCAGCAGCTGCCCAAGGGCACACCCGTCAGCCTGATGCGCCAGTACACCCCTATGAACGGGGTGGATCTGCCGGGGCTGGACAGGCGGCTTACGGCAAGGGAATATGCGAAAGTACGGGATCATATGCTCACGCTGGAGCTTCCCGGTTACCTGCAGCAGAAGGAGGCGGCAGACAGCGCCTACACCCCTGCCTTTATGGATGCCGAAAGCCTCCGCCTGCTGGAACATCTGTGATCCGGCAGCTCCCAAACGGGCTATGCAGCAGTTTAACGGGAAAAAACGACGAATTTTCAGCAACTTTTTTCTTTGGCAGCGCTGGAATATGCTTGTATTTCGCAAAATGTTGTGGTATACTTTCCAATGTCCGCAGCAATGCGGGCTGTTTCTGTGAACATTTCTGCCCATAAAGAAAGAAGGGTTTATCGAAAGAGTGGATACCGTCAGCCTTTATCCTGTACCGCATATCGGCAGGTATGCAGCAGTTACGCATCGGCGTGTGCGCAGCTGTCTTTTGGCGACAGCCGAAGGTATGGGGCAGAGGGCTTTGACGGTATTGTACCACTCTTTTTGATTGCCGTTTTCCCTTAAGGGCGTTTCAGCAAAGGAGCAGGTTATGGCGAAGAAAGGCAACACCGGAAGCGGCAAGGCCGCATCGGTACATGCAGTGGAAGAGCGGGCGGCCAAAGTGGCAGACGCACTCTCGCTGGAGCTGGTGGAGGTCGTGCTGCAGAAGGAAAGCCGCGGCAAGTGCCTGTGCATTTACGTAGACAAGGAAGGCGGTCTTTCTCTGGACGATTGCGAACGCTACCACAAGCAACTGCAACCCCTTCTGGAGGATGTGGACTACGACTTTCTCGAGGTGTCCAGCCCGGGGCTTGATCGTCCCGTAAAAACCCTGCGGGATTTCGAAAAGAACCGGGATGCCCTTGTGGAAGTAAAGCTGTTTGCCCCTCAGCTGGGCAGCAAGCTGCATCAGGGTCTGCTGCGGATGATGGACGAAGATACCGTTACCATCGAAACCGCAGATGCCCAATCCCTTACCTTCGAGCGCAAGACCGTAGCCATCATCAAGCCTGTCATCATTCTGGATGATGAAGATTTCAGCGAGGATGATGCTTTGGACGACAGCACCTTCACCGATGTAGAGTTTGAATAAGGACGGACAGAAAAGGCAGGTAGATATCAATGAGAACCACCAAAAAGCCCCAGCAGACCACCGGCAATGCAGCCATTATCGAAGCGGTAAAGGCGCTGGCTGCCGAAAAAGATATTCAGGAAGAGCTGCTCTTCGGCGCCATTGAGGAAGCCCTCAAGGCTGCTTACAAAAAGAATACCGCCCGTGAGGAGACCATCCCCGCCAACCTGTCCGTAACGCTGGACCGCAAGACGGGCGATGCACATGTGTTTGCTCGCAAGACCATCGTGGAAGAGCTGGAGGACGAAGCCAACCAGATCACGCTGGAGGCTGCCAGGGCGATCCGTTCCGATTATCGTATGGGCGACATCGCCGAAATCGAGGTGACCCCCACCGGCTTCCTGCGTACCGCTGCCCAGACCGCCAAGCAGGTGATCATGCAGCGCATCCGTGAAGCGGAGCAGGGCAAGATCTACGACCAGTACTCCGAAAAGGAAAACGAGGTGCTCACCGCCATCGTGCAGCGCACCGAGCCTCGCGGCGTTTATCTGGATCTGGGTCGCGCCGAAGGCATCATGGAGCCCGGCGAGTATGTGCCCGGCGAAGAATACCATATCGATGACCACATCAAGGTCTATGTGCTCAACGTTAACCGTACCGGCCGCGAGATGGTTCGTGGGCCTCAGGTTCACGTAAGCCGCATCCATCCCGGTCTGGTCAAGCGCCTGTTCGAGATGGAAGTGCCCGAGATTGCTTCCGGCGTGGTGCAGATCAAGTCCATCGCCCGCGAAGCCGGCAGCCGCACCAAGATGGCTGTCCATTCCACCGAGGTCTCCATCGATCCTGTGGGTGCCTGCGTCGGCCCCCGCGGCAACCGTGTGGAGCGCGTGGTCACCGAACTGAAGAACGAAAAGATCGATATTATCAAGTGGTCTGCCGATCCTGCCGAGTTTATCGCCAACGCACTCAACCCCGCCCATGTGCTCAGCGTTTTCGTTGCCGAGAACGAGAAGGCCTGCCGCGTGGTCGTGCCCGATAACCAGCTCAGCCTCGCCATTGGCAAGGAAGGCCAGAACGCACGTCTTGCCGCCAAGCTGACCGGCTGGCGCATCGATATCAAGAGCCAGAGCCAGGCAGCGCAGATGTTCGATCTGCCCGTCGAGGAAGTGCCCGAAGAGCCCATGGGCTATCAGGTCTTCTATGAAAACGGCGCCGAGACCGGCGACACCGAGTTCAATATGCCCGAACTGCGGGACATCGAGTTCTCCTCTTCCGAGGATGACGACGATACCCTCTGATCCCATCAATAAGGAGTGGCAGCAATGCCGGTAAAACCGCGTAAGATCCCGATGCGTATGTGTGTCGGTTGCCGCGAAATGAAACCCAAGAAGGAACTGCTGCGCGTGGTTCGTTCGCCCGAGGGCGAGGTAAGCCTCGATGCGACAGGCAAAAAAGCAGGGCGCGGTGCATATTGTTGCTATCAGGCAGATTGTCTGGCACGCGCGCTGAAGCAGGGACAATTGTCCCGTCAGCTGGAGGTACAGCTGACTTCGGAAGTGGAGCAGAGTCTGCGCGATACCATGCAGCAGCTTCTTTCGCAGGAGAAGGGTCAATGAATATCGAAACAGAAAAACGGGTAACCGGTTTTTTGGGATTGTGCATGCGGGCCGGGCAGCTGATCAGCGGTCAGGAGGCCTGCGTGGATACGATCCGTACCGAAGAAGCAGCCATCGTACTGCTGGACGGTTCCGCATCCGAAAATACGCAGAAGCGCATCACGGATGCTTGTCATAGTCACAGCACACCGCTGTACATCCTTTCCGACGGTGCGCTGGGACATGCCATCGGCAAGAAGGGGCGCATGGTCATCTGCCTGAAGGCGGGCGGTATGGCCGATAAACTCCTTACTACGCTCAAAGACGAACCACGGCTGTAACAGCCAAAAATACTTTGCGAAATTATGCGGGGGTGCAAGCGTTTCATGACGAAAGTTAAACTCAGAGATGCGACGAAAGAGCTTCTCAAGGACGCAAAGGCAGCGCTGGATCATGTGTCTGCCATGCGGAAAAATGCCAGCGAGCTGGCGCAGGCTGCCCGAAAGCTGGAAACCCAGTTTGTACGTGAGGAGGAGCAGCAGCGCGCAAAGGCGGAGCAGGCAGAGCAGGAGCGTCTGGCACGCCAGCATACCAAGGCATTTACCATGCCCGATAACGACGAGCCCGAAGCTCCCAAGGCAGAAAGCAAGCCCGTTGAGGCGAAGCCTGCCGTAAAGGCGGAAGCCAAGCCTGCCGAGGCTGCACCCGCTGCCAAGGAGCAGCCCAAGCCCGAGGCAAAGCCTGCCGCTGCCCCCAAGGCAGAGAGCAAGCCCGAGGCAAAGCCTGCTGCCCCCAAGGCAGAAGCCAAGCCTGAGGCAAAGCCCACCGAGGCTCCCAAGGCAGAAAGCAAGCCTGTTGAGGCGAAGCCTGCCGTAAAGGCGGAAGCCAAGCCTGCTGAGGCCAAGCCCGCCGTTGCTCCCAAAGCTGAAGAAAAGCCTCAGGCAGCCAAGCCCGCACAGGTACAGCCTGCAGCCCGTCCTGCACAGCAGCCCGGTCAGGCTGCGCGGCCCGCTGCCGGCAACGCCCGCCCCGCCAATCCGCAGGGCCCCTACGGTCGTCCTGCAAACCCGCAGGGTCCCTATGGTCGTCCTGCCAATCCGCAGGGCCCCTATGGTCGCCCCGCCAATCCGCAGGGCCCCTATGGTCGTCCTGCCAACCCGCAGGGCCCCTATGGTCGCCCCGCCAATCCGCAGGGTCCCTATGGCCGTCCTGCCAATCCGCAGGGGCCCTATGGTCGTCCTGCCAATCCGCAGGGCCCCTATGGTCGTCCTGCCAACCCGCAGGGTCAGCAGGGTCCCTACGGTCGTCCTGCCAATCCGCAGGGTCAGCAGGGTGGCGCACGTCCCGCTGGCGGCAACTTCGGCCGTCCCGCAGGCGGTGCAGGCCGTCCGCCCATGGGTGGGCGTCCCAAGCCCGTGGATCTGGCTCCCGCTGTTGAAAAAGAGCGTGTGAGCAATTACGATCCGAACAAGAAGAATTACGTTCGCCAGCACGATCCCGAGCGCGTTGCCAAGAACCGCAAGCAGCTTGCCCGTGAAAACTACAACGGTATGGACGATGAGGTGATCCGCGGCGGCCGCCGTGCCCGCGCTACCAAAAAGCCCAGCGCACAGCAGCTGATGGCTCCCATCGTGATCACCGAAGCCACCATGACGGCCGAGACCATCACCGTTAAGGATCTGACCGAGCGTATCGGTAAGCCCGCCGGCGAGATCCTCAAGAAG
Organism: Clostridia bacterium; assembly: GCA_017516765.1. Lineage (GTDB taxonomy): Bacteria > Bacillota > Clostridia > Christensenellales > Aristaeellaceae > Limiplasma. The sequence goes on along the minus strand of JAFXBE010000025.1, from coordinate 107,380 downwards.
CTGCTCATGCTGGGCGTTATGGCCAACATCAACAGCGAACTGGATTACGATACCGCTTCTCTGGTCTGCAGCGACTTCGGCGTAACGCTGGAGCTGAAGCTGGACAAGACCGCAGAAGACAACCTTGCCGAGACCGACTTCGAGGATGCCGAGGAAGATCTGCAGCCCCGTCCCCCGGTGGTCACCATCATGGGTCACGTTGACCATGGTAAGACCTCTCTGCTGGACTACATCCGCAATGCCCATGTTACCCAGGGCGAAGCCGGCGGTATTACCCAGCACATCGGCGCGTATACCGTTACGGTCAACGATCAGATCATCACCTTCCTGGATACCCCCGGTCACGAAGCCTTTACCGCCATGCGTAAGCGCGGCGCACAGTCCACAGACATCGCTGTGCTGGTGGTTGCCGCAGACGACGGCGTTATGCCCCAGACTGTGGAAGCCATCAACCACGCCAAGGCAGCCGAGGTGCCGATCATCGTTGCCATCAACAAGATGGATAAGGACTCTGCCAACCCCGAGCGCATCAAGCAGGATTTGACCGCTCACGAGCTGGTTCCCGAAGAGTGGGGCGGCGACACCATTATGTGCCCCGTCAGTGCTCACACCGGTATGGGCATCGACAACCTGCTGGAAATGATCCTTCTGCAGGCCGATATGTGCCAGCTCCGCGCCAACCCCAACCGCATGGCAAAGGGTATCATCGTGGAAGCCAAGCTGGACAAGGCACGCGGCCCCGTTGCCACCGTGCTGCTCCAGAACGGTACCCTCCACGTGGGCGACAACATCGTTGCCGGTCTGGCTGCGGGCCGTGTCCGCGCCATGGTCAACGACAAGGGCGAGCGCGTAAAGGAAGCCGGCCCCTCCATGCCTGTTGAGATCGCCGGTTTCACCGAGGTTCCCAGCGCCGGCGACGATATGATGGCTGTGGAAGACGATCGTCTGGGTCGTCAGGTCGTCGAAGAACGCCGCAACAAGCTCAAGGCTGCACGTGTGGCTGCTTCCAGCAAGGTGTCTCTGGATAACCTGTTCAGCCGTATGGATCAGAACAAGATGACCACCCTGAACCTGATCGTCAAGGCAGACGTACAGGGCAGCGTGGAGGCTGTGAAGCAGGCTCTGGAGAAGCTCTCCAACGACGAGGTACGCGTACGTGTGCTGCACAGCGCCGTCGGCGCCGTTACCAAGGACGACGTGAACCTTGCCTCCGCCTTTGATGCCATCATCATCGGCTTCAACATCCGTCCCGATAACACCGCCCGCGAGACCGCCGAGCATGACGGCGTGGACATCCGTCTCTACCGCGTCATCTATCAGGCCATCGAGGATATCGAAAAGGCTATGAAGGGTCTGCTGGCCCCCGAATACAAGGAAGTGCTGCTGGGTCATGCCGAAGTGCGCAACACCTTCCGCATCACCGGTGCGGGCACCGTTGCCGGCTGCTATGTGCAGGATGGTAAGCTGCAGCGCAACGCTCAGGTTCGCCTGCTCCGCGACAACATCGTGGTTTTCGAAGGCAAGCTGAGCAGCCTCAAGCGCTTCAAGGACGATGCCAAGGAAGTGGCCACCGGCTACGAGTGTGGCGTCAGCTTCGACAGCTTCAACGATATCAAGGAAGGCGATATCATTGAATGCTTCATCATGGAGGAAATTGAACGCTAATGAGCTATCAACGTATTGATCGCATCAGCGAACAGGTGCGCCGCGAGGTGGATCGGATCATCCGGGAGGATGTGTCCGATCCCCGCGTGCGCGGCACCTTCAGCATCACCCACGCAGATGTGACCCGTGATCTCCGCTTTGCGAAGATCTACGTCAGTGTTCTGGAGGATGAGAACCGCGAGCCCATGCTGGCTGCGCTGCGCAAGGCATCCGGCTTTATCCGCCGCGAGCTTGGCAGAAGCATGATCATCCGTTATGCACCGGAGCTGATTTTCGAAGCGGATCAGAATATCGCCTATGGTATCCATATCGCATCGATGCTCAGGCAGGTGCAACCGGAGGATGATGAAACCAATGAAGACGATGACGAATGATCTGACCATACAGGCGTTGCAGTCTGCCGTGAAAGCGGCGGACTGCATCTTGCTGTTTGCTCACATTTCTCCTGATGGGGATGCGTTGGGCAGCACGCTTGCCATGTCGCTGCTGCTGGAGCAGATGGGGAAGAGGACGCAGCTTGTGCTGGACGGCACCGTACCCGGGCAGCTGCAATTCCTGCCCGGTTGGGAACGGTTCTCTGCGCCCGGGGATGTACAGTGCCCGGACAATGCCCTTGCACTTGCGGTAGATGTAAGCTGCATCGAACGCATGGGGGCATGTCGGCCGCTCTTTACCACTGCCGCACAGCAGGCGGTGGTAGATCACCATGCCACCAATCCCGGCTTTGGACAGATCAATCTGATCGACGGCAAAGCCCCTGCGGCTGCGGTGCTGGTTTATCGTCTTTATCAGGCATGGGAACAGCCCATCGGCAAAGATGCCGCTCTGTGCCTGTATACGGCTCTTTCCACCGATACCGGTAACTTCATTTATGACAGCGTGAACGCCGAATGCTTTTCCATCATGGAAGGGCTGATGAAAGCGGGTCTTGATCTGGCCGAATACAGCCGCCGGCTTTTCCGTACCAAGGAATTGTCGTTTGTGCGTGTCTTGGCAGAGACCCTTCCTTCCCTGCGGGTAATCGCCGATGGACAGATCGCCGGATTGCAGACAACGATGGAACAGATGAACCGTATCGGAGCCGATCCCTATCATGTGGACGGTGTGATCGATTACGCCATCGATCTTGAAGGCGTGAACATGGCATACTATGCCCATGAAAAGCCGGAAGGCGGGATCAAATTCAGCCTGCGTTCCATCGAACCCTACCGGATCGATGCGGTTGCGGCCCTCTTCGGGGGCGGCGGGCACAGGCAGGCATCCGGTTGCAGCATCGATCTGCCCATGGAAGAAGCCGTTGCACAGATCGAGGCAGCGCTTATTGCTGCTTTGGAAGGACAGAGAGCATGATGAACGAACAGAAGCCGCTTTGCGGTTTTCTCAATGTACTTAAGCCGCCGGGGATGTCCTCGGCGGCTGTCGTTGGTTTGGTTCGCCGACTGCTGGATGGCGAAAAGGTCGGACACGCCGGCACGCTTGATCCTGAGGCTGCGGGTGTGCTGCCCATCATGGTGGGCAAGGCAGCCCGGCTGTTCGACTACATGCAGGACAAAGAAAAGGCTTATATCGCCGAGATCGCATTTGGATGCAGTACCGATACGCAGGATGCACAGGGGGCGATTCTGGAGACCGGCGAGAATTATCCCGACGAAGAAATGCTGCGCAGTGCGCTGAAAGGCTTCGAAGGGGAATTGATGCAGCAGCCGCCCATGTTCAGCGCACTGAAGAAGGACGGGCAATGTCTCTATCAGCTGGCAAGAAAGGGACAAACCGTGGATATCCCTGCCAGAAAAGTAACGGTCCACCGCATTACCCTGAATGCCATGACCGAGAATCACGGGGCATTGGTGGCTGTACACTGCTCCAAAGGTTTTTACGTGCGCACGCTCTGCCACGATATTGGTGCGGCGGTAGGCTGCCCTGCCCATATGCGTTTTTTGCTCCGTACCCTCAGCGGTGTTTTTACGCTGGATACGGCAATGACCATCGAGCAGCTCCAGACAGCAAAAGAAGCCGGCACGCTGCGGCAGTTGCTTCTGCCGTCCGAAATCGCATTGTCGCACCTGCCTGTCTGTGATCTGCCGGATGGGCTGGAGAAGGCTCTGCGGAACGGCGGTCATTTACCGTGGAAACGCTTTACTGCTTTGCATGAAACAAACGCAGCAGAGGGCAGCCCTGCCTGCATCCGTCTGGATGGCAGGGTACAGGCCATTGTCGAAAGAAAGAACGATCAGATGAAGGTAAGAACATGGCTGGGCGATTGAGCATGAGCATGGAAAGGGGGAAGCGGTGATGCGCATCGTAACCGACGGCAGGGCGGCATTGGATAAAGCCGTGCTGGCACTGGGTATGTTTGATGGGGTACACATCGGTCATCAGGTACTGCTGGAAAGAGCCAAAGTGCTGGCAAAACGAAAAGGCATACCGCTGGTGGTCTGCACCTTTACCGATCATCCTCTGGCGCAGATCGCTCCGGATCGCATCCCTCCTGCCCTGACCACCTTTCAGGAACGTGCTCATCTGCTGGAAAAAGCAGGCGTGGATCTGCTTTTTGCCCAGAACTTTACCGATGAGGTGCGCAACATGCCTCCCGAGGTCTATGTGGGGGAACTGATGCGCCGTTTCTACCCCACAGACATCGTATGCGGCTATAACCATACCTTCGGTAAAGGCGGCAGCGGTACTTCTGCTTTTCTTGCCGCACTGGGCGATGCACTGGGCTTCCGCACAGAGGTTGTTCCGCAGGTAACGCTGGATGGGGAAGAGGTAAGTTCCAGTGTGATACGGGCTGCATTGGGCAAGGGGGATCTGCGGCGTGCCAACAGGCTGCTGGGGCATCCCTACAGTCATCGCGGAATCCTGTTGCCCGAAACAAATGGGCAATACTGTTTTCAAAAGGAAATGTGCAACAAACAGTCCCTTCCGTCCGGCAAGTATCGCTGTGTGATTGTCTGTGATAACACTGAAAAAAGCTGGCCTTGTTCAGCCATTGTCAGTGATGACGGACAGATCCGATTGCAGCTTGCAACCGGAAGCGGGAAGCAGACAGCACAGTTGCTGTTTCTCAGTTCCAGATAACCGATTGTACAAGAAACGCCCGCACTGCGATTGCGGGCGTTTTTCTGTCATTATGTCCGAATCCGTGACGGTTGGTAAAGCCGGCCCCGCAGGAAGATTGACACTGTAAACAATCCGTGATATGCTTCAATGACATGAAAACAAGTGTTTTTACAGATCTCAATGACAACAAAGAAAGGGAACAGAATGGCTATTATTCATCACGGGAAGAACACCCTTCAGGAAAAATTGGATGATCTTTACGAGAAGAGATTCGAAGAGGACAGAGCATCATTTTTCAGGCAGATCGAATATAAAAAGGAAAGGTATGAAACAGCGAGGGATGCCTACCGGCGGTCTTTGCCCGGTAAACTGTTCTTTCTGATACTCATTATCGCTGTTATCATCCTGCTTGCAGTGCGCCCGGAAATAATCCGGACTCTTCAGGAGGCGGCGCATAATCTGTTCAGCGGGCTGGAGAATTCTCTGGCGGAAGCTTTGCGCAACGATATGGCGAATACGGGAAGTGAATCCGTAGGCATAGGTCAGGCTCTGCTGAATATTCTGATTGGCTTCTTATCGTTGATTGCTTCCATTCTGCTGTGGTTTTTCCGTGTGTCGTCCGGAGTGCTTGTCGTTGTTATTTGTTTTGGTATTCTGCTGTTTATTGCATATTGCATCATAAAAAGTCTTGCTCCTGTCCGTAAGCCTGTGCTTGACCGCACTTTTAACGAAGAAGCGGCAAGAGAACAGGGAAGGACGGATCCTCCCTCTGACGAAATGAAGATACTGATCTCAGGTCTGGAAGGCGAACAGACGGCGCTGGATATGCTCAGCGAACTTGGGGACAACTGCCACATCTATACCAATCTGATGATCACCTACGATGGGCGCGACAGCGAGACGGACATTATTGTTGTTGCGCCGCATACCGTTACTATCGTTGAGGTAAAGAATTACAAGGATTCACTTATCGGCGACTGGTCGGATGAAGAACTGGTGCTCGAAGCCGAGCGCGGTCATACAACCCACCGTAATGAGGTATACAATCCGGTCAAGCAGGTTGCAACCCACGCTTACCGGCTCAGTAACACTCTTCGCGAGCATGGAGTTCCCGCTCAGGTCAACCGTTGCGTTCTGTTTGTGAACGTCTCTGTTTCTCTGTATGATATGACAGATGAAAAAAACGCGCTTCAGCAGTGTCCGGTCTTTGAGAAGTACCAATCATCCAGCCTGCATGAGTATCTTCAGACCCCGCAGAAGGGAACGAACGGCAGCAGCGTTGTGAAGCACCTTAACAAATTGATCGACGAACAGGTTAGTTCCTTTCAGCGACCTGCCGGTTCTGTACCGGCTGCGTTTTGCGGGCAAGAGCCGACCATCGGGAAATGATGGTCGGCTCTTTTGCCTATTGGCAGCAACAACTGTGATTTTTGTTAAGAAAATGATTGAAAATTCGAAAAAAGCGTTTACAAAGCATCGCTTCCGTGCTACAATACTCAGGTGTGCGACTGCACACACAGACGAACCGCATCCGCAGCTGTCCGAGAGCCAACGGCAAGCTATGAATGCGGCGATTACCAACGGTACGGCAAAGCCGTAACCAATCAAAGGAGGCAACCCCAAATGGAAAAGTGCGAAATCATCAAGACTTACGCCCGTCACGAAGGTGACACCGGTTCCCCCGAGGTTCAGATCGCTCTGCTCACCCAGCGCATCAACCACCTCAACGAGCATCTCAAGATCAACAAGAAGGACCACCACAGCCGTCGCGGCCTGCTGCTCATGGTTGGTAAGCGCCGTGGTCTGCTGGATTACCTCAAGAAGACCGACATCGAGGGCTATCGTAACCTGATCGCTCAGCTGGGTCTCAGAAAGTAATGAAGGATGGCCGCGCCGAAGCGGGATCACCCCTGCGGCGCGGCTTTTTCTTGAGCATGTGTGCACCGGTTGCACATATGAGACAAGCCGCATTGCGCGGCAGAGGAGTTGCGGCGGGCAAGTGGCCCGTCTGCATGGAAGAAGAAGGAGAAGGAAATGGATTACAAGGTATTTTCTACTGAACTGGCGGGTCGTCCGCTTTCCATCGAGTTTGGCAAGTATGCGCAGCAGGCGAATGGCTCCGCTTTCGTGCGCTACGGCGACACTGTTGTTATGGTGAACGCCACCATGAGCGAAAAGGCCCGCGACGGCGTGGATTTCTTCCCCCTGAGCGTGGACTTCGAAGAGAAGCAGTATTCCGTGGGCAAGATCCCCGGCGGATTTATCAAGCGTGAAGGCCGTCCCACCGAGAAGGCTACCCTTACTTGCCGCCTGATCGACCGTCCCCTGCGCCCCCTGTTCCCCAAGGGCATGCGTAACGACGTGCAGGTCGTTGCCACCTGCCTGAGCGTGGATAAGGACATTCCCCCGGAAATTCCCGCCATGATCGGTTCTTCCGCTGCCCTGAGCGTCAGCGATATTCCGTGGGGCGGCCCCACCGGCACCGTCGTGGTCGGCTGCATTGATGGCGAATTCGTCATCAACCCCACCGAGGAACAGCGCCAGAAGTCCAGCATGCACCTCACCGTCAGCGGTACCGCTGATGCCGTGCTGATGGTCGAAGCCGGCGCAAACGAGGTTTCCGAAGAAACCATGCTCAGCGCCATTCTGTATGGCCATGAGGAGATCAAGAAGATCGTTGCTTTCATCGAGCAGATCAAGGCCGAGATCGGCAAGGAAAAGGTCGAGGTTCAGCTGGTTACCACCGGCGACGATGTAAAGGCTGCTGTTCGTGAGTTTGCTTACGATAAGTGCTGCTGGGTGTTCGAAACTCCCGACCGTCACGAGCGCAAGGAGCGCGAGGATCAGGTTCAGGCCGAGTGCAACGAGCATTTCGCCGAGCAGTTCGAAGGCCGCATGAGCGAGGTCGCTGATGCGATCTACTACCTCAAGAAGGAGATCATGCGCAAGAAGATCCTGGAGCAGGGCATCCGTCCCGACGGCCGCGGCCTGACCGACGTGCGCCCCATCTGGTGCGAAGTAGGCGTTCTGCCCCGCACCCACGGCAGCGCCATCTTTACCCGTGGCGAGACCCAGGCTCTGACCGTTACTACCCTCGGCTCCATGAGCGATGTGCAGATCCTGGACGGTCTGGGCACCGAGGATAGCAAGCGCTATATCCACCACTACAACATGCCCCCCTACGCCACCGGCGAAGCGGGCCGCATGAAGAGCCCCGGCCGCCGCGAGATCGGTCACGGCGCTCTGGCAGAGCGCGCTCTGCTGCCCGTGGTTCCCGGCGAGGACGAGTTCCCCTACGCACTGCGTCTGGTCAGCGAGATCCTGTCCTCCAACGGCTCCAGCTCCATGGCTTCCGTGTGCGGCAGCACTCTGAGCCTGATGGATGCCGGTGTGCCGATCAAGGCTCCCGTTGCCGGTGTTGCCATGGGTCTGATCAAGGATGCCGAGAGCGGCAATGTTGCCGTTCTTACCGACATTCAGGGTCTGGAAGACTTCCTGGGCGATATGGACTTCAAGGTTGCCGGTACTGTTAAGGGCATCACCGCTATCCAGATGGATATCAAGATCGCCGGTATCGACCGCAACATTCTGGAGAAGGCTCTGGGTCAGGCTCTGCAGGGTCGTCTGCATATCCTCAAGATCATGCTGGATACCCTTGGCCAGCCCCGCGAGCACCTGAGCAAGTATGCTCCCAAGATCATCCGCTTCACCATCAACCCCGAGAAGATCCGTGAGGTCATTGGACCCGGCGGAAAGATGATCAACAAGATCATCGCCGAGACCGGCGTCAAGATCGACATCGAGGACGATGGCCGCGTCTACATCGCTACCCCCGACGAAGCTGCCGCCACCAAGGCCCGCCGCATCATCGAGGGCATCGCAAAGGACGTGGAAGTGGGCGATGTATATCTGGGCAAGGTTGTGCGCATCATGAACTTTGGCGCCTTCATCGAGCTGACCCCCGGCAAGGACGGCATGCTGCACATCAGCAAGATGGCCGACCACCGCGTGGAAAAGGTGGAAGATGTGATGAACATCGGCGATGAGATCGAAGTCAAGGTCAACGAGATCGACTCTCAGGGTCGTGTCAACCTGATCCGCAACGATATCACCTATCCCGCTGCTTCCGAGGGCAACCGTAATGGCGGCGAGCGCCGCAATCGTCCTCCCCGCCGGGATGGACGTCCCTTCGGCGGTAATGACCGCACCTGAGGGATAACCCTTTGAAACTCTGCCGCCGTCGGCGGGGCAAAAGCGCCCCGCCCGGCGGCTTCTGCATTTTTGCAGGAAAGGAAACAACCAAGCATGTTTGATCAGATCATTCTTCCTAACGGCCTTCGGGTGGTGGGCGAGAAGCTTACCCATGTACGCAGCTGCACGGTGGGCGTGTGGGTCAAGGTAGGCAGCCGCAACGAAGAGCTTTCGGAAAACGGTCTTTCCCATTTTATCGAGCACATGGTGTTCAAAGGTACCAAAACCCGCACCGCCCGGGATATCGCCGAAGAAATGGATATGGTGGGCGGGCAGCTGAATGCCTTTACCGGTAAGGAATGCACCTGCTATTATGCCAAAGTGATCGACGAGGATCTGCGCCTTGCGGTGGATATTCTGGCAGATCTTGCTCTGCGCCCGACCTTTGATGAGAAGGAGTTGAACAAGGAGCGGGGCGTGATTCTGGAAGAGATCGCCATGGTGGAGGATACCCCCGAGGATCTGGTGCACGAAATGCTGGCCTCTGCTCAGTTCGAAGGCTCTCTCAGCCGTCCGATCCTGGGACCGGGCAGCAGCATCCGTGCTTATACGCGGGATGATATCCTTGCTTACTGGCGCAAGCATTATGTGGCACAGAATATGGTACTGTCCATTGCCGGTAATTACGACTGGAATGCCTTTGTTGAACTGGCACAGCAGTACTTCGACGTGTTCCCCAACGAACAGGGTCAGGAGTCGTCCGAGCAGGAGCAGCGCTACATCCATCAGCGCGTCTTTAAGAAAAAGGATACCGAGCAGCTGCATATCTGTCTTGGCTTTCCCGGAATCGGCGCCGACACGGATGACACATACCCCCTTGCCGTATTCAACAATGCCATCGGCGGCGGCATGAGCAGTCGTCTGTTCCAGCGTATCCGTGAGGAACTGGGCATGGCGTACAGCGTTTACACCTATTCCAGCAGTTACCGTAACGCAGGAGTCTTTAACGTGTATGCCGGTACGACTCCCGATCATGGAGAGGTCGTGCTCAGGGAGATTCAGGAGCAGCTTCGCCTGTTCCTGAAAAATCCCATATCCGAGAAGGAGTTTGCCAGTGCAAAAGCCCAGCTTCGCGGCGGCTTTGTACTGGGGCTGGAAAGCTCCAGCGGTCGTATGCAATCCGTTGGACGGGGCATGTTGCTGCACGGCCGTATGCGTACTCCGGAAGAGGTTCTTGCCAAGATTGATGCGGTAACGCCCGAGCGGGTCATGGATGTGGCACGCCGTATCCTGTCTGCCGAGCCGAGTGCGGCTTTTGTGGGCAGCAATGCCGAAGCCTGTGTAAAGCTGGTGGAAAGCGCACCCGCAGCCGGTATTTGATCGGATAACCAACCTGCCATTTTACCACAGAAAGAAGAAGATACCATGAACCAAAGCACGAAGCAGGCAGAATGGAGCCTGCCGGAAGGGTATGACCTTTACCGCACCATTGATCTTGCGAAAAATCAAAAAGAGAATACCATTGTTTCCGTGCTCAGCCTTGTGCTGCTCGCGGTGGTGTTCGCCCTTGGTTTTCTGATCCGTGAGGATCCCGGTGCGGCGGGGGAGGAATACCTGCCGGTCATGGTGGCAGCTCTGGCGGCATTCTTTGTTTACATTGTTTTGCATGAAGCGGCGCACGGGATCTTTATGTGGTATTTCAGCAAGCAGAAGCCTCATTTCGGCATCAGCCTGCAGTATGCTTATGCCGGCAGCAAGGCCTATTTCCGAAAAATACCCTATCTGATCATCGCCCTTGCGCCTGTAGTCATCTGGGGCGTGGTTTTTCTTGCTGTGGCGTTGCTGACGCCGGGTGTCTGGTTCTGGCTGTTCTGGTTCCTTCTGGCAGGCAACTTCAGCGGTGCGGCAGGCGATCTGTACGTATTTTGGCAGGTATCCCGCATGCAGCCCGATATTCTTGTACAGGACGACGGCGTGGCGATGCGTGTGTACGCGCCTTTTGCACAGCCGGAAGCCTGACCAGCATTTGCATGATGAACGATCCCTTCTCGGGGGCAATATAGCCCGTGAGGAGGGATCTTTTCAATGAAGAAACGAACAACGGCTGCAGTTCTTGCTGTCATCCTGCTGGCTCTTCAGAGCTGCGCAAGCACTGCCGAATCGGATGAACCTGCGCCCAGACCCACCGGTGTACGTATGAAAGCACAGGTATCGTGGCCGGAGGAACGGCTGGAGAAAAACGAAGATGGTATACCGCTTCTGCGGGTTTATGTGGCCAGCGAGGAAAAGGTAGAGACCATGGATCTGGAAACCTATGTAGAAGGGGTTCTGGCTGGGGAAATGAAGAATGACTGGCCTCAGGAAGCCCTGAAAGCGCAGGCGATCCTTGCGCGTACCTTTGTTCTGAAATTCGTGGATGAGAAACAGAGCAAGTACCCCGATGCCGATATCTCTACCGATATCGAAGAAGCTCAGGCTTACGACCGAAAAGCCGTAAACGACCGTATCCGTACGGCGGTCAGTGAAACGCGGGGGATGGTGCTGGCATCGGACGGCGAATTGCCGTATGCATGGTTCCATGCACACAGTGGTGGGACTACCGAGCGCGCTGTGACCGGTCTCGGGTGGAAAGACTCGGAACCTGAATACACAGCAGTTGTTACCGGTATGGAACCGACAACTGTCGAAAACGAGAAAGATCTTAAGGCGCTGAAGGATGCGGCGCGGTGGCAGTCTTCCTTTCCCGCCGAAGAATTTGCCGCTGCCTGCCAAAGCCTTGGCGCAGAGGTCAAGATCGGTGACGAAACCAAATTGTCGGTAGGGGAAAGAGGGGAAGGCGGAAGAGCGAAGACCGTTGTTGTAAACGGGACAAGCATTCCGGCTGCCGATCTGCGCATTGCACTGGGCAGTACCAAAATGCGTTCCACGCTGCTCACTTCTTTGAAAGTGCAGGATGGGCAAGTGGTCATGGAAGGCAAGGGCTACGGTCACGGCGTCGGCATGAGCCAATGGGGTGCATACGCAATGGCAGCCGACGGCAGCAGCGCACAGCAGATCATTGAGCATTATTTCGCCGGTATCACCACGGAAAAGTTGTGGTAAGGAATGATTTTTCACGCTGCATATTCGTGATAAAGAATTAACGAGAACCATCGGGCAGGAAAGCGCGGACTGCATGTAGAAATCTTTCCAGAACGCATTACAAAGGAGGAAACGGGCTTATGTATCAGCTCGGCGTTTATTTCGGACGCTTCTTGCCGCCACACCGCGGTCACCTGTATCAAATGATCGAGGCTTCCACCAAGTGCCATCATCTGGTGGTGGTCATTTCGGATAATGCCAATCAGACCAGAGAGATCTGCAAGGATGCCGGCATCCCGGAAATCTCCTACCGCCTGCGTAAACAGTGGATCTCTCAGCAGCTGCAGGATATGGATCACATCAGCGTTCGTGTGCTGGATGAGACCGATATCCCTGTCTACCCCGCCGGTTGGGATCTTTGGTCCCAGCGCATGCGGGAAGTGGTTCCCGAGAAGATCGATGCATTTTTTGTAGGCGATATGGAATACGGCGATACGCTGGCAACCTATTTCCCCGAAGCCACCGTGGAGCTGTTCGATCCTGCACGCACCCGTTACCCGATCTCTGCCACCGATATCCGCAGCAATATTCTGGGCAACTGGCACTACATCCTCGGCGCTGCCCGTCCCTTCTTTTCCAAGAAGGTGCTGATCGCCGGTACGGAAAGCTGCGGCAAAACCACGCTGACCAAATGCCTCGCCAAGCTGTACAACACCTCTTGGTCGGAAGAGGTGGGCCGCTATTACGCCAAGGAATTTCTCGGCAACGACGAGACCATCTATACCGACGAGGATTTCAGCCGCATCGCCCATCTGCAGTATGAGCAGGATTACCACGCCCTGCGTGCCTGCAACAAGGTCTGTTTCTTCGATACCGATGCCACCTACACCGACTATTTCAGCGAACTGTATATGGGGCACCGCAACGAGCTGGTGCAGAAGTACATCGATCATACCCGTTATGACAGGCTTATCTATCTGCTGCCCGATGTAAAGTGGGTGGCGGACGGGCAGCGGCTCAACGGCGACCAGCGCAAGCGTATGGAACTTAACGACCGTTTGCTCAATATGTATAAGGAACATGGTTTCGGCGACAAGATCGTTATTGTGGGCGGCGACTACAACCAGCGGCTTACCCAGGCTATTCAGCTGGTGGATGAGCTGCTTACCGGCATCCGACCCTGATTAAACGGCAGAACTTTCTTGTAATTGGCGGTTTCCCGCCTCTTGACAGGGACGGGTGAAAGCCCTATAATACATTCATGGTTCCTGAAGTGCGCGCCAGTATCCTGTTTTTACCCACATTTCACAAAACGGAGCTCGCGTTCGTCCGGCAGATGTCATGCCCCCACAAATCTGTGCCAGGGGAAGGCAGAAACCGGCGGTAGAGCACCGGCCTGCTTTACATAGCGGGTGAAAAAATGGGGTGCAGCGGCACTTTGGGGCTTGCATGAAGGCTTTCGGCGGTTAGCCGAAGGCTTTTTTTGAAAGGAAAGAGTATGATGAATCTGACCATTGCAATGGACGGTCCCGTAGGTGCTGGCAAGAGTAGCGTTGCTGACGATGTTGCCAAGGCTCTTGGCATTCTTCATCTGGATACCGGTGCGATGTACCGTGCTTTTGCGTGGTATGCCCTTTCCCAGGGCGTATCCACAGACGATGAAGAAGCCCTCGCCGAGTTGACGAAAAAAGCGATGCCCGAGGTTGCCTATATCGATGGCGCGCAGCGTACCTCCATCGCCGGACAGGATGTTACCGGACTGATCCGCACGCCGGAAGTCAGCATGGCTGCCAGCGCGGTATCCCGTTTTGCCGCTGTTCGCAAAGCAATGGTCGCAAGCCAGCGGGAGCTTGCCAAAAAACAGGATGTGCTTCTTGATGGGCGCGATATCGGCACTGTTGTGCTGCCCGATGCCCGTTTGAAGATCTATCTGACGGCTGCTCCTGAGGAGCGCGCTCAGCGTCGTTTCGACGAAATGAAGCGCAAGGGGCAGGAAACCACCTACGAAGAAGTGCTCGCCGATGTGATCCGCCGTGACGAGCAGGATATGAACCGCGAAGTGGATCCCCTCCGTCCTGCCGACGATGCCCAGATCGTAGACAGCACCGACATGAACCAGCAGCAGGTGGTCGATAATATCCTGATGCGCGTGGATATGCTCAAAGGAAAGAAGCTGCCCAAAGCAGAAAAATTCCTGCCGCTCTACCGCTATGGTCTGCCGGTGGCAGCATTTCTGATGCGAGTTTTCTTCCCTGTTACCTTCCACGATCTGGAGAACGCACAGCAGGATGCTCCCGCAATTATGGTTAGCAACCATAACAGCATGCTGGATCCTGTTATTCTGGCGATGGCCAACAAGCGTTATCACATCCGCTTCCTCGGCAAGAAGGAACTGAATAAGAAGCCTCTGTTCAAGTGGTTTTTCGACCGCCTCGGCATGATCGCCGTCGATCGCCATAACACCGATATGGCAGCCATCCGCAGCTGTATGAAGGTTCTTGGTGAAGGGCATGTGCTGGGTGTGTTCCCCGAGGGTACCCGCCATAAAGAAGGCGTTATGGAAGAGCTGGAAAGCGGTATCGCTTTGATCGCTCTGCGCAGCAAGGCAACAATCCTGCCCGTTTATCTGACCGATAAGCCCAGACTCTTCCGCCGGATCCATGCTTATTGCGGAAACTGCATTCCCGTATCCCATCTGGCAAGGCAGGGCGTAAACAAGCAAACCTGCGATCAACTGCTTTCTGCCATCACTCAGCGTTACCGCGAGCTGGTGGAAAAGCATCAGAAGTCCGAATAAATACTTTCGGTAGCATATTCCGCACCGATATGTATCGTTTGATAAGAAAAGTTCAATTTTCCTGCAATTTTTTTAAAATCTTGCAAGAAAATTAGAAGGAGATTCGTTTTCTACGGCGAATACATACGTTGATATGCGTGAAAGGATGGTTCCATGCCAATCGAAATCGCACGGCATGCAGGGTTCTGCATGGGTGTACGCCGCGCTGTAGACGAAGCACAGAAAGCGGCGGCCGGCGGCAACACCATTGTCACCTTTGGCGAATTGGTGCATAATCCGCAGGTGATCGAAAAAATGGAATCCATCGGCATTGTAGCTGTTCATGATGTAGAGGACACCAAGGGCAAGACAGTCGTTGTACGCAGCCATGGTATATCCCCGCAGATTGCCGAAGAACTGGAACGGACGGCAGATGCCGTTATCGACCTTACCTGCCCGTTCGTGGCGAGGCTTCATCAGGTGGTAGCCAAATACAGCGCAGACGGTTCGCCGGTGGTGCTGGTCGGGCAGGCAGATCACCCTGAGGTGATCGGAACCATCGGTTTCGCCAAAGGTAAAGTTTATACCGTCTATACCCCGGAAGAGGCGTTGACCCTGCCGGAAATGGACAGAGCGTTGGCCGTTTCCCAGACAACGTTTCCCCACGAACGCTGGGAGCAGATCCTGCAGGCGCTTCGCACAAGGGTCGCAGATCTTTCGGTACAGGAAACCATTTGTACCGCCACCGTTTTGCGACAGACAGAAGCCAAAAGGCTCAGCAGCCGGGCAGATGCCATGCTGGTAATCGGGGGCAGCAAAAGCGCCAACACCCGCAAGCTGTACGAGACCTGCAAAAGCATTTGCAGCCGTACCATTTTGGTAGAGCGCGCGGCGGATATACCGCCGGGCTTTGCAAATATCCATTCGGAATTCATTGGAATCACGGCCGGTGCCAGCACACCGGACTGGTTACTTAAGGAGGTTGTCACACGTATGACTGACAAGGAACAATTGGCCCAGGAGCTTTCCACCGAGGAGGAGCAGAGCAGCTTTATGGCTGACGTGGAAGCTACTCTGGTCAAAATCAGACCCGGACAGACCGTTACCGGCACCGTCGTTCTCGTTACCGAGGATGAAGTGTGTGTAAACATCGGTTACAAGTCTGACGGACTGATCAAGCGCGAAGATCTGGTAACCCAGGATGTCGGCATGGGCGACGAAATCGAAGTGGAGGTCGTCAAGGTGAATGACGGCGACGGCAACGTACTGCTGTCCCAGCGCAACATCCTGAACCGCAAGGCCTTCGCCGAGCTTGTCGAAAAGTACGAGAAGGGCGAGTACGTAGAGGCTGTCGGCGAGAAGGTCGTTAAGGGCGGTCTTACCTGCAGCATCAACGGCATCCGTGCTTTCGTGCCTGCCTCTCAGCTGGCTAACCGCTTTGTTGAGAACATCAACGAATTCGTCGGCCAGAACCTCAAGCTCAAGATCATTGAGCTGGACGAGCAGAAGAAGCGCGTTGTGGCCAGCCGCCGCGCTGTTATCCGCGAAGAAAGCGCTGCCAAGAAGGCAGAAGCTTGGGACAAGCTGGTTGCCGGCGAAGTGGTCAAGGGCACAGTCCGCCGCCTGACCGATTTCGGCGCCTTCGTAGATCTGGGCGGCGTGGATGGTCTCATCCATGTTACCGATTTGAGCTGGTCTCATGTAAAGCATCCCTCTGAAGTCGTTGCTCCCGATCAGGAAGTTGAAGTCAAGATCAAGTCCATCGATCGTGAGCGCGAGCGCATTCAGCTGAGCATCAAGGAACTGCAGCCCAAGCCCTGGGATGTGGCTCCCGAAAAGTATCCCGCTGATGCTGTTGTTACCGGTAAGGTCGTCCGCATCACCACCTTCGGCGCCTTCGTGGAGCTGGAGCCCGGTATCGACGGTCTGGTACACATCAGCCAGTGCGCCACCACCCGCATCAACAAGGTGGAGGACGCTGTGAACGTTGGCGATGAGGTACAGGTGAAGGTGCTGAGCATCGATCCCGCCGCCAAGCGCATCAGCCTGAGCATCCGTGCTCTGCTGGAGCCCGAAGTGACCGAAGAAGAAATCGCCCCCATCGATGAGGACGATGCCGAGGTCGTGGCTGTGGATATCGAGGCCGTTGGCGCCGCTCTGGAAGCCGAAGCCGCTGCTCAGGAAGACGCTGAGTAATCCGTACAATCAGCCGCTGTTCCCTGCAATGGGGAGCAGCGGCTTTTTCTTTTGCGTACACAAGCTGCTGCTTGAGATAATTTTGTCAATGTGGTATACTGTAATATCATAGAATGATTGTGTGCAATTTTGCCACAGGTTCTTTGATACAGGAACGGAGGGAATAGACAGGTATGGCAGGATATGTTTCCGATGCGGTCATCAGGCGTTTGCCGGGATATTACCGCCACTTGAGAGAGCTTGAGCGGGAGGGCGTCATGCAGATTTCCTCGCAGGGCCTTGGGGAAAGAATGTGCCTTACAGCGTCCCAGATCCGGCAGGATATCAACTGCTTTGGCGGTTTTGGCAGGCAGGGCTTCGGTTACGCCGTACCCGAGCTTCGCGAAAGGATCGGGCAGATCCTGGGTGTGGACAAACCCCACCGGATGATCATTCTCGGCGCAGGAAATATCGGAAATGCAGTCGCTTGTTCCGATTCTTTTCCCGCCAACGGTTTTGAGACCATCGCGATCTTTGACAGCGATCCTCGCAAGATCGGCAGCACTGTTGATGCGCTGACTGTGCAGGATATTGCCTGTTTGGAGCGTTTTATTCAAGAGAATACTGTGGATATCGCCGTGCTGGCAATTCCCAGCGAAGCGGCGCAAGCGTTGACCGATCAGCTCTATCGCTGCGGCATCCGCGGTTTTTGGAATTTTGCGCCTTGCGATCTGAAGATCGGACAGGATGCTGCCGTTGTAAATGTACATCTGGATGAGGGTCTGCAGGTTCTCAGTTTTAAGATGCTGCATCGGCACGAATAAAGAGAGTAAACGAGGTGAGCTGTATGGCAGAGCTTTATCCGAACCCCCGCCAGAGCCAGCCCGGAAAATACCAGCGCGCTGCTGTAGATGTGAATGCACAGTCGGAATTTTTGTTTGAGGATCAGGACAAGTGGAACCAGACGCTGCCCAACATGCAGACTGCCAGACATCAGCCCGCAAAGATTGCGGCGGCAAAAAACAATCGGCGCAACAACTGGGGAAGCCAAAAGGATCATACCGGAAGCTGGCATCCTTATGCATATGTTGCGGTCATAGCGATCTGCTTTGCGCTTATGTCAGTCATTGCCGTTGTTATGATGCCTCAAATGGCAGGTTACTTCTGGAAGGATTTTCCCAACATTGCTTTTGTAAACGGCGAGATCCTGCTATACAATCAGGAGGCGGATTCCCTTTACCGGCAATACCGCAGCTACATGAACCGGGATGTGATCTTCCCCGGGGTACTGGTAGACGGTATTTCTGTCGGCAATATGACCATTGAGGAAGCCAGAACCGCGCTTGCAGCTACCGAGCCCGATCTGCAGAACAACCCTTCGCCATATTCAGTTACGGTTTCAATCGGCGACCAGAACTGGCAGATCGATCAGACCAATGTACCGGCAGCCAGAAATCTGGGTAATGTGCTGGAAAAGGCTTATGCCGTGGGTCGCACCAATAACAGCGATATTCAGACCACGCAGCAGACGCCCTTCCGCCAGCGGGTGGATCAGGCACTGGCGCTTCGCAACAATCCGGTCGATCTTGATACCGAAGTCACCTACGATGCTTCCGCTGTACGGGATGTAGTGGATCAGATCACCGCTTATGTGACCCGCGATCCCATCAATGCGCAGATCCTTACTTTCGACTATAAATCCCGCAGCTTTACGTTTTCCGATCATCAATCCGGTGTGAGGATGGATAACGATCTGCTCTACAATCGCATCATCAATGCGCTGGATCAGGAGCAGCATGGTGCGGTGGTAACCACCAACCTGACGCTGATCCCTCCGGCGATCACCAAAGAGAAACTTGAGTCCAGTTTTCACCTGGTAGCTGCCTATACCACAAAAACGACCGGCGAGGCGAACCGAAATAACAACATTGCGTTGGCTTGTCAGGCGATCAACGGCACAGCATTGCTGCCGGGGGAGACCTTCAGCTTTAACCAGACCACCGGTCAGCGCACGGTTGAAAAAGGCTACATGGAAGCCGGTGCGATCGCTTCAGGGCAGAGCATCGAAGAAGTAGGCGGCGGAATTTGTCAGGTGTCTTCTACGCTGTTCAACGCTGTGGCCCGTGCCGATCTGGAGATCGTGGAAAGAAGCCCCCATGCCTGGCCCAGCACCTATGTGAATCGCGGCGAAGACGCGACCGTTAACTGGCCCAACCTGGATTTCCAATTCCGGAACAATACCGAGGCGCCGGTGTTCATCATCACCTATTACAACGATCGGAAGATGTCTGCCGAAATCTGGGGTCTCACCCTTGGCGATGGTGTGACCATTGAATTGGAATCCAAGGTGATCGATAAGATCGAGCCGCCTTCGGAACCGAAGTACGTGTTGAACACGGAACTGCCGTATGGTACCAGTCAGGTTAAGGTAAAATCCAGAACCGGCTATGTGGTGGAAACCTACAAAGTATGGTATCGGGACGGGCAGGAGATCCGTCGGGAACTGCTGCATACCAGTAAGTACAAGGCTTATCAGCAGGTGATCGAATACAATTGATCCAAAAAGAGCACCTGCAGCAATGCAGGTGCTCTTTGCGAATAAATTGTCAGGCAATGGAGCCGAGCAGCGCGAGGGTTGCATCGGCAACGGGCGCATCGGTGATAATGCCCAGTGTATGGAGCAGGATCACGATGACGCCGACCAGGGTTACATAGAGCGCAAAGCCTTCCAGCTTGGCATTAGCGATCAGCTTCAGGAAGAAACGGATGGAAAGATAGCCAACTACGGCTGCCAGAACCATGCCAACCAGAATGGCAGGCCAGTCACCGGTAAAGGAGACGCCTGCTTCCAGCGCATCCTTGCCCTCTACCAGCAGACTGCCAACGATGGCGGGTGCGCTCATCATAAAGCTGAATTTTGCAGCAGCTTCGCGGTTTACCCTAGCGCACACGCCGCCAAAGATGGTAGAGCCGCTGCGGCTGATGCCGGGCAGCATGCCGACAGCCTGCAGGCAGCCCATGACCAGCGCTTCCGGAATGCCGACACGATCCTTGGCTGTGCCCTTCGCTTCCTGCCTGCGGGAAAGACACTGGGTGAGCACCAGCATAAGACCGGTAATCAGGAAACAGATCCCCAACAGGCTGATATGGCTCTCTGCGTAGTCCAGCAGATCATCGAAAAGAATCTTTGCGGCCAGCGCAGGCAGCGAGGCAATGAAGAGCAGCAGCAGGGTACGGTTTTTGATGGGGTGCAGCAGCATGTCGATCCAGTCTTTCCAGAAAACAACGGCTACGGCTACCAGCGTACCCACATGCAGCAGGATATTGAACAGCAGCTGGTTTTCCAGCTCTATGTGCAGCAATGCCTGAAACAGATTCAGGTGTCCGCTGGATGAAATGGGAAGGAATTCAGCGAGTCCCTGCAGGATACCCAGCAAAGCGCCTTCGAGAATACTCAATGGGATCATCCTTTCCGCTTAGAAAATCGTAAGCCAGTACAGTATACAACATTTTACTGCGAATGTGAAGCCGATTAAAGTATGGCTTTTTGTCGAAGAATAATGAAAGGTGGCGAAACAATGAGAATCTGGAAAAAGACTGTTATCGCACTCTGCTTGGCGATGCTGGGAGGTATTCTGCTCCCTGCCGCTGTACCTGCACGTGCCGAGAGCGATATCAAGGCGCTGTTTATCAACGTAAGGAAAGCTGATGCGATTCTGCTGTTTTTGGATGATCAGCGCTTTCTGGTGGATACCGGGCACAAGGACAGCTACGAAGCGTTGGAAAGTGCATTGACAGCCTACGGTGTGGAGCATCTGGACGGCGTTTTTATTACCCATACCGACAAGGATCACGTAGGCGGGCTGAAGAAGCTGCTCAAGAGCGATATTGTGGTTGAACAGATCTATGCTTCGACCCTTCACAGCGAAGGCGATGCCGAGGAGCATCCGGTGTACGAGGCAGCCAAGAAGCGCAATGTCCCCCTGCGCTGGCTCAGAGCCGGAGAAGTGATCGAGGCGGGGGAATGCTCCCTGCATATTCTGGGGCCGCTGGATCGGGATAATCTGGACGAGGATAACAACTCGCTGGTAATCGATGTGCGCACCCCGGAAGGGAACCTGCTGCTGACCGGCGACATGAAAAAAGAAGAGGAAGCCTCCCTTCTGCAAGCGGATGTGATCCCGGAGGCCACTGTACTCAAGGTGGCCCACCATGGCGAAGATGATTCCACCGGTGCGGCATTTCTGAGACGTGTTAAACCGCAATGGGCAGTGATCTCCACCAATACCGACGATGAGCCCGATACGGCGGCAGACGCCGTTCTGGCACGCTTGTGGGATGTGAAGAGTGGCGTTGCCATCACCCAGAGCGCAACCCTCGGAATTCTGGTAACCCTGCAGGGGGGACAGGCAACCGCAGAGATGATCGACTATCAATAAGAACAACCAAGACCCAACCGGCATAGGATGGCCTGACGGAAGTTTCTCCGTCAGGTCTATTCTTATGCTGCAGGAGGGATGGATATGTCCTATCATGATCATAAACAGAGCGGCAGGCATTGTTGCGAAGGGATCACAGCGCCGTACTGCCCGCCGCCGCTGTGCGAAAATCCCGCTAACCGGATGCCTGTTGATGATTGCTGCGTTTGCGGAGCGTCTGCAAATGCACCCATGCACAAGGCGGCTCGTTGGCCCAAACCGGTCAAGCCCTGTCCTCCGCCTCATTACAGTGGCGTCGTCTGCGGCGGCGTGCCGGTAAAGCCGCATAAGCCGCACTGCGAAAGCGTTTTGCTGCAAAAGATCGTTTGTTGCGAGAAGCGCAGGATCCCGAACCTTTGTACCCGGATCACCCTTGAAGGGCTGCCGCCCTGCGCCTGTAAGCCATATATGCTGGAAAGCGTATACCAGAGCGGGGCGCAGCCCTGGTGGACGCCGTTGGAGAACCATTGTCCCGACACGAGAAACCACATCTGCGTAAGCATCCCTGTGTGCTGCGTGGTTTGCGACGGTGAGGGAAAAAGGTATCACACCTCGGCAGTTGTGGAGACGGAGGTAAGCTACCGTTCTGCCGGTCATCCCGGGGAGCATTGGCGCAACAGCCTGTTCATTGTGCCCTGCATCCGCATGCTCGGTGGCGACTGCTGTTCGGATACGGCTGAATTCTGTATTCAGGTCGAGATCTTTCTGGAGATCTATCTGCTCAGGCATGAACCCTGTACGGTTCAGAAACCGGAGCCGGTATGTGAGGAGCTTCCGCTTTATCCCATGCCTCCGTGCAGGCAGTGCGGTTGTGGAAATACCGATCCCCGGAGCAGGCATCACCACTGGTAACGGAAGTAGACAGTAGAAAAAGGTTTCGGGCTCAAACGTTACGCTGCAAACGCTACGCTTTGTTTGCAGCGTTTTTGGCATGCGTTGCGGGCTGCGGAGCCTTGCATATCGGGGGGATAAGAAATTGCAAATTATTTTTCTTTTCAGGCAGGAAAAACAATGATAAGGGAGAATACTTGAATTAGGGTAAAGTTGGGACTTTATCCTAAGTGTAATACACAGGCACATCGCTGCCATACCACACTATATAAGGAGGAACCCCAAATGAGTCTGGATCTCTCTTACCTTGGCATCGTGGCCACCAAGGCTGTCTACCGCAACCTGCCTGTTGCCGTGCTGACCGAGAAGGCTGTTGCCCGCGGCGAAGGCACCCTGAGCAACACCGGCGCTCTGGTCGTTAAGACCGGCAAGTACACTGGCCGCTCCGCAAACGATAAGTTCATCGTCGACACCCCTGCCGTACATGACGATATCGCCTGGGGCAAGGTGAACCGTCCTATCGAGAAGGAAAAGTACGATGCTATTCTGGCCAAGGTGAAGGCTTACCTGCAGAACCGCGAAGTGTTCGTGTTCGACGGCTTTGCCGGTGCTGATCCCCAGTACACCAAGGGCTTCCGTATCATCAACGAGCTGGCCAGCCAGAACCTGTTCATCCATCAGCTGCTGATCCGCCCCACCGCCGAGCAGCTGGAATCCTTCACCCCCGACTTCACCATCATCGCCGCCCCCGGCTTCAAGTGCATCCCCGAGATCGACGGCGTCCGTTCCGAGGCTGCTATCCTTGTTAACTACGAAGAGAAGATGGTCGTAATCTGCGGCAGCCAGTACGCCGGCGAGATCAAGAAGTCCGTATTCTCCGTTATGAACTACATCCTGCCCAAGCAGGGCGTGTTCCCCATGCACTGCTCCGCCAATATCGGCAAGGATGGCGACAGCGCCGTGTTCTTCGGTCTGTCCGGCACCGGCAAGACCACTCTGTCTGCCGACCCCAACCGTAAGCTGATCGGTGACGACGAGCACGGCTGGGCCGACGATTCTGTCTTCAACTTCGAGGGCGGCTGCTATGCCAAGTGCATCAACCTGTCTGCCGAGAAGGAACCCGACATCTTCAACGCCATCAAGTTCGGCGCTCTGGTCGAAAACGTTGTGATGGATCCCGAGACCCGCGAGTTCGACTTTGACGACGACTCTCTGGCCGAGAACAGCCGCGTTGGCTACCCCGTTGATTACATCCCCAATGCCGAGCTGTCCGGTATGGCTACCAGCGCCCCCAAGACCGTTATCTTCCTGACCGCTGATGCCTACGGCGTTCTGCCTCCCATCTCCAAGCTGGACAAGAACCAGGCTATGTACTACTTCGTATCCGGCTTCACCTCCAAGCTGGCCGGCACCGAGATCGGCATCACCGAGCCCGTGCCCACCTTCTCCACCTGCTTCGGCGAGCCCTTCCTGCCCCTCGATCCTTCCGTTTATGCCCGCATGCTGGCTGAGAAGGTCGAAAAGTCCGGCGCTAACGTTTACCTGGTCAACACCGGCTGGAACGGCACCGGCAAGCGCATGAAGCTGGCCTACACCCGCGCCATGATCACCGCTGCTCTCAACGGCACCCTGGAGCAGGCCGAGTTCGTGACCGATCCCATCTTCGGTGTTTCCGTGCCCACCTCCTGCGAAGGCGTTCCCTCCGAGCTGATGATCCCCATCAACACCTGGGAAGACAAGGCTGCTTACGAAGCCAAGGCTCGCGAGCTTGCCAAGAGCTTTGTGGAGAACTTCAAGAAGTACACCCACATGAGCGCAGAAGTCGTGGCTGCCGGCCCCAAGGCCTGAGCCTGAACTGCAAACAAAAATCCCCCGCCATTTCCTTGGCGGGGGATTTTCTGTTACTTTGTAAGTGCTGGCTTATCCGTTATAGCCGGGCATGACCACCTCGTCAGACGGGGGAGGGGTTTGGGTAACTGCAGGCAGATCGGTTTCCGGGTTCTGAGAGGGAGCACCGGTAACTGTCGGTACATTGGTTGCGGGAAGGGCATCGGGGCTTGCGGGCCACGGATCGGTATCGATATGCAACTGGCACGAGCTGAAGGCAAGCAGAAGCATCAGGCAGAGGGTAAGCAAACAAATTCTCTTCATGGCTGTTTCCTCCTGTGGTAAGTACTGCAACTACAGTATAGCACATCGGAAGCCGTTTGTGCTTTACAAATCACTTGATGATTGTTAAAATAACATTCGTAAGATGATAAGGGGGAATTGAAATGAGCAATATCTGGCACGACATCTCTCCTTCCAGGATCACCAAGAACGATTTTATTGCCGTTATTGAGATCGAGAAGGGAAGCAAGAAGAAGTACGAGCTTGACAAGGAGACCGGTCACCTGATTCTTGACCGCATCCTGTATACGTCTACCCACTACCCGGCAAACTACGGTCTGATCCCGCGCACCTATGCAGACGACGGCGACCCGTTGGATGTTCTGCTGCTGTGCAGTGAAGTGATCCAGCCGCTGAGCCTTGTGCGCTGCTATCCCATTGGTGTTATTACCATGAAGGATCAGGGCAGACTGGATGAAAAAATCATTGCCATTCCGTTTCACGATCCCACCTACAATACCTATCACGATGTAAGCGAACTTCCGGCGCACATCTTTACCGAAATGTCACACTTCTTTACAGTATATAAAAACCTGGAAGGAAAGGAAACGGTGGTGGATGAGCTGGAAAATGCAGATGCTGCCAGAGAGGTTATTCAGAAGTGTCTGGATGCCTATATCGAGAAATTCTGCAGATAAATCGAAATTAAACGAAAATGTAATATATTTGAAACAAACAAACGGAAAAACAATTGCAAAAAGCTTCCATATGCAACCATTATGTAACCGGCTGACTATATAATAAAATCATCCTAAATCATGTATGGAGGTATGTATCGTGCGTTCTAATCGTAAGTTCCTGAGCATGCTGCTTGCTATCGTTCTTGTGATGAGCGTCTGTGTACCTTGTTTTGCTGAAGAAATTGAGTTCTCTGAAGACGAGATTATTTTCGAAGAGTACAGCGAGGACATTTTCTTTGAGGAAGAGATCGTTATCGAAGCTCCCGCTGAAGAAGTGGTCGTTGTAGTCGAAGCTCCTGTTGAGGAGATCGTCGTCGAAGAGCCCGTGGTTGAAGAACCCGTGGTTGAAGAACCCGTGGTTGAAGAACCCGTGGTTGAAGAACCCGTGGTTGAAGAACCCGTGGTTGAAGAACCCGTGGTCGAAGAGCCCGTGGTTGAAGAACCCGTGGTCGAAGAGCCCGTCGTTGAAGAGCCCGTGGTTGAAGAACCCGTGGTCGAAGAGCCCGTCGTTGAAGAGCCCGTGGTTGAAGAACCCGTGGTCGAAGAGCCTGTGGTCGAAGAGCCTGTGGTCGAAGAGCCCGTGGTTGAAGAGCCCGTGGTTGAAGAACCCGTGGTTGAAGAACCCGTGGTTGAAGAACCCGTGGTTGAAGAGCCTGTAGAGGAAGTTGTCGAAGAGCCTGTTCGCGAGACGATCGATTGCGATATCCGCATCGATATCAAGAATCCCAAGGCTACCTACTACTTCGGCGATAAGATCACCTTCAAGGCTAAGGTCAGCGGCTGCGAAGGGATCTCTTACAAGATCATCTGGGAGTACAACGATAACGATATGAGCGACAAGATCGAATGGGAAGAAGCCGGTTCCGGTAATGAATTCTCCTACGAGATCACTCAGGAGAACGTAACCTGGCAGTGGCGCGCAGTCGTGGTTCTCGCAGACTGATAACGCAAATCAAACCGTCCTGTATTTTTTCGCAGGACGGTTTTTGAATACCCGGATAAAAGAAGTACAGCAAAAACCGCCTGTAAAACAGACGGCTCAGACTGTTGAAAAACGGAGGGGATTCACCCCTCCGTTTTTATGTACGGTGGTTTCGGTTGGGTCCACGCAGAAGATCTCCCGCTCCCACGGCAAAGGGAAAGACCATCTTGATCAGGGTACCTGCGACGCTTGCAGTGGTTACCGATTCGCCGCTTTCTGCCAGAATCATTGATGTTACAATGAAACTCCGGTTTCCTTGCGGTGTCAGCGCTTCCAGACTGTCTCCCACATAAAAGCGGTTTTTCAATCGGACAAGTGCTTCTTCGCCCTCTGCCGCATCGCTGATGATGTCGCCCACATATTCCATGCTTTGGCTGAAACCCGCAGCGCCGGCAGGCGGCGTGGGGTCGCCGAAGTAGAAACCGGTGTTTGAAGTGCGGTGGCTGGCTTTTTGCAGTTCTTCCATCAGTGCGGGCAGGGCGGCACGATAGGCATCTTCTCCTTGCTTCTCCAGAAGATCCAGGGCGCGCCTGTAGGCAGAAACGACGGTTGCTACATAATAAGCGGTTTTCATGCGTCCCTCGATCTTCAGACTGGCGATGCCGGCTTTTTGCAATTCAGGCAGATGGGGGAGCATGCACAGATCGCAAGCGGAGAAGAGATAAGTGCCATGTTCATCCTCACAGACGGGCATGTATTCTCCGGGGCGTTTTTCTTCTACGACATGGTATTGCCAGCGACATGGCTGAGCACATGCGCCCTTGTTGCCGCTGCGTCCCAGCATAACTGCGCTGAGCAGGCAACGACCGCTGTAGGCAACGCACATTGCACCGTGAACAAAGGCCTCCAGTTCCAGTTCCGGCGACAGTTTCCGGCGCATTGCAGCGATCTGTTCCATGCTCAATTCACGGGACAGCACAATGCGCTCAACACCTGCCACCTGCTGCCATAGCTTTGCAGAGGAGGCATTTGTGATGTTGGCTTGTGTGCTTACATGGATCGCCAGTTCAGGCACCGTCTGATGAAGCAGTGAGGCAACACCTAGATCGCTGACGATCGCTGCATCCACACCGCAGGAAAGCGCTTCCTGTGCAGCTTCTGCCATGCCGCTCAGCTGCTCGTCCTGTGCCAGAATATTCATGGTTACATAGAATTTGACCCCGTGAGCATGACAAAACGACGTTGCTTCTTTTAATTGCTCCGTATCAAAGTTACCGGCAAACGCTCTGAGACCGTAGCGTTTCATACCGCCGTATACCGCGTCGGCGCCAAAACGGACAGCGGCCTTCAGCTGATCCATTCCGCCCACCGGCGCTAACAGCTCCATCTTTTGTTGCATGTTGACTCTCTCCTCTTACAGACCCCGCTCCTGATCGTATGCCTGCCACAGCGGCGCATAGATCTCGGTGGCACGTTCGTGCTCTTCAAGCGTTTTGCTGAAATAGAGCTCACCCGTATCAGGATCCTTACTGCAGAAATAGAGATATTTTTCGGCAATGTAGCTCTCGTTGGGGTACAAAGCAGCATTGATGGCTTCAGGGGAGGGATTGCAGATCGGGCCTACGGGCAGCCCCTCGTATTTATAGGTGTTGTAGGGCGAATCAATGGCAAGGTCGCTGGTGCGCAGAAACATACGGCGTTCCGTGGTTACATAGTGGATGGTTACGTCGCTCTGCAGCTTCATGCCGCTTTTGAGACGATTGTGGAAGACGGCAGATACCTTGGTAAAATCGCTTTTCTTGGCTTCCTTCTCGATCATGGAAGCAAGGGTGAGGATCTCGTCGATGGTATAGCCGAGCTCTTCGGCACGATCCTGCCATTCGGAATTGAATACATAGTCTGTCTGGTCCAGCAATTTCTTTACTATATCCAGCGGGGTGGCATTGGTATAGATCTCGTAAGTGTTGGGGGCAAGATAGCCCTCCAGCAGATATTTACGGCTGGAAAGCTGCTTGTCCGTCAAAGCAGCCTGCAGGAAATAGTAGTCGGTAACGCCTTCGCCGCTGCGGCACAGCGAGAGGAAAGCCTCTTCGGTTTCGATCACGCCAAGCTGCTTCAGGTAAGCAGCGAAATCCTCCAGTGTATGGCCGGGGATCAGCGTGATATCGATGGTAATGGGGTTGCCGTCGCCTGTGGTGAGCAGGTCTGCAATTTCAAAGATGTTCATGCTGCGCTTCATCACGTAATCGCCAGCCTGGATCTTCTGTCCCATGCCGGCAAAGTCGCAGTAATACTTAAATACGGAGCTGTTTTTGATCAGCCCCTGTTCCTGCAGGTTTTTGGACACCCGGGAAAGACTGCTGCCGCTGGCGACCGTAAACGCTACTTCTGTGGTGTCTTCCGGGTCGACCGGACTGATAAACGCCTCGTTGATCTTGTTCAGGGCGGTAGAGACCAACCCGAAAACCAGCAGCAATGCGCCCAGACCGATCAGAATCGGGCGGAGTACGTACCAAAGACCGCTGTACCAGTAAAAACCGTATTCGCGCTCGTCGCGCAATGCTTCGTAATCATAATCGGGGTCGGGGTGTTTGGGGTTCTTCATGCTGTCCTCCTGTTTGTGTCTTTAAGAGACATGACCGGATATCAAAGCTCCGGCAGGGTAAGCTCCAGACCGGCAGCATCGGTCAGACGCTTGATCACATCTGCTACCAGCTGCTGCATACGCATCTGCGCCAGCAGATAATCTGCTGTATCGGGATCGGCGTACAGCAAGCTGCTCAGCCCCTCAAAGGCGGAAATATCTTCCGGAGAAGGTTCCGTACCGGACAGAGCACTCAATTGCAGGGCTGTCTGTGCGCTTTGATAGCGCCGCAAAAGCGCCAGTGACGCTTCGTTTCCTTCCACTGCACTGCGCAGGTCCCGATAGCTGCGGTAATCCTCGGTCTGCTGCAGGGCTTCTGCCAGCCGTTCGATGGCATCTTCAAGCATACCCATAGTATGTCCTCCTTCGGGAAGCAGAAATTCGCAAAAACTTCAGCTAACAGTATAACGCAAAACAAGGGAAAATGCATCCATCATTTTCGGGTATCCCTCCGCATATGCTGTGGCAAGCAACGGCAAGGAGGAGAACAGTGCATGAAGGAACAGGTATTCAACCTCTACAGAGATATTGCAGAGAGAACCGACGGGGATGTGTACATCGGCGTGGTAGGCCCGGTGCGTACCGGGAAAAGCACCATGATTACCCGGCTGATGAATGATATGGTGATCGCTGCAATGCCCGCAGGCCCCAAACGGGACAGGATCACGGACGAGCTGCCTCAGAGCGGCAGCGGTCGTACTATTATGACAACACAGCCTAAGTTTGTTCCCGGAGAAGCGGTTACGCTTTCCCTGAGCGATCAGCTGCCTGTGAGGGTGCGGATGGTGGACAGCGTCGGTTATCTGGTAGAAGGCGCGCTGGGAACGGATGAGGAAGGCGCATCCCGGATGGTGCATACGCCGTGGTTCGACCATGATATTCCTTTTGAACAGGCTGCGGAGATCGGTACACGCAAGGTGATCACCGATCACGCCACCATCGGTCTTGTGGTGACCACCGACGGCAGTATATGCGATATTCCCCGGGAGGCTTATCTGGAAGCCGAAGCCCGTGTTGTTGACGAATTGCGCCAACTGGGAAAACCATTTGTAGTTGCGCTCAATTCCCGCCATCCGGAAAAGGAGGAAACCCAGCAGCTGAAGGAGCAGCTTTCCCAGCGGTACGATGTACCGGTGCTTGCAGTGAATGCAAAAGAGATGACAGCAGAAGATATCCAGCAGATGTTTGAAGAAGTGCTGTATCAGTTTCCGCTGCGCGAGGTGAGCATCCGCGTACCGGGTTGGCTCAGTGCGCTGGAGGAGAATCACTGGTTGATCAGCCATATTCTGGAGGCGCTGCGCAATGGAGCGGAGAATACGCATTGTATGCGCGATCACCGCCGGTTTGCCGGTTGTCTGTCACAGTCCGAGCACACGGAAGGGCTGAGAAACGATGGGGTAGAGCTGGGAGCGGGTAAGCTGTGCTATTCACTGCCCATGAAAGAGGAACTGTTTAACCGGATCCTCGGTGAGGAATGTGGCACAGTTATTGAAGGCAATGCCCATCTCCTTCGGTTGATGAAGGAACTGGTTGCGGCAAAAGCCGAGTACGACCATGTGGCAGAGGCATTGCGCAGTGTTCGCGAAACCGGTTACGGGCTGGTAACACCCAGCATGAGCGAGTTGCGCCTTCAGGAGCCGGAGATCGTGCAGCAGGGAAGCCGTTTCGGTGTCCGTCTGAAAGCAAACGCTCCAAGCCTGCACATGATCCGTGTGGATATTGAAACCGAAGTATCGCCCGTGGTGGGTACTGAAAAGCAAAGCGAAGAGCTGGTGCGTTATCTGCTGGAGGAATTTGAGAACGATCCACAGCGGATCTGGCAAACCGATTTCTTTGGCAAAAGCCTGCACGAGCTGGTGCGTGAAGGGCTCAGCAATAAGCTGATGCGTATGCCCGCAGATGCACAGGAAAAGGTGCAGGAGACATTGTCGAGAATTATCAACGAAGGCAATGGGGGCATGATCTGCATCCTGCTTTGATATGCACGCTTGTACAGCCGGGTTCAACGCCAGAACCCGGCTGTTTGTCTGTTTTCCGGCACAGGAACAAGGCTCCTGAGAAAACAGATGTAAAAACACATTTACAAAGTTAACAAAACCGCCGGATTGTGGTAGGATATACAGGGGAAGATTCTCTCTTTGATTTTGGAGGTTACGATGGAACGAAAGAAAATGAGGGATATTGTTCTGGTTGGTGCCATTCTGATCGCCCTTTTTGCGCTCTCCCAGCATCTGGGATGGTTTGGCGATATGCTTCTGAAGATCCTTGAGATCCTGAAGCCTTTTCTGATCGCCGGATTCCTTGCGCTGTTCCTGAATGTGCCCATGCGCTTTTTCGAGAACAGGGTATTCAAGGGGTTTGACCGGACACAATTCGGGAAGAAATGCAAACGACCGCTTGCCGTGCTGATCATTTTTACCGTTGTGATCCTGATCGCGTGCCTTGTGCTTCCGTACCTGATCAACGAAATCGCCCTTACCGTCGAAAGCATCGTCAAGCAGCTTCCTGCCGCCTATGAAAAGTTGAACGAGTGGTTGCTGGCCAATGATATCGATATCGACGAATACCTGTCGGCTGCTTTGGTGCCGCCTACGGAGGATCAGCTGAATGCGCAGCTGGAGCAGATCTTCCAGTTCGCCATGAACGGTGTGGTGTTCTCCACCGGTGTGATCGGTTCTGTGTATCAATCGGTGCTGGATCTGTTCTTTACCATTATGTTCACGGTGTATTTCCTCTTTGCGAAAGAAAAGCTGGCAACTCAGTTCAAGCGT
This sequence comes from Clostridia bacterium, assembly GCA_017516765.1. Classification (GTDB taxonomy): domain Bacteria; phylum Bacillota; class Clostridia; order Christensenellales; family Aristaeellaceae; genus Limiplasma. The sequence goes on along the minus strand of JAFXBE010000025.1, from coordinate 75,937 downwards.
CTCGGCTATGCCTATCTGCCGAAAAAGCATATGGATCGCGTGGTAGAGATCAGCCGCCTTACCCAGCGTACGTTCGCATCCTTTATGACCGGGCAATGCCTTGAAGCGGTTATCCTTGGCGTTATGTTCTTCCTGTGCATGACCCTTTTCGGCATGCCGTATGAATTGCTGATCTCCGTCTTTATTGCCATCATGGCGTTGATCCCTGTTCTGGGTGCGTGGATCGGTTGCATCGTCGGCGCTTTCCTGATCCTCGTTGTCAATCCCGGACAGGCTCTGGGCTTTTTGGTCATGTTCCTGATCCTGCAGCAGATCGAAGGCAACCTGATCTATCCCCATGTGATGGGCAACGCGATCGGTCTGCCGTCTATCTGGGTACTGTTTGCCGTGGTCGTGGGCGAAGGCTTGCTGGGCATTGCCGGCATGCTGTTGTTCATCCCGCTCACCTCTGTGGTGTACAGCCTGACCCGCGACAGCGTTACCCGCAGAGAAAAGAAACTGCACAGCGCAGATCCCGTCTGTAAAGATTGACTTGCAGCCCATTGCAAAGTATAATAAAGGATACCGCTTTGGTAGATTTCGGTAAAGGAGGCGTGCTATGCAGGCAATATCCCTTCATCCACAGCACAGGCTGATCGTCAGCAAACAGATCGTTCTGTTTGTGCTGGTGGTGTTGGTTGCGGCTTTTCCTGCGCTTAGCCTCCCTCTTGCCATGCTGATGCCATTGTTTTCCTGCCCGCTGATCGGCGGCAAGGAACAGTGGACGGCTTATGTAACCGCCCCGTTGCCGGCGGTGCTGGCGCTTCTGCACCGTATGCCGCTGGGATATGCCGCAGGACTTTTGCTTGCAGCGGTGATACCGGTTGTGGTAACGGCTTTGCTGGGAAAAGAACGAACCGGCAAGCCATCGGTTTTCTTTATCTATGTGTTGATCGCCGCTTTCTCTGCCGCTATTGCCCTGCTGGGACTGAATGCGCAGGGTCTGGCAGTCGGCAAGGGACTGGGCAGCGTACTGGCAGACGAGATTGTCGGTTTGGTGATGAATCACCGGCAGCGTTCCCAGCTGCTGTATCAGGCAATGGCGGGCGGTCTTCTGCCGATACCGGAAGGGTACTCAAAGGTAACCCTGTTTACCCTGACCTTCGATCCCGTTTTCCTGAAGGAACTCGAACTGGCGCTGCACAGCCGGGTGGCACAGCTTGCGGAAACTCAGCTGCCTGCACTGCTGGTCAGTGGTTCCATGATCCTCGGGCTCTTTACGGGACTCCGGGTGCAGCGGATGAGGAATGCGGTTCTGCTGCTGGATCGTTCGCAACCGCAGGTGGTTCGTGTTGCGCTGACACCCAGGTTTTCCATGCTGAAGATTCCGCGGGGCTGGCATGTTTCCATGGGTCTGTTCTTGCTGGTGTATCTGTTTTCCGGCAGCGCCGAGGGTGTGTTCCGCATCGTAATGGAATTGATGTACCATGCCTTTGTTACGGTCTACCAGTTGCAAGGCGCAGCCTTGGTCTGTGCGCTGGTCATGAAGGCAGGCAGCGAACGCCGTGTACTCGGCGGTGTTCTGGCGGCAACGCTGTATCTGCTGCTTCCCTTTGCCCTGTTTGTGCTGGGCTGCTTTGAAAGAATGTTTCCCTTCCGCAATCGAACGGAAGATGACAATGATGAAACTGACGGTAATAAGGAGGAAGAACCATGAAAGTTATTTTGCTCTGTGATGTAAAGGGCTCCGGTAAGAAGGACGATATCATCAACGTTTCCGACGGCTATGCCCGCAATTTCCTGTTCCCCCGCAAGTGGGCAGCCGAAGCTACCCCCGGTGCGGTAAAGGAGATCGAACGTAAGCGCGCCGCCGAAGCAAAGCTGGAAGCGGAGCGCCGCGCAGAAGCGCAGAAGACTGCCGATTCCATGAAGGGCAAGGTCGTGGAGCTGAAGGTAAAGTGCGGCGACAAGGGCCGTCTCTATGGCAGCATCACCACGCAGGAGATCGCAGATGCGCTGAAGGCGCAGCACGGCGTAGAAGTGGACAAGCGTAAGATCGATTGCGAAAAGGTAAGCCAGGTGGGCGAGTATACCATCACGGTAACCGTATACACCGGCATCAAGTCTGTCATGAAGCTCAACGTGGTACCTGCTGCCAAGTAAGCAGAAACGAAAACAAGCACGAAAGGGGAGAGGGGCATGGAGATACATGATATCACATCTGTTCTGCCGCCAAGCAGTATTGATGCCGAGCGGTCTGTGATCGGCGCTATGTTGCAGGATAACGGCGCAGCTTCTCTCGCCTTTGAAAACTTGTCTTCCGAAGATTTTTACAGCCCTGAGCACAGGGAGATCTTTGCAGCGATGCATACCTTGCACATGGCGGGCAGCCCCATCGATCTGATGACTGTCAGCAATGAGCTCACCCGCCGCGGTACGCTTGAAAGCGTTGGCGGCGCACCTTATCTGCTGCAGGCGTTGCGCTTTGTGCCCACCACAGCCAACATCCGTACCTATGTGGAGATTGTTCTGGAGAAAGCCACTCTGCGCAAACTGATCGAAGCCAGCCAGCGCATCAGTGAACAGTGCTATGCCCAGACCGATCCTCTGACGGATGTGCTCAAGAACGCGGAAAAACAGATCTTTGATATCGTTATGCGGCGCACCGGCGCACAGTCGCTGATGCCGCTGCAGAAGGTTTTGATGACCACCTTCGACACCATCGAGGAATTGAGCAGGCTTAAGGGTAAGCTGTCCGGTGTTCCCACCGGTCTGTATGATCTGGACAGAATGCTGACGGGCTTGCACGGCGGCGAGTTGATCCTCGTCGGCGCCCGTCCCGCCATGGGTAAAACCTCTATGGCGCTGGGCGTAGCCCAGTTCGCAGGCACAAAAGCCAATAAGTGCGTAGCCATTTTTTCGTTGGAAATGCCTGCTGAGCAGATCGGTATGCGTCTTTTGTGCTCGGCAGCCAACATCAACATGCAGCGCGTGCGCAGCGGCATGCTCAGCGATGATGAGTGGATCAAGCTGGGCGATTGCATCAACGAACTGAGCAACTGCCGCATCTACATCGACGATACCTCTTCGCTCACGCCATCCCAGCTTCGCAGCCGCTGCCGCCGTCTGATGATGGAGCAGGGTCTGGATCTGGTCGTGATCGACTATCTGGGTTTGATGACCACCGACAGCCGTGCGGAAAACCGTCAGTTGGAGGTAAGTGAGATTTCCCGACAGCTCAAGTCCATTGCGCTGGAGCTTCGCATTCCCGTGCTTGCCTGCGCACAGCTGAGCCGTGCTCCTGCTGCGCGTAACGACAAGCGCCCTATGCTCAGCGACCTGCGCGACTCCGGCAGCATTGAGCAGGACGCCGACGTGGTTATGTTCCTGCACCGCGAAGGCTACTACGCCTCTGCCAACAGCACCGACGAGAAGGCGCCCAAACCCGACGACAATGCCGGCGAGGTGATCATCGCCAAACAGCGTAACGGCCCTGTGGGCACCGTCAATGTGGAATGGCAGGCAGAGTTTGCCCGCTATACCAACCTGCCGGGCACACGAGTGGCGCAATATGCCAACGATTAACCATTTGTAAAGGAAGATGTGTATGGCACAACTGCCGCTTTGCCAGTTAACCAAGGATCAGCGCTTTGAAGGCTTTTTGCTGGTTCGTTCCTCGGACCAGCGTACAGGCGGCAACGGCGCCAAATATCTGGATATGAATCTGGCAGACCGGACCGGCGAAGTAAATGCCAAGGTATGGGATGGAAATGTCCAGCCTCCTGTGCCGGGATCTGTGATCAAGGTTCGCGGTACAACGCTGGAATACAACGGTCGGCTGCAGCTGCGGGTGGAACGCATTCGCGATGCGGCGCCGGAGGATCAGGTAGATCTGTCCACGCTGGCGCCCTGCGCCCCGGAACCCGCAGAAAACATGCTTGCCGAGTTGGTACAGACGGCAGAAGCGTTCCAAAACGATGCGATCCGCCGCATCACGCTGCATCTGCTTGCCCGCTTTGAAGAAAAGCTCACCTATTATCCCGCGGCGCAGCGTATCCATCACGCGGAGCGCAGCGGTTTGCTGCACCATACCACCGGAATGATGCGGCTTGCCCGGAAGGTGTCGGATCAGTATCCCTGGCTCAATGCCGATCTGCTCTTTGCCGGTGTGATCCTCCACGATCTGTGCAAGACTGAAGAAATGGACAGCGATCAGATGGGCGTGGTGCGGGATTACAGCCGCGAAGGGCTGCTGCTCGGGCATCTGGTTCTTGGGGTTACCCGTATACAGGAAGCCGCCAACGAGCTGGATATCCACAGCGAAGAAGTGCTGCTGTTGCAGCATATGCTGCTGAGCCATCACGGCGAACCGGATTTTGGCAGCCCCCGCAAGCCCATGTTCCCCGAAGCGGAAGCATTGCACTGGGTGGATATGCTGGATGCACGCATGAATGAGATGCAGGCAGCCATCGGCAAACTGAAGCCCGGCGTTTTCAGCGAGAAGATCTGGTCGCTGGATCGTAGGCTTTACCGTCCTCTGGAGGACGATGAAACTTGACGCGTAGCGACGGCAATGCTACAATAACCTCATCCAAGGGAGGGATAAACGATGAAACGTCTATGCAAACTTACACTGTGTCTGCTGATGACAGTTGTTTTGCTTTCTTCCTGCTCCGGCGGTTCCAACCAGACGGTATTCCCGGAAGTGCAGCAGAATCTGGGTATAACCCAGAACACTGCCCCGACGGCGACCCCTACCAACGAGCCCGAGCCTCCGCAGGATCAAAGCAGCGTTTTTACCGATAACCCCTACGAAGCGGATCCCGGCTATACCGAAGCCGATCCTCTTCTGGAAGAAAACTACACCCCGGAGCCCTTTGATCTGTCCAACAGCATCAGCGGCAACTATACCGTGGTGGAGAAGAGCGAGCATACCTATGCCGGCAGCACCCCCATTCCGCTGGATCCGGTAGATATGCCCACGCCTACGCCCCGCCCGCCGATGGAGTTTTCCTACGTAAGCTACACTGCCGGTTCGCTCGGGCTTACCTTTGAAGCCCCCAACGGCTGGATCGCCAACGATTCCCTTACCGAGGTCTACACCGTAACCGAGCCCGCCGAACAGATGAACGGCAACCAGCAGTGTGTGATTACCGTGGTAGCGGTACCCGTTAACAACAACTACGACCAGAAAGATCTGGAGAAAGAAGTCAAGGCGCGCCTCAACGACATCAGCGCGACCAACTTCTCCAAATGGGAACCCAGCCTGACCGCCACCCGCCATCTGATGGGCGGCAAGGGCGTGTATGCCAATTATTCCGGCGAGCTGGTCAACGGCATCAAGCTGGGCGGACGTATCCATTATGTCTGCATCGATAACATGCTTTACGGTGTGGAGATCATGTATCCCCTCGATTTCCGCGAGGATTACATGAACATCTTTACCAAAATCCGCGACACGCTCAAGAAAATCTGATTTTCGATCCACAGCCCCTGCGCTTTCAGCGCGGGGGCTTTTGCTGTTTGATTGTTACAAGTATACAGACGCTTCAGTATTGACCCAGCCGGTGTACAGTTGTACAATACAGGTGGACAAATGACCAACAGATGTCATCTGATCAACGGGACAGGAGGGTTATCATGCCTGAAAAATGGAATGTTACGGAAGCCGAAATGAAGATATTGCTCCGTTTGTGGGATCGCAACCCGCAAACCATGATGGAACTGACCCGGGCTTTGGAGGCGGAAACCCATTGGAGCAAATATACGGTCATTACGCTTCTCAAACGCATGGAAGCAAAGGGGACCGTAAGAGTGGATGAAAGCGGAAGCGTCAAGAACTATTCTCCGGCGGTGGATAAGGCATCCTTTGCCCGCGAGGAAACCAACAGCCTTGTACGTAACCTCTACGGTGGCAGCGCAGCATTGCTGGTGCAGGGGCTGGTTGAGCAGGGGAATATCTCAAACGCAGAATTGGATGAACTGTTTGCCATACTGCGCAATGCTGCGAATAAATGATCCTTTACAAACGACGACAAAGCCAAAGGAGGCGAAGGTGTGAATATCAATCAGGATATGTTCTCGTTTTTGAAGCAGTACAGAGGCCTGCCTTTTCGCTCAATGACGGTTTTCAATTTTCTGCTGGAAGCAGCGCTGCTGGGCAGCGTACTGATCCTGCTGGTGCTTTTGGTACGCAAGACGCTTCGGAGCAAAATCGGTAATCGTGCCGTCTATATGGCATGGTTGCTTGTGGCGATCCGTTTGCTGGCGCCCATCTCTCTTCCCAATCCGATGATGAACGAATTGAAGCCCACGTTATCGTTCGATACAGAAGCAAGACCGATCGCAGACCAGATCCGCGTAAGAGCGCAGGATGCCATGATGGATCTTTCTCAGGTGATGCACGATGCGGCATACGCAGGAGAAACGCCCAACGAGGCTCTTGCAGAAACGGCAAACCTCGCCTTTAATCTGTCAGCTTTTTCTTCTTACGGTTGGCTGGGAAAGTGGCTGCTGATCGCCTATCTTGCAGTGGCGGCTGTTGTGTTTCTGTATATGGGGTTCCAAAACATACGCTTCCGGAATCAACTGCAGAAAAACCGCGTTTCTGTGATGGAGGGCGACCAATGGAAGCTCTATCTGGCGTTGTGCAGACAGCGCAACGTGCAGCCGGTCCCGGTTTACTTTGTGGATCCCCTGCCCAGCGCATGTCTGGTCGGTGTGATCCGGCCCTATATCGCCCTTCCGCTTACGCTTTCGGAAGAGGAACTGCCGCAGGTGCTTGCCCACGAGATCTGCCATCTGAAGGGCAAAGACCCTTGGTGGACGCTGCTGCGGAATCTGTGCTGTGTTGTGCACTGGTTCAATCCGCTTGTATGGATCGCTGCCCGCTGTGCGCGTACCGATTGCGAGCTTGCCTGCGACGAGCGGGTAACGGCGATCATGACCGACGATGAGCGCGTAGCCTATGCGGGTACGCTGGTTCTTGCGTCCGCAAGACGAAACGCACCGCATATGAGCGTTCTTGCAACCGGCATGACCATGACCGGCAAGCGACTGAAGCAAAGAGTGCAGGCGATTGTTCAGAATAAAAAGAGACTTCTGTGGCTTGCGGCAACGTTTGGGGTCGTACTTGCGGTGTGCACCGGCTGTGCCTTCTTCACGTCCACTGTACCCGAGCAGTCTTACGAACAACAGATGTCGAATGCGGCACGTCAATTCAGTCTGAACGGAGAATTGGCGATACGCGTTCCGGAGGGTGTTTCGCTTGAACCTCAAACCATTACGGATGAAACAGCTGCTCTGGCATACGCGGAGAACCTGCTTCAAACCCCGTATTTTACCGGTATGTCCGATACACCGCAGAAGTACGGCAAACTGAATGTGACCTCATTCGAAGGGGAATGGCGTGTGGATGCCCCCGAAATGAAAAACGGCTTTGAGCTGTATTTCGATTCCAATGGAAAGCTGCTCTACTGGGATGAATGCTATCCGCTTGCCAGCGATACGTATCCCTATGAAGAAGAACTGGTCAAAGCGCCCGTTGAGGCATATATCCGGCAGTTTGCCAAGGATTGTCTGGGCGACCCGACGATTACCGACGTGCGGATCAACGAACAGCGGTATACGTTGGAAGAACGCTACGTCTACGGCACAGCCATGGACGGAACCAACGGTTTGTTCGAATTTGTTCTGGAGCCTTTCAGCATGCGTATGGTAGGTTTTCAGGACATGAAAGCGACCGCCTTTGGCGATGGCACGCTTTTCGGGCATTCTGTACACGAAATGCAGAACTGGCTATTAAGTCACACTTCGGCAGAAACGCAGGGTGTTTCCGCAGGAACCTTCAGGGTCGAAGCGCTGGACGGGAATGCGATCTGTACAACCTTCACGATCAGCGCTTCCGCTGCTTCCGAAGAATTCCGGAACGAGTTGCAGGATCTGTATGGCAGAATGGAAAGCTATGTTTTCCAATCGATTACCGACCGTTACGGCGCTCAGCTGCCCTATAAAACCAAGGAAGCCTATCTGAACCGCAATAAGCCGGTTATTTCTCAGCAATGGGCGGAGGAAGCGGCTGTGATCGCTGCGGCGGCTCTGTTCCAAACCGACCCCGCCAATGTGTCCTGTTCCACTGTGGATTACTATCAGCAGGAGGGGTGGTACGAAGCCTATTGCAGCTATCAGCCCAATGAAGTAAAGCAGCTTATGGTGCTCCGGCTGGACGCTTACGATGCACATGTGCTGTCAGTGGAAACACCTATTGTTGAAAGTGAACTGAATCTTTCGCAGGAAGCGGTGGCTGCCGTACCCACACCATCTGCTCCTGTGAGTACAAGAGAACCGGAAAACAAGGAGGCTTCGGAGCCGTACGCCCTCTATGTGACGCTCTCCGAAAACGGCAGCGAGTATAAGGTTCCTCTGAAGCTCATCGAGGATACCACCGGTCTGAACGGTTCGCCCACAGCGGCAGACGTTGCATTGCCGGAGGCAGCAAAGACTGCCTCAGAAGCGGTCTGTAAGCAGTATGGGCTTACCTTTGAAGACCTGTCCCACTATGTGATCTCCGGTCAGTTCTCCGGCTATCCTGAGAATCAGGGCGCACGCAAATGGTGGATCAATTTCAATTTGCAGAGCACCGGCGAATACCGATACGGTGTGGATGTTTCCGCGACGGATGGTCAAGTAGTTGACATTTGCGGTCCGGGAGACGGAAACGGTTGATATCCACTAACGAATTTGTTAGCACTCTCCGAGCGAGAGTGCTAACTTTTTGTTGCATTTCTCACTTTTCTCTGCTACAATATCCCAAGAGGCATTGGTGTGTTTTTCCACCGTGCCCCGTTATTATGTATCAAGTCGGTTAGACTTTACAGGAGGCGTTTGTAACATGGCACTTCAACAGGGCAATATCTCCATCCATGCGCAGAATATTATGCCCATCATCAAGCGGTGGCTGTATTCCGATAAGGATATCTTTATCCGCGAGCTGGTATCCAACGGCTGTGATGCCATCACCAAGCAGAAGATGCTCACCCCCGGCAGCGAAATCGAGTACAAGGTAACCGTTACCGTAGACGAAAAGGCAGGGGAGATCCGCTTTAGCGATAACGGCATCGGTATGTCTGCCGAAGAGGTGGAGAAGTACATCAATCAGGTGGCTTTTTCCGGCGCAGAAGAGTTTTTGAAGAACTACGAGGGCGACGAGAAGGGCGGTATTATCGGTCATTTCGGTCTGGGATTCTATTCCGCCTTCATGGTAGCCGATCGCGTGACCATCGAAACCAAGAGCGAGACCGCCGATCCCGTACGTTGGGTATCCGAAGACGGCATGGCCTTCACCATGAGCGAGGGCAGCCGCAGTGAGCGGGGTACCGACATTATTCTGCACATTGCAGAGGAAGAAAAGGAGTTTGCCGACGAATTCCGTGTTCGTCAGGTGCTGAAGCGCTATTGCAGCTTTATGAATACCCCCGTCTATCTGGAGGTGATCAAGGAAGAAGCCCCCAAGAGCGAAGAGGCAGCCGAAGGTGAAGCCCCTGCCATTGAGGTAAAGGAGCCGGAGCGCATCAACCCCAACGCAGCCCTGTGGCTGAAAGCGCCCAAAGACTGCACCGATGAGGAATACAAGAAGTTCTATCACGATGTGTTCCACACCTTCGAAGATCCGCTGTTCTATGTGCATCTGAACGTGGATTATCCCTTCAACCTGAAGGGTATTCTGTATTTCCCCAAGCTGACCAACGATTTCGGCACCCGGGAGGGCGAGATCAAGTTGTTCAGCGGTCAGGTGTTCGTTGCCGACAACATCAAAGAAGTGATCCCCGAGTTCCTCATGCTCCTCAAGGGTGTGATCGACTGCCCCGACCTGCCCCTGAACGTGAGCCGCAGCTTCCTGCAGAACGACGGCTATGTAAAGAAGCTTTCTGCCTACATCACCCGTAAGGTTGCGGACAAGCTGACCGGGCTTTTCAACACCGAACGCAGCCAGTACGAAGGTTACTGGGAGGATATCCATCCCTTTGTTAAATACGGCTGCATGCGCGACGGCAAGTTCTTCGAGCAGGTAAAGGATACCCTGCTGCTCAAGACCACCGCCGGTACCCATATGACCCTCAGCGAATACCTGAGCAAGAACGAGGGCAAGCTGGGCGGCAAGAAGGTCATCTATACCAGCGATCCCATGCGCCAGAGCGCAAGCATCGCCCACTACGAGACCGAAGGTATCGATGTTGTGGTGCTGGATGCGCTGATCGATCTCAATTTCGTCAGCTTTATGGAATACTCTGCGGGTGTGGAGGGTCTCAGCTTCGCTCGTGTGGATGCGGATGCCGCCACCTTTGCCAAGGAGCAGAGCGAGGAGGAGAAGCAGCAGAATCAGGCAAACGAAAAGGTGCTTGCCGATCTGTTTGCCGCCGCCACCGGCAACCAGGAGCTTGCCGTACAGCTGACTGCCCTCAAGGATCCCTCCATGCCCGGTATGCTGGTGCAGGATGAGCAGGGTCGCCGCTTCAGCGAGATGGGCAAGATTTACGGTCAGGATTTCAAACTGCCCGAGCATTTCACCCTTGTGCTGAATGCCGAAAACGCAGTCGTCAAGAATCTGCTTACGCTGGAAGACGGCGAGAAACGGGATATGATGGCTGCCCAGCTGTACGATCTGGCACGCATGTCCACCCGCCCGCTGGAAAAGGACGAGATTACCGCGTTCCTGAATCGTTCCGGCAAGCTGCTGGAGCTGCTGTGCAAGTAATGTAACAGTTCTAACAAAAATGTTGCAAGGAAGGGTTTTTGCCTCTCCGCAGCGTACTTAGAATGCATGGAACGGCGTTGGCAGCCGTTGCCATGCATTCTTTTTCTTTACGAAAGGAGCCGCCATGCTCAAGCGTCTACTGTCTGTTCTGCTGCTTTTCTGTCTTGTGTTTACAGGAATTGTCCCTGCATATGCAGCTACGCCGCGCCCCATTACACCGCTGGATTACGACAGCCTGCCCGAACCGCCTGCCGGTCAGCACCACTTCCTGCTTACCTGTGTGGACAGCTGGGCCGGAACCGCCGACAAGATGAGCAACACCGACGGCAACATCCTTGTAACGATGGATACCGCCGCCCGCCGCCTCATCTTCACCACCTTCTCCCGGGAAATGCTCATCCAGCGTCCGGATGGGGATATCGGCAGGTTTACCTATATCGCCAAGAATTATGGCGTAGAAGCCATGTGCCGCATCCTGTCCACCCATTTCGGCGTAAAGGTGGAAAAGTACATCGTTTTCAACATGGATAATGTGCAGGATATCATCGATGCTATGGGCGGTGTGTACATTACCGTTACCGATGCGGAAGCCGATTACCTGAACCGTTACCGCATCAGCCGCGACAGCACCACTCCCAGCATGGGAAAGGGCGGCACCTATCTGTTCGGCGGCCATGCGGCGGTCATCTATATGCGCATCCGCAAAGTAGGCAGCGAGGGCGACAACGGGCGTATGCGCCGTATGCGCACGGTGCTTTCCACCCTTGCCCAGAAGTATGCCGATGTGGATCTGGGTACGGCGATGGATCTGCTTACCTCTGTGCGGGGCAGCATCGTGCAGACCAACATGAGCCTGCAGGATATGATGCAGGCGCTCAATTATGCCTTTGAGCTGCGGGGCGTTACTCCCGAGGGTTTGCAGATGCCTCCCACCGAAGCCATGGAGGACATTACCTATGCCGGTATGATGACCCGTCAGGTGGACTTCGAATACGCCCGTCAGGTGCTGTCGGAGTTTTTGGAACAGGGCTATGCCGTAATGGATTAACCCTTTGAAGGGTACGAAAGAGGGGACTGTATGCTGGTGTCCCGGATCAAAGAAGATGATTTGACCGACGAATTGCTGGATCGGCTCCTGTTCGAAGGACTGGAGGATACCGGCGTAAGCGCAGACTGCGCCGTTGTACTTGGCAGCAGCAAGGCGGTCAAGTACCGTGTACCTGTTGCGGCAGAGCTTTATCATGCCGGGCGCGTCGGCAGCCTGATGATGTGCGGCGGTGCGGCGGAGGGCATTCCTGAAGCCTTACAGATGAAAGAAAAGGCTGTTTCTCTCGGCGTACCGGAAAAAGCTGTCCTTACCGAATGTTCCTCGCTGAATACCGTTGAAAATATCTTGTATTCTATGACGGAGTTGCAGCGCGCCTTCTGGCTGAATCGTGTCAAAAGCCTGCTGCTGGTGACCACTGCCTTCCATATGCGCCGCAGTCTTGCCATTGCCCGCTATCTGTACCCGGCGCACATACAGGTGTACCCCAGCCCCGCGCAGGATACCCATACCCGCCGCCATAATTGGATGCTTACCGAAAAGAGTCGGGGGCTTGTGCTGCAGGAGGCAAAAAACCTGATCCTGTGCGCCCAAAACGGCGTGTTCCCCGACTTTACGGTCTGATGTGAAGGAGCGTTGACCGATGCCTTTCTGGGTCACACACATGATGGTTGCAGACCGGGTGCTGGAGGCGCTGCCTCAGCTTGCCCGGCATGAATACTGCGTGGGCAATATTGCCCCGGATTGCAATGTGGAAAATGAAGACTGGAGCAGTTTTACCCCTCCCCGTGCCATGACCCACTGGATGGGCGCAGACCGAAAGAATGCCGCCGATTGTCAGCGGTTTGTGGAGGAATACCTGCTTCCCAGAGATCCGCAGACTGTGCAGGAGGCCTCATTTTTATGGGGCTATTACACCCATTTGGTCACCGATGCGGAGTTTCAGCGCACCCTTCGAACACCGCAGCATGTGCAGGCTGCATGGCAGCGGATCAAAGCGGTTCCCGAACTGGCAACTGGCAGCGAAGGCATGCCGGAGACATGGGATTCGGTCAAGCTGCTCATTCCCAAAGCCGATCGCCTTGGCGAGATCGCTGCCATAGAACGGGAATATCTGGATACCCATCCCGCCAGCGGCTTCTGGACGGAGATCAGAGAACTTACCTCTTTCCCGGATTATCTGGAATTCCTGCCGCCGGGAGCCATCGTCCGTAAGATCGGCGTATTGGGGTACATTCCTGAAGGAAGAGAAACCAAGTACCCGTATATCGCCATGACACGCACGGAATATGCCGACTTTGTTGATCGGTCAGTACAGCTTTCGATAGAAACGATCCGGCAATACTGGAAAGAGAGATAATGCAAAACGCCCCGCCATCAAAGGCGGGGCGTTTCGTATGTCCTGCAGCATGGGGAAAGAGGATCAGTCCTCCTCTTCCTCTTCGGGCAGCTCGGCGTTGTGCCATACATTCTGTACGTCGTCGTTTTCCTCAAGCATTTCCAGCATCTTGAGGATCTTGGCGAGGGTATCTTCATCCGGGGGAACAACGGTGTTCTGGGGTACCATCTGCACCTCGGCGCTCAGGAAGCTGATGCCCTGATTTTCCAGCGCTTCACGCACGGCAGAGAAATCGGCGGGAGCGGTGGTAACCTCGAAAACGTCGTCCTGCACATCCATGTCCTCGGCGCCGGCATCCAGCACGGTCATCATCATTTCGTCTTCGTCCATGTCGGCGGTGCGCTCAATGACCAGAACGCCCTTCTTGTCGAACATGAAGCCCACGCTGCCGGTAACGCCCATGGAACCGTCGTTCTTGGCAAAGCAGTGGCGAATGTCGCTGGCGGTACGGTTACGGCTGTCGGTGATGGTTTCCACGATCACGGCAACGCCGCCGGGGGCATAGCCTTCGTAGGTGATCTCTTCGTAGTCCACGTTGCCCAGCTCGCCGCTGGCCTTCATAATGGAACGCTTGATGTTATCGTTGGGCATGTTGTTGCTCTTTGCCTTGGCGATAATATCACGCAGCTTGGAGTTGCTTTCGGGGTTGCTGCCGCCTTCGCGAACAGCGATAGCGATCTCGCGACCGATTTTGGTGAAGATCTTGCCGCGGGCAGCGTCGGTCTTGCCCTTCTTGGCCTGAATGTTATGCCATTTGCTATGTCCGGACATGGGTATCAGCCTTTCTTTGTCTGCATCTTCTGGTTGGTCTGTGCCAATCATGCCTGTTTCAACAAAAGATTATAGCACAAACCTTCTCTTGGGTCAAATTTTTGAGGGGTTTGCTCAGTGGGCAAACTGACTGTTGTACAGGTTGGCATAGAAGCCGCCCTGCCGGAGCAACTCTTCGTGGTTGCCCTGCTCGATCACGTTGCCGTCCTTCATCACCAGAATGGTATTGGCATTCTGGATGGTGGAAAGCCGGTGGGCAACGATAAAGCTGGTGCGCCCGGTCATCAGCGTTTCAAAGGCTCGTTGGATGTGCTGCTCTGTACGGGTGTCGATCGAGGAAGTGGCTTCGTCAAGGATCAGCATGGGGGGCAGGCAGAGCATGACGCGGGTAATGCACAACAGCTGCTTTTCACCCTGGGAAAGGCTGCCGCCGTCTTCGGTGATCACCGTATCATATCCCTTGGGCAGGCGGCGGATAAAGCTGTGGGCATGGGTGGCCTTGGCGGCGGCGATCACTTCTTCGTCGGTGGCATCGGGCTTGCCCATGGTAATGTTCTCACGGATGGTACCGCTCTTGAGCCAGGTTTCCTGCAGCACCATGCCGTAGCCCTCCCGCAGACTGTGGCGGGTCACATCCACGATGTTGTGCCCGTCGAGGGTGATCTTGCCGTCATTCACATCATAAAACCGCATCAGCAGGTTGATGAGGGTAGTCTTGCCGCAGCCGGTGGGGCCGACGATGGCGACCCGTTCGCCGGGCTTTACAGAGATGCTCAGATGCTGGATCAGCTTGCGTTCCGGCACATAAGAGAAGCTTACATCCTGCATGGCAACCGCGCCTTCGGGATCCTCCAGTACCACGGCATCTTCGGGTTCGGAGGTCTCGGCTGGGCAGCGGATCAGCTCGAAAACACGCTCTGCACAGGCAAGGGCTGCTTGCAGCTCGGTCACCACGCCGGAGATCTCGTTAAAGGGCTTGGTGTACTGGTTGGCATAGCTGAGGAAAGCCGACAGCTGACCCACCGTCAGCATGGCAGGGCCGCCAAGGATGCATACCAGCGCACCGGCAACGCCCACGCAGGCATACACCAGCGAGTTGACAAACCGGGTAGCGGGGTTGGTGAGGGAAGAGAAAAAGATGGCGCGGCGGCTGGCGTTTTCCAGCCGTCCATTGATCTCGTCGAACCGTTCCTGCACCTCGTCTTCCATGCCAAAGGCGCGAACCACCTTCTGCCCGGTGAGCATTTCGTCGATCAGGGCAGTCTGCTCGCCACGGGTCTTGGACTGGAGCGAGAACATATCATAGGTACGCTTGGCGATAAAGGAAGCCACCACCAGCGAAAGGGGTGTGATCACCACAACGGCGGTGGCGATCATCCAGTTGACGGAATACATGAAGCCAAGCGTACCCACAATGGTCAGCACGCCGCTGAACAGTTGGGTAAAGCCCATCAGCAGACCGTCTGCAAACTGATCCACGTCGGTGATCACCCGGCTGACCACATCGCCCGTGGGATGGGTATCCAGATAGGAAAGAGGCAGTTTTTGCAGATGGGTGAAGGCATCCCGGCGGATGTCACGCACCGCCGCATAGGTAAGGCGGTTGTTGCACAGCCCCATCAGCCATTGGGCCAGCGCGGTAAAGCCGATCATCAGTCCCATTTGGAGCAGCAGGGGAAGAATGCCGGTAAAGTTTACCTGAAAGGCAGCGGGGATCAGGTCGATGATCTGTCCCGTCAGAATGGGGATGTACAGGGTGGCTGCAACTGTCAGCACACAAAGCAGCAGTGAAAGTGCCAGATAACCCCAGCTGCGCTTTACATAGCCCAGTACCGTTTTGAGGGTCTGGGTTTTGTTGGTGGGCTTGTTCATCAGACCGCCTCCTTCGGATACTGGGAATAATAGATCTCCTGATACACAGGGCAGCTTGCCAGCAGCTGGTCATGGGTGCCGATGCCTGCCAGCTCGCCATCATCCAGCACAAGGATCTGATCCGCAAACCGGATGGAGCTTGCACGCTGGGACACGATAAACACGGTGGCCGGGGTATCCATTTCACGGATGGACTTGCGCAGCGCTGCATCGGTGGCATAGTCCAGTGCGGATGCGCTGTCGTCAAGGATCAGGATTTCAGGGTTGCGCACCAGTGCACGGGCGATGGTAAGCCGCTGCCGCTGACCGCCGGAAAGGTTGCGTCCGCCCTGCTCAATCATTTCGTCAAGCTGTCCGGGCTTGCCGCGCACCACTTCTGCGCCCTGAGCGGTCTCCAACGCCTGCCAGAGCTCGGCATCGGTGGCATCCTGCTTGCCCCAGCGCAGGTTGTCCCGGATGGTGCCTTTGAACAGCATGGCTTTCTGGGGTACAACAGCCACCTTGGCCCGCAGGCTTTCGATGGTCTGATTACGCACATCCACGCCGTCCACCAGCACTGTGCCGCTGCATACATCATAGAACCGGGGGATCAGGTTGATCAGCGTGCTCTTGCCGGAGCCTGTGCCGCCGATCACGCCGATGGTCTGTCCCCGCAGGGCGGTAAAGCTGATGTTCGTCAGGCTCTCTTCGCCCGCCCCCTGATAGCGGGCGCAAACATTTTCAAAGCGTACGCATTCGGGGGTATCGGCAGAGGCAGTGATGGGCATTGCAGGATCCTTCATGGAGCTTTCCTGCTTCAGTACGGTTTCGATACGGCCTGCGCTGGCCAGTGCTTTGGTGATGGTAATGATCAGATTGGCCAGCTTGATCAGCTCCACAAGGATCTGGGAAAGGTAGTTGACCAGCGCGACCACCGCACCCTGAGTCAGGATGCCGCCGTCTACCTGCCACGCACCACTCCAGAGCAGCACGATCAGTGCACCGTTTACCAGCACATAGGTAAGCGGATTCATCAGGGAGGACAGTCTGCCCACACCCTGCTGCAGCCGGAAAAGCATACCGCTCTCCTCTTCGAAGGCTTCCTGCTCGTCTGCCTGCTTGTTAAAGGCGCGTACCACACGTACGCCGGTCAGGTTTTCACGGGTGCGCAGAAGCACCTTGTCCAATTGGCTCTGCACCTGTTTGTGCCGGGGCAGGGTAAGCGCCATGATGCCGGCTACCACGAGGGTAAGCAGGGGCAGAAGGGCAAGGAAGATCAGCGCGGTCTTTGCATCCACCGTAAAGGCCATAACGGTCGCACCCAGCACCACGAAGGGGGAGCGCAGAAGCAGGCGCAGCGTCATGTTTACGCCGGTCTGCACCTGATTCATATCGGTGGTCATGCGGTTGATCAGGGTGGGGGTGCCGATGGTATCCAGTTCGGTGTGGGAAAGCTGCTGGATGTGCGCAAAAAGCGCAGACTTCACCTTGGCGGTAAAGCCAACAGCTGCCTTTGCGGCAAAGAACTGTGCCGTTACAGAGCAGGCAAAGCCCAAAAGACCAAGCCCCACCAGCAAAAGACCCATCCGCAGCACATAGCCCGTATCAACGGCAAGGATGCCCCTGTCGATGATTGCCGCCATGATCAGCGGTACAAACAACTCAAGCAGCGCTTCCAGCAGCTTGAACAGCGGACTGACAACACATTCCTTGCGGAACGGTTTCAAAAAGGGAAACAGGGTGCGCATGTGGTTCCTCCTCTTCGGTAGTCGTGGGTGATGGCGATACAGTGTGTGTATAAACAGAAAAAATGCCCCGGTACATTTTGTGAACCGGGGAAGATGGGATCAGCTCCAGAGCACACCCGCAACGACGGAAAAAATCATCAGAGCGGCTACGACCAGACATACGATCCGGATCGCTGTGGTTTTTGCATTCTTGTGGTTTTTGGCTTGACCGGACATAAACAACCCTCCTGCAATTCGAAATACAAATAATAGTATACCATCATTTACATAGGAAAACAATCTGGTTTTTCGTTGCATACAGCAGGGAAAAACGTCTTTTGTGTCAAATTATGATAGGGATACTATCGGGAGGTGAAGCCGTTGAAACGGATCGTTGCCATTCTTCTGGCAGCATTGCTGATGCTTGGCTCCGCAAATGCTCTGGTTGTACAGCCCGAAGAATACAATACCAATTTCTACAGCAAAACAGGCCTCTATACGTATGATGCCTATGTACTTTGCGACAGCCTTACCCTGCGTTCCAAGCCCGATATCTACTCCCGTGCTCTGCGTCAGCTTTCCCATGGACAAAAGCTGTATGTAAGCATGCAGCAGGGTGAGTGGTATCATGTATATGCCACCGAGCATGTGGATGGATGGGTAAAGGCCGAGTATCTGGTCGTTAACCCTGCGCTGTATGTCACCGAGGCAGAAACCCCAGCCTATGCGTACGGCAGCCGTTATGCGCCCCGTGTTGCGCTGATCAATCCCGGCGAGACGCTGCCTATTATCCATTCTACAATGGCTTATTATGTAGTCAGCCTTCGGGGTGCATCTGCATGGATCGAACGGCCGGAAGCGCGCGACACGGAAGAATTCAATCTGGCGACACTTCAAAATATCACCCATGCATCGCTGACCTGCACCGATCCGCAAAGCGGGCAGACCCTGTATCAGGGAGAAGTGACCGACCCGGCCGCACTTGCCCGGATGGGGAACCTTCTGGCAGATGCAGATGATAAAGGCGGACCCGTATCCAACTGCCCGTTCAGCATCGCTCTGCTTACGCTGACCTTTGCCGACGGCAGCAACGCTGTGCTGGATCTTGCCTGTGACGATTGCTGCGTTTTCCGGGTAAACGGGAGAGACTACGCCTACGCCCGTTCTCTTTTCACGGCGGAGGGCGCACCCAAAAACAGCGAATTGTTCTCCCTGTTTACAGGAGCAAACGAAGCTTTGGGACGTTGAAACCAAATAGAAAACGCTTGAGTTCTGATTAAGGAACCCAAGCGTTTGTTTTATGTTTCTGTGTCAGTCAGGCTGCCGGACGCATAGCTTTGCAGGGTTTCCTGCAACAGCTGCTGCATGCCTTCGCGGACCCAGCCCGGGGCAATGATCTGTGCATCCCTGCCGAAGCTGAACAGCCAGCCGTAAAAGCGGGGACTGACAGCTACCTTTGTCGTAAACCGGAAATGATCTTCGCCGTGGCGGGAAACGGTGATCTGATGCCCGAAACGATCCATTGCCACGTTCAATAGATCGTTGGAGAACTGCATGGTTACCGGTACTGTTTCACCCGCGTACATGGAGAAAGTTACCTGAGTATAGGCCGCCAGATCCACCGTTGCAAAGATCTCCTGTCCTTCCCGGGGGAGATTCAGGATCTCTACGCCCTCCAGCTTATCCACCCGATAGGTGCGCATCTGCTCCTCGTCGCAGGGAACCGCCAGCAGATAGTACTTGTCGTTGTTGTAGAGCATAGCAAAGGGGCTTACCTGATATCGTTTGCCCCCGTGGCGGTAGACACGCTTCTTGCTCATACTGTAATCGAAATAGCGGAATGAGATCTGGCTGTCGCTGGCAATCGCGGTATGCAGCGCATCCACATTATAGCAGACACGGTTGTTCATGCTCTTTACACGGTCGGAGATGATCACCTGTCGGCGCAGCGAAGAAGCTTGCCTGCGGCTGACCAGCCGTTCCAGCTTGCGGGTCAGCTGGTTGGCTTTTGCCTGCGAAAGAAAGCGGGATGCCTGTACGGCATCGCACAGCAGCTTGATCTCGGAAAGCTCCAGCTCATCCGGTGCTTTCAACAAGCGATAGTCCTTCTGCTTGCCGATAGGTCTGGAAATCTCCAGACCAAAGGCTTCCAAAGCATCGATACAGGCATAGATACTCTTCCGATCCGGGGTGAGGCCTTTTTGGGAAAGGGCGGTTTTGAGCTGTTCCATGCTCAGCCCTTCGTTTTCGTCCGTTTCGGTTTGAAAAAGCCTGAGCATATGGAGGAGCAGTAATTTGGATTTGCCGTAGGTCATGGTATTCTCTCCTGTAAACACATCAGGTGGTACCCTGTCTATGGTATATGAAAAGCCGTCAACAGGCAAGTGGGGTATCTGTATGCGGGGGCGTTCAGCCTGTGAAGGACAGACCGGTATAAGCAAAGCTGCCAGCAGCCTTTCCGTTCAAAAACAGCGTTTCGTAGCAGGAACCATCGACGGTTAACAGCTGCAGAGAGAGGGAAGCCTTGGGGAAGCGAGCGGCCAGTCCGGCGATTATTCTCTCCGGCGATATGATATCGTTTTTGAGTTGATAATCGCCGTACACAATATCTGTGTTATCATCTGCAACTTCAATGCACTGCCATTCAAGGCGCAGCATCCGGTCCAGTAGCAGCAGTGTCTTTCTGTCTGCATCAACGGTCAGCCATCTTTCGCAGTAACTTGCCATAGGGTTTCCTTTCCGCAAAGAACAATGCTTTGCTTGGTATGATACAGCAGTATACCAGATGCGCAGTCCGAAAATACGGACTCCCAAAACTTGTTTTGGAAATAGAAAAAACCCAGTGTCTGCAACAAAAACAGCCACTGGGTTCTCTGCTTGTGCGTCAATCGCCGGTGTTCGCCCGCCGCTCCAATTCGGATATGCGCTCCTCCAATTGCCGGAGACGTTCATCATATTGTCTTGCCTGTTCAAAGAACAGCCAAAGGATGATACCGACCAATACCGCCACAGCGATCTCGATCATGACCATATCACCGGATTCCAGCAGCCTCCAGCCGCCGATAAAGACCAGCAGATAGATCAGCACAAAGGCTGCGGCAATACAACCGAGTAATCGAAGGATGCTTTTCCAGCTTGTTTTGTTCAATGAAATGACCTCCATTCTGTTACTCAATTCATTCCCAATCCACCCAGCCGTGGTCGGTGGGCCAGGTTTCGCCAATAGCATCCGAGGGAATGACTGTTACGGTTTCTTCGTTAATCAGCGCCAGCCAGCTGCCGTCCGGTGTTTTCCCGATCAGCCAGCATTGATCCGGAGTAGAATCAAGCTGCTTCCCGATCACATCGGCGCAGTTGGTCTCCATAAAGCCGGTGTAGTCATAGGCAGGAAAAGCACAGACCACATTCTCGATATCGCTTCCAAATGCCAGATCGCCGGTATGGAACCATCCGACCGTTCCGGAAGCGTCTGTACCGATCTGCAGCTGTGTCCAGCCTTTCTGCTGCCACAACACCTTCCCGGGCAGGCGGGCATAGCAGCTTGCCGATACTTCTGCATCCGGAGCGGTATACATATTTGCGCTATCAACGGCAACACAGGCAAAACCTGCTGCATCCATTTTTTGAATGGCTTGCTCGAGATTGGGCATGGCATCAAAGTTGATCTCCGTGAGCATAACGGGAAAGGTGGGCTTACCGTAGTGGTACGCATCGTTGTCCCTGTTTTCGAAATCGTTCACGGTAAGATCGATCAAAGCGTTTTCTGCCAGAGCGTAACGGCCATATCCGCACATAAGACTTGCATAATCTGCAAGCTGCCAGTTGCTGCCCGTAGGGAGAAATATGCATTCATATTCATCTGTAAAAATCTCCAGCCAACCGTCTCCGGTGTGTACGCTGTTGATCCGCAGGGCTGTGCTTGCCACAGGGGAGGATATCGGGTCAGAATATGTTTCGCCGTCCCATGCCGAGATGCGTATACTGCGCATCCCATCGCTGTTTTCAACGATTCCGAACAGATGTCTGTCACATACGGTCAGAGACTGCAGTTCTTCGTTTTCACCACAAATGAACTGCGCGCTGCCGGATAGCAGCTCTGCATTTTTACTGAGGAAACCTGTGGACGACAGGTAATGTTCCGAAGCTGCCGAATCGATGGCCGAGAGTATTTCTTCTGCTTTGGAGGCTGTACCGGGCAGCATGGGAACCGGTGCGCTGTCGTAAACCCTGCTCCAGGCGATGGTGTTGCCGCTGATTGCTTCTTTTAGTGCCTGTCCACTGCCGAAAGCGGCTTCCAATGTTTTTCCGTACAGCGTATACTCATGTATCCGCAGCAGTTCTACACAAAAGCAGAGCTCGTTTGCACGTGCATAAGAGCTGATTTCTGTCACAGTCCAATCCGGATAATCCTGTGCTGCGGTTTTTCGGAATACCTCATATTCATCGTCTGTCGAGAGCAGCTCTGCGCAGGCTGTAACAGACGGCAGCAGAATAAGCAACAGTGTTATCAAGAGCGTGAATAATCGTTTCATGTCTTCCTCCTGAATAAAAACAGCGCGATTTGGATGCGCATACTGTTTTTTTCCGAACCCACAAGCCATCGTTCGGCAGGTGGCAGCCCAAGGTTTGTCTATGCAGAATCATTGCTCATCATAGCGGCTGCGGTAGCGGACATAGCCGCTGCTGCCTTCGCCCCAACTGATACTGAAGGCGTCCCGGTGGTAAATCGTCAAACCCGCTTCGGAAGTGCGCTCGTATCCGTTCGCATCGGTGAATACTTCCACAAATACGAAGCGGTAATCACGATAGTATGGGTCTTCATGCTTGGTTTCGCGTACATACCAAGTGCCATCCGCCGTCAGCGATGCCGACCACGAACCATCCTCGTGCTGTACTTCTGTCAAATGCTCCCCACCGCCGGTGGAAGCCCATTCGCCAAGCAGCAGATTCATAGCCTCTTCCGCCGACAGATCCGCAGGAGACGGGCACAATCCCTGATCCAGCAAAGCTTGTAACGCTGCAATATCCGCACCGTCTTCTGCCCAGACGATTTGGCCGGTTGGGTCAATGTGGGCGCAGGTAAGAGTATAATCCGGCAGAAGGATGCGCACAAGGGCGCGTCTTTCGAAAAAGGGTTCTGCCCGGTACAGACCCTTCCCGGAGAACAACAGTTGTCCTTCCATGTTCAGATAGTTGCATCCAACCGACACCTGTCGCTTCGGGGCGAACAGCGTCACCTGTGCCCAGCCATCCTGCAACTTCGGTGAACTGTACAGGTGATTGTTGACTGCTCCCACGTTCGCAAGGACGGTATTTCCCATCGTGTCGATGATCTTCTGCTGTCCGTCCTCCGATTTCACTGTGGCAAGCCCCTGCCGGAACGAATCGGCACGTTTAAAACGACCCAAATGCTCCGCAATGCTGCCATCGGCATCCACATAGACGAAATAGGATGTTTCTTCTTTACCGGCAGAATAATCCCACGACCAGTCTGTAATTTCGGTTTCGGTCTTTACCGAATCCTGCTGTTCCACCATCTTGCAAGGCCACAAACCCTCCGGACAATGGGCGGCACGAAGTGCAGCCGCTTGCTGTTCGTCCAGCGGCGCGCCGGTCTGAGCATTGTAGTACAGAACGTCTCTCCCTCTGTGGTTCGTGATGACCAGCCCATCCTCAGACAGTTCGCCAAAAGGCAAGTCCTTCCTGAGTATGCGCCCTCGATCGTCAACAAGGCTGCCGGTGACAGTGCCCTTCTCCGTTAATGCAATGAGGGTTTGGTTATCCTCAGACAGGATCACATCAAAATAAACAAGATCGTTCAGGCGGTTCAGGTCATTATCCAGATGTACCCAAGCCATCGGTTTGATTCCCTTGCCCTTGGCATAGCATCGAACCAGCCAACTTTGACCCAAGCGTTGACCGTTACAACAGTAAACTTCCTGACCGTTCAGTTCCGTCAAACCCCACCTGGCAGGATCCATGATCTCATCCAGCGGGTAGCGTCTGCCCTGCGCATTCCGCCAGTCATCGGAATCATGATCGTAGAAAAAGTCGTTGTCATAGGCATAATCCGGCTGCCAAGAAGTATAAGGCGGCACCATCCACTGATTATCCGTATCGATATAACCCCACAGATGGCCTTGAATCGCCGGATACAAGGGCCGGGGTTCCTGTACCGATGCAGGAAAAACTGCTGCCAAGAGCATCAGACAAGTCAGCAGCAAAGCATAGCGTTTGTTTTTATGCACAGCGGGTCACCTCGCAATTCTGTTCGTTGATGAATCATCAATATGTACAGCTTCATTATACCTTTATGCGGGGAAAATGCCCACCCAAATGTTGGGTGTCTGTACGATTTGTTACAACAAAGGCAGGGTAACGCTCCCCCTGCATTGACATCGTAATTTGATTCCTTTACCATATTATCAGAAAGCGAGGGAACCCTATGCGCTATTACAAAATGGAAATCGACATGGAAAGAATCGGGGATGTGATCTGCCATAGCCCCAGCATGTCGGAAATGAACCAATACTGCCGCGGACAACCGGAAGAGCCTCTGCCCGTCGGCTTCTGTTTCGCCTATCGCCTGCAGGAGGGGCATGTGCTCACCGACTGGCTGGCTAATGACAAGGGTTGGTTGCTGATATCCGAAGCATTCCGTCAGCATGTGTTGGAGGTTGTGAATACAGAAGTGCAACTGTTGCCTGTGGATGTGGTCTGTGAAGATGACGATTCCGTGCATCGGTACTATGTGGTAAATGTGTTGGCTCCGGCGGAGGCATTATGCCTGTCAGGCTCTGACTATTCCACGTTTCAGGTGCCTGGGCGCAGGGAGCCGTTTTATTCCGTACGGAAATACTGCCTGTCAGCATCGGCAATTGGAGGATATGACTTGTTCAAGCTGACGGGAGATCAGGTCATCCCATGGTTTTGTTCGGAAAAGGTGAAAAGACTGTGTGAGAAAACAGGGCTTACAGGGATGGCTTTTGTGGAAGTAAGGACGCAGGAATAATCATTCCTGATATCCATGGGCAAATTCGGAAAGAAAAAGAGTTATATCAGTATCACCCCAAAAGGAGGCTTCCGATATCCGGAATCCACAGGATGGTGTTTTGCATCCTGCCTATTGTTGTTTTCCCTGAAGAAAACAAAGAATCCGAACCCTTTTCCAATCAGGAATAAGCGGTTCGGATTCTTTGCTGCTTGGTGCGGCAGGCGGGACTTGAACCCGCAATCCCATAGGGCGCTTGATTTTAAGTCAAGTCTGTATGCCAATTCCAGCACTACCGCAAGCATGGTTATTATACCCGCTCTCTTCCGTTTGTGCAAGAGGCAGCCTCCTGCACAGACGGAAGATGACTGCATAGTATGCACCAGGACTGTGTGGTGTCCGGTACGTACAGAAAAAGGAGGGACTGTGCAATGGCGGAGATCCTGCCCCTGTGCCGGGCGAGAACAGGAGAGTCCCTTATGGTGGTGTCGGTGGGGTGCAAACCGGGCGTTCGTTCCCGACTGCACGATCTGGGTCTTACCGTGGGCAGCACGGTCTGTTGTCTGTATGCTTCGGTATTCGGCGACCCGAAAGCATATCTCGTAAGGGGAACCGTTCTCTGCATACGGGATCGTGAGGCGGAGCAGATCCTGTGCAGAAAGATACGAAAGAATGCAGCAGAGTGCGGCGGTTCTGTACGTACCTGTAACAGCTGATGAAGGCATACAGAAGCCGGAATACCGCTTGGTACATAATCGGTGGCAATACTGGCAACGATCCGCACTTGTGCTTTCTTTTTCGACATGGTATGATGCCTGTGCAGTGATAGGTTTCATAAAGGCAGTTTATCCTTCATACCATCGGGAACAGAGAGGAGATAGAACATGCGGAAGTGTTTCAGACAGATGCTGTCGTTTTTTCTGAGTCTGATGCTGTGTATTGGTGTTGGGGTGATCGGTCATTCAGCTGCCGAGGATGGGATCCCCATGGCGAAATTGACGGTCGATCCCGTTGTGCGTGTTCAGCTGAGCCGTCTGAACCTTACCGACCGGCTGGATGTGACCACCACAGCTCCTTATGGTTTGCGTTTCGGGAGCGAGGACGCCGAGCTGTATCTGGAAAGCGGCAGCAAGTTGACCTTCATTCTGCGCAACGATTCGATCTATCTGTATATGCAGGGGCTTTCCCTCAGAATGGGCAGCCGGGTGGAAATGCATCGCTATGCAGGCGAAGAACCCGATACCAAAACCGGGTTTCGGCGTACGGGTTTTGAACCGCTTTATCTTGGCGACCTTACGCTTTCGGTCAGGGACGGCAAGCTGTTTCCTGTGTTGAGCATCCACACAGAGGATTATCTGCTGGGGGTCGTTCCATACGAGATGAGTGATTCCTTCCCTCTGGAAGCCTTGAAGGCGCAGACCATCGCCGCACGTACCTATGTACTGCGCAAGGCGAATCCTTCCAGAGAATATGATGTGGTCGATACCACCAACGATCAGGTATTCCGCGGTTATACGCCCGGTTATGCCAACGCCGAGCAGGCCATCGCCGAAACCCGAGGAGTGTGCGGTTTCTACCGAGATCGGCTGGCACAATGCTATTATTCTGCCAGCAACGGCGGCCAGACAGAGCTTGTGCAGACCGTCTGGGCAACGGATGAGGATTTCAGCTATTATGCATCTGTGCAGGATCCTTATGATGTGGAGAATCCCGCCAGTACCGTACGCAGTTTGAAAATCAACAAGAACTATGAAGATGGGGAAAACGCGCCTTATGCCCTGCGCAAGCTGCTGGCACAGTTGTTGGCCACGCCGCTGAAATCTCTTGGATACGATCCTGCGCCGGAAAGTATTCTGGTGCATACGGTTTCGGATTTGGCAGTTGCGGAGCCTGCGGCGGAGGGTTCGCTTTTGATGAAGCAGTTGCAGCTTTCTGTTCAGATCAGCGGGCGTACCAGAACGGAAGCGACACCTGCACCCACCGTAAGCAGCACTCCGGCGGCGCAAGCAACCCCTGTAGCCGTTCTGACCGAGTCACCCATGCCCACCCCGGCGGCTCCCACGCCCACCCCCAAACCCGTATACGGCGAGTTTGAACGCATAGAGGAAACTTATGTGCTTACCGCACCCATCTTCCCTGCGGCGGAGGCTGCTTTCGGAATGAACATCAGCGGTAATTTCGACAACGAGATCTGGTCGGTGGTGGAAGATGAGAAATCCTATACCGTTGAGGCGCGCCGATACGGGCATGGCGTGGGAATGAGCCAGAGGGGCGCAGAAACAATGGCCGCCCAGTACGAAAAGCGTTTCGATGAGATCCTGTCGTTCTATTACCCCGGTATGGAACTGAAACGCTTCCATATGGGCGAGCAAACAGCGGCTGCCGCACCGGAAGTATTGTCTGCGACTGCCGGCCCTGCGCCGACCGTTACCCCCAGACCCACATTAATGCCCGTCAGTCAGCCGGCGGGGGAAGGGCAATGGTATGCGTCGGTTACGGAGATCGACGATGACAGTTCCCTGAATCTGCGTTCCCGCCCCGATCTGGGCGGCGAGATTCTGATGCGTTTGTATAAAAACCAGCGGTTGCTTGTACTGGAACGCTGCCCGGAGGAGGGCTGGGTTCACGTAAAAACCGACAGTGCGGAAGGATATGTGATGGAAAGTTACCTGACTGACGAATAATTTCCGAAAATCGAACCGCAGAAAACGAAAAAAATACGAAAATTGTGCCGGATAGCTATTCTGTCCGGCATCATTTTATGTATAATAGAGATATATCATGCCGCATCCCCGGCGATGCAGAAATGAGGCAGAACCATGGCTGTCACGATCCGTGATGTATCCGAGAAATGCGGTCTTTCCATATCGACCGTCAGCAAAGCACTGAATAACTATACCGACATCAGCGAAGAAACCCGAAAGAAGGTTCTGGAAACCGCCAAGGCGATCGGCTACCATCCCAACGCCCTGGCCAGAGCGCTCAAGACCAATCATTCTTACAATCTGGGAGTGCTGTTTGCCGATGAGTTCGGCAGCGGTCTGATGCATCCCTTCTTTTCTGCTGTGCTGGACAGCTTCAAGCGTACGGCAGAGCAGAAGGGATACGATATCACCTTTATCAACCACAACATCAACCAGCGCAGCATGACCTTTCTGGAGCATTGCCATTACCGCAATGTAGACGGCGTGTGCGTTGCCTGTATCGACTTCTATTCGCCCGAGATCGTTCAGCTGATGCAGAGCGATCTGCCCGCGGTTACCATCGACCACAGCTTCGACAACCGTTCCTGTGTTCTCAGCGACAATGTGGCGGGTATGGAGTTGCTGGTATACCGGGCGGCGCAGCTGGGGCACAAGCGTATCGCTTATGTGCATGGCCGCAAGAGCGCGGTTACCAAAAGCCGGCTTACCGGCTTCCACCGTGCCATGCTCGCCAACGGGATCCCGGTGCGCAACGAATACATGGAGGAATCTGATTATCAGGATTCTCATAAGTGTTATGCGGTGGTGCAGAAGCTGCTCAAGCTGCCCCAGCCGCCTACCTGTATCTTTGTGACCGACGACCTTGCCGCCATCGGCGGTCTGGATGCCATCCGGGACAGCGGTCTGCGCATCGGCGAGGATATCTCCATTGCCGGTTACGACGGACATCTGCTCTCTCAGCTGATGCGCCCCATGCTTACGACCGTTAAGCAGAACACATCTTTGATGGGGCAGCGCGCTGCGGAAATGTTGATCCGCAGCGCAGAGGAGCCGCTTACCTCCGGTATCCAGAACGTTACCGTAATGGGCGAACTCTTCAAAGGCGAGACTCTGCGGCACGTAAACCCCGCCATGCTGTAGAGTAACGTGCAGATATTTGCAAAACGCGCTATTTGTTGTATAATGTAAAAGGAGCAGAATGCTACTCTTCTGATTTGGAGGGACTTGTATGCCGAATCCTACACCGAAAGCACCGAATGTTATGCAGCCTGTCTATGTACAGCCCGCCGCTGCGAACGCTCACGCGGCAATGCAGAACGGCGTAGAGCAGATCGCACAGTCTGCGGTGCAGCCTTCCGTACAGCCCATGCCGCAGCCGGGCGCAGTGCAGCCTGCTTATGCGCAGCCGGTAGCACAGCCCGAAGCCCATCATGCAGCCGGAGAGCTGCACCACAATCATCAGCCCAAGCCAAAGCCCAAACGCCATTTGTTCAGACGGTTTATGCGCGGCTATCTGATGATCGTGGGTGCGCTGGTCAATATCTTTGTGCTTGTGCAGGCGATCTTGCTCCTGCTGGAGTTCCTTGGGGAGCATATCAATATCGTCTGACCTGTTTTGGAGGATGAAGAAACGATGAAAAAGATCTTTCGGCTTCTTTTCGTTGTTGTGTTGCTGGTAGCGGTCGTGGCGGCAGCAATGCTCTTTTCGCCTAATCCCACCCGCGCCAAATGGCTCAGCGAATACTTCAGCGAAACCCTGAAGGAGAAGAACGAGCTGCTCGTCTACAGCGGCGAAATCACCGGGAGCAAGACCCATCAGCGCAACGCCCTGTTTGTCGGGGCTATTCAGGAAGTGGAGCTGCCCTATACCTTTTCTTTCGATTTCAGTGTAGAACTGAGTAACGCTAAAGTTGAAACAGACGGCAGCATCATCAAAGTGCGTGTGCCCGGACCCAAAATGACCAACCATAAGCTGTCCATTCTGGACAGTGAAGTGGAACGTACCGGCGCGCTGTTTATTCTTGACTCCAACCGTTACACTTCCATGAAACTTGAAGTAGAAAAACAACTGGTCGAAGAAACCGAGGCCAACGAGCAGTACAAGGCCGATGCCTGGGATGTGACTGTCCGCAACCTGACCAATCTGCTTTCGGCTGTTGCCAAAGCCAATACCATCGGCGGCGGCTATTCCATTCAGATCGTTCGTGACGACAGCCTGGCAGGCGGCGCACCGCTTCCCCAAACCACCGTCCTGATTGATAAGGAGAATCAGACCCGTACGGCTGAATAATGGATCTGTACAAAAAACGCGGAGAATGCTCTCCGCGTTTTTATGCTGAAGGCGCGCTGTAAAAGTGATAGCTTATTGTAACGAGTTATTCCATTTGTATTTACAAAATGTGAAACAAATGTTAAGATATATAGGTATCCATATCGATTTTTGCGGAGGTGACAGTATGCCAACCAAAGAATTGATCAGCAAGCTGACGGCAGGTCTGTCTGAGTGGCTGGTTTATTGCGCGATCGCCATTGTTACCATTATTGGTATATGCAAATGTATTTATCCGATGCTGCGCAACGCTTCTTTGCTGAACCGTGCAGTTGTTAAGCTGGAAAAGACGACGGCGGCGGGGGAGCGTCCTGCATGGCGTGAGCCCCGTTTTTTGGGTCGCGCGCTTCGTTCTCATTGGCAGCAGTTTCTGCTTAATGCGGGACAGCTGGATATTCGCGGCATGGCATGCGATACCCGCGACTACATCAACGAAGAAACGGTCATCGAACAGCCCGGGCACGCCCAGCTTGCAGAGCTGATCCCCAGTCTGCTCACCTCTCTGGGTATTCTGGGTACCTTCCTTGGTTTGATGGAGGGTCTTACCAGCGTTGATTTTGCCAGTGCAGACGGAACGCTCAACAGCATTCCCACACTGTTGGGCGGTATGCGCTTTGCATTTGCTACATCGGTTGCAGGTATCGCCTGTTCCCTTTTGTTCAATATGGGCAACCGGATCGCGTCCGGGCATGCCGTGCGCGCTCTTAACAGCTTTGAGGAAGCTTTTTACGAGCTTGCAATGCCCAGACCGCTGGATGCGGATGTGCAGCTTCTGTGCAGCAAGCAGGACGAAGAAGAACGTATGAATCGTATGGCGCAATCCATCGGCTCTCAGGTGTCAGCGGCAATGGAAGTTGCCCTTGGGCATACCCTTGCGCCGCTTAGTCGTACCATGGATGCTTTCATGCGCGGCGCCACCATCGAACAATCTGAAGCAATGCGCAGTGTGGTCAATCAGTTTTTCCACCAGATGAATGCCTCCTTCGGGGGGCAGATGGCCGCTGTTTCCGATACGATGAATGCGGTCAACCAGGGGCAGGTGCAGACCCAGAAGAATCTGCAGTCAACATTGAGCGCTACCCAATCCATGAGCGATAATGCCCGGATCATGCAGATGGTTACGAACGATATCGCAAAGAACCTGCAGGATATTTGCCAGAAGCTCGATCAGCAGCTTACCCAGCAGGATCTGCGCCTGAGCGGAGCAGAAAGCGCGGCGCAGCAGCTTGCAGATAAACTCGTCTCTCTGAACGATTCTCTGGTGCGCATGCAGAAAGCGGTAGACCGCGTTACAAGCGATCTGGAAGGCACTGCATCGGCCGAGGAGTGATAGATTATGGCCAGAAGAAAAGACAGGCGTTCAAAGATCAGAGGCGATAACGGCGCCGCATGGATCAGCTATTCGGATATGATGGCCTCCCTGCTGATGCTGTTTGTACTTGTGCTTTGTTACAATGTGTATCAGTATTTCGCCATGCTGGAAACCAAAACATTGGAACTCGCCGACAAAGAATCGCTGCTGATCATACAGCAGGGCACGCTGGATGAGCAGGCGATTATTCTTGCGGATAAGCAGGAAGAACTGGATCTGAAGCAGGACGAACTGGATGATATGCTCATCCTCCTGGGAGACCAGCAGGCAACGCTTGATACCCAAAGCGACACCTTGCAACAGCAGCAGATCATCATCATCGCCACCCAGGCATTGCTGGCAGAGCGTGAAAGCGAGCTGGCAGCAGCCAATCTTGCCCTCACGACCAAGCAGACCGCCTTGGACGATGCAACCCTGCTGCTGGAGCAGCAGCAGCTTGCGCTTGCCAACCACCAGCAACGCCTTGACGATCTGGTAGGCGTGAAGACCCAGATTATTCACGAGCTGAACAACGCGCTCAAAAATGCCAATCTGAGTGCGACCGTCGATAAGAATACCGGCGACATCGTTCTGGAATCCACGGTTTTCTTCGATGTGGGCAAAAACGGCATCAAGGACAGCGGCAAGCAGCTTCTTAACCGCTTTATCCCGGTTTATCTGGGTGTTTTGCTGCAGCCCGAATACGCCGATTTTCTTGGTGAGATTATTATCGAAGGACACACCGATACACAGGGTACCTATCTGCGCAACCTGGAGCTGTCTCAGGAACGAGCTCTCAGCGTTGCCACCTATTGTCTGGAAATGCCCGGTCTTTCCGGTGAAAAGCTGACCCTTCTTCGCAGTATCCTGACTGCCAAAGGCCGCAGTTATTCCAATCCCGTATACAATCCGGACGGCACCATCAATATGGATGCATCCCGCCGAGTGGAATTCAAATTCAGGCTCAAGGATACGGAGATGATCGATGAGCTCCGCAACATCCTGTCACCTCAACCCGTAATCGCAGAAGGAGAACAACAATGAAAGCGTTGAAGACGATCATGATCATTTTTGTAGCCATGCTGGTAGTCATGGCGCTGCTCCTTGGCTATTTGTTTCTGTCAGCAGAAGTAAAGGTTGAGGTTACAGGTCACCAGAGTATTATCGCTTCGACGGTTCCTTCCTTCAATGCATTGAAGGACAGCATTGATGAACAGACCTTTGTGGGTACGGTTTACAATGTACCCGCTGCATGGCTCGATTCGTCGGAATATGCGTATGTTACCTATCAGGTTTCCGTTAACAACGGGTGCCTTGTACCCATTGAGATGATCGAGGTGCAGGTGGTGCCGCAACCCGATGACGTGGTACAGTTGGGCAATATGCAGGATTATTCCCTGGCAGCCAAAACAAGCGGCGAGGTAAGCGCAACGGTGCTGACACATTCTGTACGTTCGAATGCGCGGGAACTGATTGTCAGTTATTATGTGTGGGGCATCAGCTTTCAGCAGCGGATCGTTTCCAAATGAATCAAAAAAGGAAGGGCATAGCAGTCCCTTCCTTTTTTGAGTGTGCAGTGTGCTTTGACACCGGAATAGCGAAATGGTATAATACAGCGCATCTGAATGGGGGAGGAAGATCGTTCATGCAGACCGAACGGATCAGATCTCGGGAGGGTATCATTGCCGGTAACACAGATACTTCTTTTCTGAAATTGCTGGCGCTTGTATTTATGTTGATCGATCACATCGGTGCAAAGGTGCTTACCGGTGTGCCGGAGCTTCGCATCATCGGTCGTATGGCTTTTCCGCTGTATGCCTGGTGCCTTGTTGTGGGAAGCGAAAAAACAAGGAATTATCCCCGCTATATTCTGCGCATGTTCCTGATGGCGGTGGTTTCCCAGCCATTGTATATGATGGGTCTGCAGCACAGCTGGCAGGAGTTGAACATTCTTTTTACGCTGACCATTGGGCTGCTGGCCATTTACGGCATTCGGCAAAAGTTCTTTCTCAGCCAGATCTGGGCGCCGATCTTTTGTTATGTTCTGCTGGGTTTCATTCAAGTGGATTACGGCTGGAAGGGGCTTACCTTCATTCTGGTGCTGTATCTGGCCAGAGAAAATCGCAGCGGGCTGATTGCGGCTTTTCTGGCATTTGCACTGTTTTGGGGCACCAGCAGCTCTTCGGTGCAATCCATTTTCGGCATCAAACTCTCTTTTCTTACCTGGCAAGGGATCAAACACCCGCTGCAAGCATTTTTCCGCTTGCAGGGCATGGTATGGATGTCCCTGCCGTTGATCGTCATCCCCATGCACACAGGCTTCAAAATGCCCAAATGGCTTGGTTACGCGCTCTATCCCATGCATCTGGTACTGCTGATCGTACTGCGCCTGCTGTGTACCAACGCTACTCTTGCCACCATCACCTCGGTGTTCTGATCGGACAGATCGGGGCGGTAGCACAATTCAACAACAAATCCCCGGCAGAATCTCTGCCGGGGATTTTGATGTGTTCAATGGATAGGAATCAGTCGTGTACGGTCGTGCTGTCCTCAGCGTTGGCGGAAGTCGCTTCCGCAGGTTCCTCAACGGGAGCCAGTTTGCTGACAAGCGCTCTTTCGATACGATGATCGCAGATCTCTTCTACCTTTACCTTCAGACCGGCAACTTCCACCTCGGGGGTGCTGCCGTCTTCGGGTATAAAGGAGAAGGTGGAGAACACCAGACCGCCAAGGGTATCGAATTCCTCATCGAGGGGCAGGGTCATGTCGAGAGCTTCGCTCAGGGTTTCCAGATCAACAGTGCCGCTGACCTTCCAAAGGTTGTCGCCAAGTTTCTCGATGTCGTTATCTTCGCTGGGATCAAACTCGTCGTAAATGTTGCCGACGATTTCTTCAAGCAGGTCTTCCATGGTCACGATACCGCTCATGCCGCCGTATTCATCCACCACAACCGCAAGATGGATCTTTTGTTTCTGCATATTGCTGAAAAGCGTGTCTGCAGCAACGGTTTCGGGTACGAGGTACGCACTGCGCAGCAGCTCGCGCAGGGGCTTTTGATCGTCACCTGCGGCGTTGAGCAGAAAATCGCGGGTGTTAAGAACGCCTACGATATCGTCGATATCTGCATCGTATACGGGGAAACGGCTCAGACCGGTTTGCCGGATGGTGCTGAGGATCTCTTCGTTGCTGTCGCCAACATGGAGGGATACAACATCAATTCGGTGCACCATCACATCGGCTGCAGTCATGTTGTTGAATTCGAAGATGTTCTCGATCATGTTGCGCTCTTCTTCTTCGATAGCGCCCTTTTCGCTGCCGATATCCACCAGCATACGGATCTCTTCTTCGGTCACTTCTTCGCTGGTTTCGTTGGGGTTGATGCGGCACAGACGAAGAATGCCGTTGGTGCTTACGGTAAGCAGCCATACGATCGGCTTAAACAGCTTGCTGACAAAGTTGATAACTCCGCAGCTCATGCGGGCGACCTTGTCGGGGTTCTGCATGGCAATGCGCTTGGGTGCAAGCTCGCCCAATACGATCATGAAGAAGCTCAGGATCAGGGTGATAACAATCAGACAGACGGTATCAAGCAGACCGCGATATGCCTGAGGAACGCCCAGCTTCATCAGTGCGTCGGCGAGCATGGTGGCAAAACCGTCGGCTGCAAAAGCACTGGCGAGGAAACCGCTCAGGGTAATGCAAACCTGGATGGTAGAGAGAAAATTGGAAGGCGATTCGATCAGCTTGAGCATGACCTTGGCTTTTGCGTCGCCTTCTTCGGCCTGGCGGCGTACCTTGTTATCGTTAACAGATACAAGCGCTGTTTCGGTAGAGGCAAAAAATGCGTTGATCGCGATCAGAAGAATCTGTACCAACAATTGACTGCCTATAGGGTCCAAGAGAAAAACCTCCCTTAAAATGTACTGCGGCTATAAAAACCGCACGTTCTTCATTATAGCATATTTGGATAAAGAATGCATCAGTTTTACCGGAAATATTACTACGAAAGGAAGCACGGCCTGCGATCCGTTATCGCAAGCCGTGCTTCATACGGGTAATGCTCTTGCTTACTTGGCAGCAAAAGCAAAGTATTTCTTGGCGTTTTCGTAGCTTACGCCGCGCACGATCTCCTTCAGAGTCTCCATATCGTCGGGGAACATGCCTTCTTCCACCCACTGGCCCAGCAAGCGGCACAGGATGCGGCGGAAATACTCATGGCGGGGGTAGCTGAGGAAGCTGCGGCTGTCGGTGAGCATGCCCACGAAACCTGCAAGATAACCGAGGCTGGCAAGGCTGGTCAGCTGATCGGTCATGCCGGTAAAGTGATCGTTGAACCACCAGGCAGAACCGTGCTGGATCTTACTGACGGCTTCGGAAGACTGGAAGCAGCCGCAGATGGTATCGATGGCCTGATTGTCGTTGGGGTTCAGGCTGTAGAGAATGGTCTTGGGCAGGTCGCCGGTGGCTTCCAGCGCACCAAGGAAAGCAGCGGTCTGACCGGCGGGGGCGTAGTTGTCGATGGTATCAAAGCCGGTATCCGGGCCCAAACGGTCGTACATAACGGGGTTGTTGTCGCGGCGGCAGCCATAATGCAGCTGCATGATCCAGCCCAGCTTGCGGTACTGGCGGGCCACATACAGCATGCAGGCAGTTTTGAAGATATTCTGTTCTTCGGTAGTAACCTCGCTGCCGGCAAGACGCTTTTGGAAGATGACTTCCACTTCTGCGTCGGAAGCGGGGGAATAGGCAACAAAGTTGAGACCATGATCGCTGAGTACGCAGTTGCGGGCGGCAAAGTAGTCCATACGAACTGCAAGAGCCTTCTTCAGATCCTCAAAAGTGTTGATGGCAACACCGCTGGCAGCGGCAAGCTTGGCCAGATAGTCGGTGTAATCGGGCTTTTCAAGATTCATGGCCTTGTCGGGACGCCATGCGGGCAACACTGCCGTTTTGATGGTGGGGTCGGCAGCCAGCTTCTCGTGCCATTCCAGAGAATCGATGGGATCGTCGGTGGTGCAGATGGTTTCCACATTGCTGCGGGCGATCAGACCGCGCACGCCGAAATCGGGCTGCTGCAGCTTGGCGTTGCAGAGATTCCAGACTTCTTCGGCTGTATCTTTATTGAGGATGCCTTCATAGCCGAAGAAACGGCGCAGCTCCAGATGGCTCCAGTGGTAAAGGGGATTGCCGATGGCTTTGCCCAAAACCTCTGCCCACTTGATAAACTTATCGTGTGCACTGGCATCGCCGGTAATATACTTTTCCTCAACGCCGGCGCAGCGCATCAGACGCCACTTGTAGTGGTCGCCACCCAGCCATACCTGCGTAATACTTTCGTAGTGCAGATCTTCATAGATCTCCCGGGGACTGATGTGGCAATGGTAATCGATGATGGGGCAGTCGGCGGAAAACTCGTGGAAGAGTTTTACAGCTGTGGGGGTGTTCAAGAGGAAATCCTTATCCATAAAAGCACGCATGGTTTGTTTCTCCTTTCATGATGCATGTTTCAGCTTGTTTACAGGGTGCTGTCACGCTTGACCAGTTCACCGGTGAACACGATCTTCTGAGGCATTTCGCGCCCTTCCAGCACACCCATCATGGTGGCGACGCACTGTTCGCTTACTGCCTGCAGCTTGTTGTCCACACTGGTGATCTCGGGTTCGCTGCACAGGCAGAAGCTGGAGTTGTTATAGCCGACAACGCTGAGTGCACGGGGTACAGACAGCTTTGCGGCTTTTGCGTACTTGACCGCTCCGATTGCCAGCATATCTTCGGAAGTCTGCACGGCATCGAATACCAGACCGCTTTCTCTGAGTGCAAGCAGCTTGTCCCGAACGGTGGGGATGTCGTTCTTCTCGTCGGCGAAGAAACGGATCAGCTGTTCGTTTACGGCAATGCCGCGGCTCTCCAGCGCGGCGCGGTAGCCCGCCAGCTTTTTCTGACCGTTGTAGTTCTTACTGTGGTAGAGATACAGGATATTCTTGCGCCCGGTGTCCAACAGATACTGGGTTGCTTCCATGGTGGCACGCTGCTCGTCGCACATAACGCAGTACACATTGTCGCAGGAATAAGAAGCGTTCAGCAGTACGATAGGTACCTGTTTGGCAGCATTGCGGATATAGGCATTATCTTTTTCGCGGGTTTCCACAAAAGTGGAGCCCATCAGCACGATGCCGTCCACGTGGCGGCTGGTGAGCATTTCGATCCCCTGCTGCCGCGCTTCCAAAGTGCGTTCGGTACAGCAAAGCAGACAGTCGTAATGATATTTTCGAAAAGATTTTTCCAGAATCGCCAACGCATGGGAAAGGTATGCATCCGATGCATCAGGGCAGAGCAGACCGATGGTTTTCATGGTATTCAGACCAAGACCTCGGGCGAATGCATTGGGGACATACTCGCAATCATTGATAACGGCCAGCACGCGTTCACGGGTTTTGGCGCTTACGTGAGGGCTGTTGTTCAGCACACGGGAGACTGTTGCAATGGAAACGCCGGCTTTTTCAGATATATCGTAGATGTTCATCGGTGTATCTCCCTTTCGGAATGTAAATGCTTACTATGCCATTTGTCAATTTGGATTATACATCTTTCATTCTATATTTGCAATCCTTTTTCGGCAATTTTTTAACATATCAATAAGATGGACAATTACGTGCAAAAACGTTTCAATTCCGCCAAACGGATTGACGTATTGAAAGATTGGGTATAGAATACAGATGATTTGATGTAATTGTTTACATCGTTACCGAAAAGCGTTTTCAATATATCAACAGCCGGAGGGATGAAACATGGATCGTCTGAACGCCAATGAACAGGATGCCCGTAAGCTGCCGGTGAAAGTACTGCAGTTTGGCGAAGGAAACTTTCTGCGCGCTTTTGTGGATTACATGATCGATATCGCTAACGAAAAGACCGATTTCGGCGGCGGGGTAGTGCTGGTGAAGCCCATTCCTTTCGGTTCGCTGGACAGCTTCCATGAACAGGATTGCCGCTATACCGTACTGTTGCGCGGCTTGGTGGACGGTGTGCCTGCCGAACAGACCCGACTCATCACCTCGGTAACCGATGCGGTGGATGCTTACAGTGAGTACGAAAAGTACGCTGCTTATGCTAAAGAAGAAACCCTGCGTTTTGTCGTCAGCAATACTACCGAGGCCGGTATCGTGCTTGATGAAAGCGATCGCTTCGAACTCTGCCCGCCCAATACCTATCCCGGCAAGCTGTGTAAGCTGCTCTTCGAACGTGCCGAAGCCTTCGGTTACGCAAACGACAAGGGTCTTGTGATCCTTCCCGTAGAGCTGATCGACGATAACGGCATCGAGCTGAAACGTTGTGTAAAGGCGCTGGCAAAGCTCTGGAATCTTGGAGAACGCTTTGAAAAATGGCTGGATGAAGCCTGCGTGTTTACCTCTACGCTGGTAGACCGTATCGTTACCGGTTACCCCCGGGACGAAGTGGAGTCCATCTGGGAAAAGCTTGGCTATGAAGACCGTCTGCTGGTTACCGGCGAGCCTTTTGCCCTATGGGTCATCGAGTCTCCCCACGACCTTTCCGACGAACTGCCCCTTCCTGCCTGCGGTCTGCCCGTTATCTATACCGATAACCAGAAACCCTATAAGCAGCGTAAGGTGCGTATTCTGAACGGTGCGCATACTTCGTTTGTTCCCATGGCGTTCCAGTGCGGCTACGATTATGTGCTGGATGCCATGCATGATCCCATGATCAAAAACTTTATGCAGAAAACGCTTTACGACGAAGTGATCCCCACCCTTACGCTTCCCAGGGAAGATCTGATGGCCTTCGCACAGGCTGTTACCGGTCGTTTTGAGAACCCTTACATTAAGCATGCGCTGCTTTCTATCTGCCTTAACAGCGTCAGCAAATGGCGTGCACGCTGTATGCCCAGCCTTCTGGGATATGCCGAGAAGACCGGTGAGCTGCCTGCCCGCCTTACCTTCTCTCTTGCTTCGCTGATGTCGCTGTACCACGGAGGCGAGATCGTCGAGGGCAAGCTGGTGTGCAAGCGCGGCGACGAAAGCTACACCCTGCAGGACGATGCGGCTGTGCTGGAATTCTTCGCAGCACACAACAATGCGTCCGCTTACGATATAGCCAGGGCATTCCTTTCCAACGAAGCATTCTTCGGGCGCGATCTTACCGAATTGCCCGGACTGCTGGACAGCGTAGCCGAAAGCTACGAAGCCATCCTTGCCCGTGGCATGAACACTGTGATGAACGAACGTTTTGGAGGCTGACCCATGCGAGCGATGCTGAAGATCACCCCTGCGGACAATGTGGCTGTAGCCCTTCGCACGCTGGAGGCGGGGGAAACAGTAGAAGTGGAAGGCGAAGCCTGCACGGTTTCCACCGCCGTGCCCGCGGGGCACAAAAT
Source organism: Clostridia bacterium (assembly GCA_017516765.1). GTDB lineage: Bacteria > Bacillota > Clostridia > Christensenellales > Aristaeellaceae > Limiplasma. The sequence continues at coordinate 36,644 of JAFXBE010000025.1, read as the reverse complement.
GGCACTCCGGCCCATTGCCGCCGGTGAAACCATCATCAAGTACGGTTATCCTATCGGTGAAGCCAAGTGTGATATCCGGCAGGGCGAGCATGTGCATGTGCATAACCTGCATACCCTGCTTTCCGGAGAACTCAGCTACGAATGGCATCCCAAGGGACAGCGTCTGGAGCCTGCCGAAGTACGTTCCTTCCCGGGGTATCGGCGAAAGAACGGCAGCGTAGGCGTTCGCAACGAGTTGTGGATCCTGCCCACGGTTGGTTGCGTATCCGGTATTGCCAAAGCGTTGGAACGCCAGGCACAGAGCCTTGTAGGCGGTGGCGTAGAGGCGGTGCATGCCTTTACCCATCCCTATGGATGTTCTCAGATGGGCGATGATCAGGAGCACACACGCGATGTACTGGCAGATCTGGCACAGCACCCCAACGCAGGCGGCGTGCTGGTTCTCGGTCTCGGCTGTGAAAACAGCGGTGTGGAGGAAATCCGCAAGCGGATGGCGAATATAGATGAACGACGCATCCGTTTTCTGGTATGCCAACAGGTAGAGGATGAGATCGAGACCGGTATGGAAATCCTTACCGCCATTGCCGAGGAAATGCGCAGCGATGTGCGTACTCCCTGCCCGGCATCTTCTTTGGTGGTAGGGCTTAAGTGCGGCGGCTCCGATGGTTTCAGCGGTATTACGGCAAACCCCGTTATCGGCGGTTTCTCCGATCTGCTGATCGCTCAGGGCGGCAGCACCATCCTGACGGAAGTGCCGGAGATGTTCGGCGCGGAAACCATCCTGATGGATCGCTGCGAAACGGAGGAGACCTTCGAAAAAACCGTTTCTCTCATCAATGATTTCAAACGGTATTTCGAAGAAAACCACCAGACCATTTATGAGAATCCTTCCCCCGGCAACAAGGCAGGCGGCATCAGCACGCTGGAGGACAAGGCGCTGGGCTGCACACAGAAGAGCGGTTTTGCCCCCGTAAAGGATGTGCTTGCCTATGGCGAACGCGCCAAGGTAAAAGGTCTTAACCTGCTGTCTGCCCCCGGCAACGATCTGGTGGCAGCCACTGCCCTTGCCGCCGCAGGCGCACAAATCGTACTGTTTTCCACCGGACGCGGCACCCCCTTTGCTTCACCTGTGCCCACGGTGAAGATCTCCTCCAATACACCTCTTGCCGAAAAGAAACGCAACTGGATCGATTTCAACACCGGCACGCTTCTTTCGGGGCAGGAGCTGCCCCAGCTCTCTCAGGCACTGATGGACAAGGTGCTTGCCATTGCAGGCGGCGAACTTGTACTGAGCGAAAAGAGCGGTTACCATGATATGGCGATCTTTAAAACCGGTGTTACGCTGTAATATGCAGCTGTCATAGAACCAACAAAACCACGCACCTACACGAAAGGACGGAAGAAACCATGGACATGATCGAAAAACTCTCTCTTGCCGGTATCGTTCCTGTAATCAAGGTTGAGGATGCTGCAGATGCAGTACCTCTTTGTAAAGCTCTTTGTGACGGCGGTCTGCCCGTTGCGGAGATCACCTTCCGCTCCGACGCAGCCGAAGAAGCCATCCGCAGGGTACACGATGAACTGCCCGAAGTCATTCTGGGTGCAGGCACCGTGCTGACCCGTGATCAGGTGGACCGTGCTGTTGCAGCCGGCGCTACCTACATTGTTTCTCCCGGCCTGAACCGCGATATCGTACGCTACTGCCGTGAAAAGGGCGTTGCCATCGTTCCCGGCTGCGCCAATCCCAGCGATGTGGAAGTGGCTCTGGAAGAGGGTCTCAAGACGGTCAAGTTCTTCCCTGCCGAAGCGCTGGGTGGTCTGCCTCTGATCAAGGCCATGGCTGCTCCCTACGGTGCTGTCACCTTCCTGCCCACCGGTGGTGTTACCGAAAAGAATCTGAACGACTATCTGTCCTTCCCCAAGATCGTAGCCTGCGGCGGCAGCTGGATGGTTCCCGCTGATGCCGTTGCCGCTAAGGACTGGGCGCGCATCGAAAGCCTGACCCGCACCGCCGTGAACACCATGCTGGGTCTGGAGCTGCGCCATATTGGCATCAACAGCGGCGACCCCGAGACTGCCGCCAAGGATGCTGCCATGATCGCCAAGCTGCTGGGCTGGCCTCTGGACGATCACCAGAATGCCGTGTTTGTAGACAAGGCATTCGAAGTAATGAAGGTTCCTTTCCGCGGCAAGAACGGTCACATTGCCATCGCCTGCAACAACATCAAGCGCGCCCGCTGGCATCTGGAACGCCGCGGCTTCGTCTTCGACGATGACAGCGCCATCGTGAAAGACGGAAAGCTCCGCGCCATCTACCTCAAGGAAGATATCGCCGGCTTCGCCTTCCATCTGCTGCAGAAATAATCCCGCTCATCCAATCACCTTCACTATATTACGCAAAGGAGAAATTCCACCATGAGCAAGAAAGTTGTTACCTTCGGTGAGATCATGCTTCGTCTCAAGAGCCCTGCTTACGAGCGCTTCTTCCAGTCTCCCACCCTTGAAGCCACCTTCGGCGGCGGCGAGGCCAATGTAAGCGTTTCTCTGGCGAACTACGGCATGGAAACCGCTTTCGTTACTGTTCTGCCCAGCAATGACATCGGTTCCGCCTGCCTGCGCGAGCTGCGCGGTTTCGGCGTGGATGTAAGCAACATCGTGCGCAAGGATGGCCGTATGGGCATCTACTATCTGGAGACCGGCGCTGTGCAGCGTCCCAGCAAGGTTATCTACGACCGTGCCGGTTCTGCTATCTGCGAAGCCAAGCCCGGCGATATCGACTGGCAGAAGGCTTTCGAAGGTGCTACCTGGTTCCATCTCACCGGCATTACCCCCGCCATCAGCGAAGGCGCCGCCGAGCTGAGCCTGGAGGCTGTTAAGGCTGCCAAGGCCATGGGTCTGCATGTGAGCTGCGACCTCAACTACCGCAAGAATCTGTGGAAGTACGGTAAGACCGCCGATCAGGTGATGACCGAGCTGGTCAAGTATGTGGATACCGTTATCGCCAACGAAGAAGACTTCCAGAAGTCCCTGCTGCTCAAGGCCGAGAGTGCCGGCGCTGTGGAAGACGGCGAACTGAACATCGAGCAGTACAAGGCTATCGCCAAGCTGGCTATGGATACCTATCCCAACATCAAGCGCGTTGCCATCACCCTGCGTGAATCCAAGAGCGCCAACCACAACGACTGGAGCGCATGCCTCTTCAACGGCACCGATTTCTTCCTCTCCCGCAAATATCGCATTACCGATATCGTTGACCGCGTGGGCGGCGGCGACAGCTTCGGCGCAGGCCTCATCTACGGTCTCAACACCTATGAAGATGAGCAGACCGCTCTGGAATATGCTGTTGCAGCCAGCTGCCTCAAGCACACTATCCCCGGCGATTACAACCGTGTAAGCGTTGCTGAGGTTGAAAGCCTGATGAAGGGCAGCGGCAGCGGCCGTGTGCAGCGTTGAGTTACATCCAAAATCCTTTTTCCGGAGGAATGACCGATGAATATGTTTTCTCTTGAGGGCAAGATCGCCCTCGTAACCGGCGCAAGCTACGGTATCGGCTTTGCCATTGCAGAAGGTCTGGCACAGGCCGGCGCTACCATCGTTTTCAACGATATCAATCAGGAATTGGTAAACAAGGGTCTGGCTGCTTATGAAGAAAAGGGCATCAAGGCTCATGGCTATGTCTGCGACGTGACCGACGAACCCGCTGTGCAGAACCTGATCGCCACCATTGAGAAGGAAGTTGGCATCGTTGATATTCTGGTTAACAACGCCGGTATCATCAAGCGTATTCCCATGTGCGAGATGAGTGCAGAAGATTTCCGCAAGGTGATCGATGTTGACCTGAACGCTCCCTTCATCATGTCCAAGGCCTGCATTCCGTCCATGATCAAGAAGGGCCATGGCAAGATCATCAACATCTGCTCCATGATGTCCGAGCTGGGCCGCGAGACTGTCAGCGCATACGCCGCTGCCAAGGGCGGTCTGAAGATGCTCACCCGCAATATCTGCTCCGAATACGGCGAGCAGAACATCCAGTGCAACGGCATTGGCCCCGGCTACATCGCCACTCCCCAGACCGCTCCTCTTCGCGAACTCCAGGCTGATGGCAGCCGTCATCCTTTTGACAGCTTCATTATCGCCAAGACCCCCGCTGCCCGTTGGGGCAACCCCGAGGATCTGGTAGGTCCCGCTGTGTTCCTGGCCTCCGATGCTTCCAACTTTGTCAATGGTCACATCCTGTATGTGGACGGCGGCATTTTGGCTTACATCGGCAAGCAGCCGTGATGTGAAACACTTTCAGCCCATTGCAGCAACGCAATGGGCTGATTTTTTTCTTTGCTTGCCTAATGCCGATCCTGATGTTATCATGTGGGAAAGCACATAAGGAGGAACAGGAATATGCAAACCAATCTGACAAGACAGCAGGCAGTTGACCTGCTGCGCAAGTATAACCGGGAGGCCTTCCACATCCAACACGCCTTTACCGTAGAGGGAGCCATGCGCTGGTATGCAAACGAACTGGGCTATGGCGACGAAGCCGATTTCTGGGCAACCGTCGGTCTGCTGCATGATATCGATTTCGAAAACTGGCCTGAGGAGCATTGCCGTAAAGCGCCCGAGTTGCTTCGGGAAGCGGGCGTGGGGGAGGACATGATCCATGCCATCTGTTCTCATGGCTATGGTCTTTGCAGTGATGTGGAACCTGTCCATCAGATGGAAAAGGTACTTTTTGCTGTAGACGAACTGACGGGACTGATCGGGGCGGCCGCGCTGATGCGCCCCAGCAAGAGCGTGATGGATATGGAGGTTTCCAGCATCAAGAAGAAATTCAAAGACAAGAAATTCGCTGCCGGTTGTTCCCGTGAGGTGATTGCTCAGGGAGCTCAGATGCTGGGCTGGGAATTGCCTGAGCTGTTTGAAAAGACCATTCTGGCAATGCGTTCCTGCGAAGAAAGCGTCAGGCAGGAAATGACGGGACTCTAATAAATATAGTGCATCATACTGAAAAACGATGGTCGGGAAGCTTACCGCTTCTTGACCATCGTTTTTTCCATTTGTGCTACTTGACAAGGAAAGCTTCCAAACCTTCGCTGCAGAGGAGGGAACCGTCGTGCAGAACCCACAGTGCCTCTGTGCCTGGGTAATTCTCCAGAAATGCCATACCTGCGTCCGGAGTCATGGTAAAAAGCGCGGTCGAGAGCGCATCTGCCAGACCGCTGTCCTGGGTGATAACGGACACCGACCAGGTGTGTTCGGCTGGCATCAGGGTTTCCGGATCAATGATGTGGTTGTATTGTTTGCCATCGACTGTGTAGTAACGTTGATAACTACCGCTGGTCACCAGGGAGGCATCCTTGAGCGCAGCGACTGCAATGTGCTGGATGTCGGAGTTCAGATCCGGGTTTTGAATACCAATGGAGAAAATCGTGCCGTCCGGACGGCAGCCGATGGTTCTGACATTTCCCCCAATGGATAGTACAATACCGGTGTGTCCTTCTGCCTCCAGCAGATCTGCCACCTGTTCCACGGCATACCCTTTGGCGACCGCACCAAGATCCAGCCTTAATTCGGGGTCGGCAAAGAAAACTGTTTGATTTTCCGGATCGAGAATCAGATCAGAGGGATCGATGTGACGGGCGGCTTCTTTCAGGGCAGCGATATCGGGAAGGGACGCGCTTTGCGGATCGTGCAGCCCCTGCTCACGGGCATCGTGCCACAGAGACAGTACGCTGCCCATGGTGATATTTACTTTCCCGCCGGTTTTGGTATGCATTTCTTTGCCGAGCCAGAGCAGCCGGAACAGGGGTTCGTCCACAGTGACAGGCTTTTTTGCGGCCTGCAGGTTTAGGGTGTATACGCCGTTTACACCGGGCGTATCATTGTACTGGTCAAACAATTGGTGGTAGTACAGCAGCTCATCGTGAACCGTTTGCGCGATACGGTTGGCCTCCTGCTGATCATCCGTGTAAATAACAATCTGGGATGCAGTATCGAATACATCGAAAAAGGAGGCGGTATACCGCTCGGCAGATGCGGGTGCACAAGCGCAGAGCAACGACAGCGCGACCAGCAGATACAAAACACGCTTCATTTTGCTGCTTTCTCCTTTCGGGATGTAATGCGGTCAGTTTTCCCAAAACGGGGATGGTTATTCGATCGGAATCTCTGCTGCCTGTGCGATCTCTTGCAGATATTTGCGGAAGGAAGCCGAGAATCCTTTGATCAGCTCCTTGACAAACGTGCTGTTCTCGCCGTACAGCTCCTTCGTGATCGCGTCCCGCAGCTTTTGTTTCGTGGTATCGCTGTTGAGACGCTTTTCGCTGTTCATACGACGCAGGAGCTGCGGCAGATTGGCATCCATCAGCTTTTCGGAAAGGGCGTTCCAGCCGAACAGGCTGATGATTGCGCCAATGACAACGCCGGCAATAAACCCAAGGGGACCGGAAGCAATCAAAGCCAGACCGCCGCCGCCACACAATAGCCCGACGATGACACTGACGATCAATCCGAGAATGGTGCCGATGAAATTGAAGTTGAGCATATCGCGTGCAGAAAATGCAACCTGATTGTTACCGCCGGGGGTCAGATTCAGCTGCATTTCTCTTCTGGGAACCTCGTAACGGTCGCAGATGGGATCGATCATGTTCTGCAGGGTAGGGGTGAGAATGGTCAGCCAGTGCCGGATAGACGGTTCCAGCGCCTTTTCTGTTATGGGAGAGGTAAGCACATCGCTCATCCGCTTCTGCATGCTGCGGTTCATATCGTTCAGCGTAAGCAGATGCCCACGCTGCCAATTACGGTACACCGGCAGGATGGTCTCGTCCATCAGCAGATCCACGAGCGCATCGATAACGCTTGGCATAAGGTCGGGCAGAGACTGCCGTACCACCACATTGATCCGTGCATCGGTGATCTCTTCGTTGATGGCTTTGCGGAATGCGCGAAGGTTCTCATCGATCCAGCCGGCGTATGCCAAACCTTTTGCGATGGAAAACTCAGGCTCTGGACAGCATACTGTAATGGCGTTTGGGAAGATCTCCTTGCAGGTTTCCCGGAAGAAGGGCATGCGGGAAGCGCCGCCTGTCAGGAGCAGAAGCCTGGGCGGTCGTTCGGCAGTCAAATGGGCTGCGTTCTTCAAAGCGTCCCGTATGGCCTGAACGAAACTGCGTCCACCCAACGAAACAAGAGGCTTCTGGGTGATCAGATTTGCTTCTGCCTCGTTGAGGTGAAGCATCAATTTCTGTACGCCGTCATAGCAGACGCGGATCTGTTTCTTTACGTTTGCGGTTGCATCCTTGGAAAGACGGCTGTAGTAGTTTTCTTTGATGCGCCGTGCTTCCAGTTCGCAGTAGCTGTACCAGCTCTTGCTCTCGGCAAACACTCTCTCCAGTGATGTCCGGTCGCGGCTTTGTTCGGTAGCGCGCCGAAGAAGCTCTGCATCCAGAATGCCGCCGCCCAGATCTACTTCGCCAAAGGTACCAACACCGGTTTCGCGCCCGTCCACAATATAGGCAAAATCCAGCGTTGAGGAACCGATATCGATCACGAGTGCGCTTTCGTTGAGGATATCAATATCAAGAGCAACGGTCTTGGCATATTTGGCATAGAGAAAGGCCGCACGGGATTCCGAAATGATCTGGGGATTCCGGATGCCGGCTTTCTGCATCAGCTCTGCGTAGCGCAGACGGGTTGCTGTATTCCAACCAGCAGGACAGCCGACCACAAATTGATCGTCCTCCCGCAGCAGATTGCTTTGTTCCAGTTCTTTGACCACACCGGCGACAAAGTTGATGATATCGGCGTTTACAGCTGTATCGTATGTAAAGCGGCTCTTGAAGCGTACGCTCAAACCATCTGCCAGCTCGTCGGTATAGGCCCTTTCGCCGATGACGACTTCGCCGCCGATCTTGCCGACTGCACTAAGGATGCTGTGGTTTCCGGCTACGGGGAGTATGATGGGCTCGATACCGGAGCCTTGTTCAAAAGCGGCGACAGCGCTTTCGCCGTCGCCGATATCAAAACCAATATATCGCATGGAGTACTCCTTTAAGCAGCTTTGGTGCACACTACGGCTGTGCCCCTTTTGAGCAGGTGGTGATCCTCTGTAGATAACAGAGCGGGGCAGAGAGTCCGCGTCATGCTTTTGGAGGGGAGTTGCGTAAACAGATTTTCGTTTGCGGGTTCGAAATCAACTGCCTCCAGCCCCATCTCGATCAGAAGCTGCCGGATGGCATCGTCAGCCTGTGTGCGCAGATCGTCGTCGTAAGCATAGATGGTTTCCAGCAGCTCAGATACGGCTTCAAGATTCTGCCAGCCTCGGCTCCCGGTGGGTTGGCGGATCGATTGATTCAGGTAGGCAAAATCGGCAGCACACCGGTCGATCATTACGATTTGGGCTTCAATTGCGCCAAGCAGTTGCTCTGTATCAATCGAATAGGTGGTGCGGAGATTGGCAGCCTGCCCGGCTTCTTCCTTTTGGCGGGCCCGGCTGTTCAGCAGCAGACCGATCAAACCAAGAACCAGCGTAGAAAGGGGGAGAAGCCATCCAAGCAGATCGCCTTTGGCATACATCCAAATGCCGGCAGCGGTCAGAATGCATGCGGCTGCCATCAAGAAAGGAAAGCCGGGACGCAGTTTCTTCTTGTGTGCGATGGGTGCCCATGTGGTTGCGGCAGCAGGAATGTTCAGCAGGCTCATGCTGCCTTTGAGCAAACCAAAGAGAATGCCAAGCTGTTGGCGAAGAATATCATCCGTTTGTACGGCAAGCGTATTCTGTTCGGTTTGCAGGATCGCATGTCTTACCGAATAAATGATATCGCCGATCTCCTGCTGGTTTTTCAGTTCACGGATCAACTCGGGGCGCTGCTCCTGCCAGTTTTCAAGTGCAGTCATATTATTTGCCGCTCTTTCCGGAAGCATTCTCCTTGGCACGGGCACGGGCTGCCATTGCCTTGGCCTTCACAGACGAGGCAGAAGTTCTTGCAGCCTTGCCGGAGGCAGAAGTTCTGCCGAAAACAGAAGGCTTGCCGGCCGCCTTTTCTCTGGCGCATTCTTTAGCGGATGCAGCCTTCTCCTTTACGGATGATCCGGAGGTCTTTTCCTTTGCGCTCTCCTTGGCATCTTCGGCCTTTTCCTTGATGCTGGAGCCGGGTTTGCGACCCTTGGCGGGCTTGCGCACCTTCTTGGCAGAGGTGGAGGATTTTTCGATGGTCTTGATCCTTGCGGTTTCGGAGGCTTCGGTGTTTACTGCACCAATGCCGGTCAGGTCTGACACGGTGTCGCCCAGCGTATCCATCAGACCGTCCAGAGGACTGTCGTTGCCATCTCCGCCAAGGTTTTCTACCAGATCGCCGAGAACCTCGGAAAGATCATCGGACGAACTGCTGCCGGACGAACCGCCGCCGAAAAGGCTGCTCAGGATAGATTCGAGAAAACCGCCGTTTTTTGCCATGGTCATCTTCCTCCTGTTGTTTGGTGATATATGTATGGTCGGTCAGAAAAGGTCTTTAAGCAGCGCCAGTTCCTCGTCTGTCAGGGGGCGCCACATGCCACGGGGCAGATCGCCCAGCTTCAGAGGCCCGAAACGGATGCGGCGAAGCATTACCACCTGGTGACCGATCTGCTCCACCATTTTTCGTACCTGACGGTTTCGTCCTTCGTGAATGGTAATAAGCATATCGGTATATAGGTTCTGTGTGCTGAGGATCTTTGCCTTGGCGCGGGATGTGAGCCGCCCGTCCACCATTACACCCCTCTCCAGGCGTTTTGCTTCATCGGGGGTAACAACGTTGCTGACTCGTGCCAGATATACTTTGTCCACTTCTCTGGACGGGTGGAGCATATGCTCGGTCAGGTCGCCATCGTTGGTCAGCAGCAGAAGACCTTCGCTGTCATAGTCGAGGCGTCCCACAGGATACAGTCTGGCGGGAAAATCCCGGAACCGGTCCAGAACGGTGGCGCGTCCTTCCGGATCCTGCACGGTGGTAACTTCACCGGCGGGTTTGTGGTACATCACATAATATTTCTGTGCTTCGGGGGTGACGGGCTTACCATCCACACAAACGATCTGTCCGTCCTCCACTTTGGTTCCCATTTCGGTAATCACTGTGCCGTCTACGCTTACACGGCCTTCGGCGATCATTTTTTCGGATGCGCGCCTTGAGGCGACACCGCAGGAAGCCAGATACTTTTGTAGTCGCATATATCCTCCTCGGGCGTTGCAGCGCCCTTCCTAAAGCATAACAGAAAAAAGGCGAAAGCACAAGGAAGAACGCCCTTCAGAGTGTAAACAAACCGTTAATCCAGCAGGATGGTCGCGCCGCTTTCCACCTTGTAGGTTTTGCCGTCTGCCCACAGCCAGAGCGTCTGACTGCCGGGGTTGTATACACGTCTGCCGTCTGCGCTGGTTACGAGAGCCTTCCAGGCGTTTACATAATCGCAGATTTCGATGTTGGTGGCATACCAGATATCGTCCTTGGCGCTCACGAGCGCAGCGAAGTCTTCGATCACGTGCCAGTTGTTGTTGGCTTCGAATTCGTAGCTGTGCCCCCACAGGTAGAACAGCTTGGGGCGGGACCAGTGGAAATTCGGCTCGGCAAGAAAATCGTTGGCGAGCTCCATCAGTCTGGGATGGTCGTGGTGGCAGGTGCTGGGCAGACGCAGCCAGTCGCCGGGAAGATCGAAACGGCAAGTGGCTTCAACGGTGCGGCAGTAGGAAACACCGCAATGACGAAGCAGATCGGCGGTTTGTGCGCTGTTGGTGCCGTAAGGGTAAGCCATACCGCGAACGATGCGTCCGAACATATCCTCCAGCGCTTCCCTGTCCTTAACGATCTGATAGGCAGCCGTGCCGGAAGAAAGGAGCGTCAGATCGGGGTGGGTATAGGCATGCAGGGCGATCTCCTGTCCGCAATTTGCATAAAGATCGTATGCTGCGCTCTTGCTCATTCTGCGGTGGATCTGCCCTGGGGGGTAAACCGTTCCTTCCGGCGCAAAAAGACCGCCGCTGAGGTTGAAGGTGCCCTTCAGACCATATTTGTTCATGATCCCGACCAGACGGATATCCTGCTCCACACCGTCGTCGTAGCTAAGGGTAAGGGCTTTGGAAAGGCCGTTGGGGAAAAGCAGGCTCATTTCACGCATATTCATTCCTCCGTAACAGGTTTTCTGTGGCTTTATTATACATCTCATTGGATGGCATTACAACAATAAGCTTTACAATTCATTTGCTTGCTTATGCGAATGGGGTATAGTATACTTAGATGGTGTAAACGCCTATTTTCATTTTTCGAATTCGAAAGGAATGACTGATCACGATGCGTAAAAGCACCTTTCCTCTCCTGTTTGTTCTTGTTTTGATGATGGCGCTTTCTCTTGTATTCCTGATTCCCTCCGGCGCAGTAACCGAAGAAGCCGAGAGCCTTTATGACGAATGGCTGATGGGCGACGAGGAATACGGTGCCAAGATCAAGCCCGAAGCAGTACTGGCCAGTGCGGTCTTCAGCGATATCCTGCCTTCTTCCGGGATTGATCCGCTGCCTATCGACCGCACGATGCCCGGTAAAACCCCTGTTGCCGGTAACTATACCGAAAACGGCTACCGGGATGAGAGCCTCATTGTAGAAATGGACAAGCAGCGTATGTACGACAGCGATGTATACATTGCCTATGTAAAGGTCGCCACGCCCTCACAGCTGCGCACTGCCATCGCCGGCAACAAGATGAGCTCGGAACGCACCAATACCACCTCTGCCATTGCCGCCAATTACAATGCTGTCATTGCCATGAACGGTGATTATTACGGGAAGGTCGCCACCGGCTACATCTCCCGTATGGGCGATACCGGGCGCAGCAAGCCCAGCAAGACCATGGATCTTCTCTGGATCGACGAGCTTGGCGACTTCCATATCATCCCCAACGGGCAGAGCGAGCAGAAGGCGGCGTACAAAGAGTTTACTGCCGAACACGAAATGATCAACGGCTTTGCTTTCGGTCCTGCGCTGGTGGTGGACGGACAGAAGCAGGAAATGCGCAAGGATACCTGGGATCACGCCGTCGTTAAGGAGCCCAGAGCCGGTATCGGTCAGCTGGATACCCTCACCTATGTACTGGTGGTGGTGAACGGACGTGAAGAAACCACTGCCGGTGTTACCCTTGCGGAGTTTGCCGATATTATGCATCAATTGGGCTGCAAGCAGGCTTATAATCTGGATGGCGGCAACAGCGCAACCATGGTCTTCAATGGCAAGATCTTCAATGAAAAGGCTGCTGACGAACGCGATGTGCAGGATATCGTCTATTTTGCAACAGCTGTGGATGGTGAGTGATCCGTGGAAACTTCTTTCGAACTCTTTGGTCTGACGGGCTACCGTCTGGGTCTTTTTGCGGCTGTTGGCGTTCTTGCCCTGTATGCAGTCATGCTGATGCTCGGTAAAAGACGGTCGATCGATCCGTCTTCCGTCAGCGTGCTGACGATCGTCGCAATGGCCTTCGGACTGGTGATGTCGCGTTTGTTCTACTGCCTCGTGAATCTTTCGGATTTTACGGAAGCCTATGAGAACCCCTGGCTGATGCTCCGTTTCTTTGATGGCGGGCATTCCGTTGCCGGTCTGCTTTGCGGCATGCTGCTTGCGCTGCCTGTTGCCGCTGCGCTTACCGGCAAGGAGACCGGTGAATTGGCAGATGTTCTTTTTGTTCCCATGGGGATCCTGTTCTGCGCCTTGTATCTCGGACAGCAGGATACCGGTCTGGGCATCGGTGAGATCGTCGAAGAAAATGCTGTTACCACTGCGTTTCCGTGGCTGTTTCTATGTGAACGGATGGGCGTGAATGTAGAATACCGTATGCTGGTCTATCTGTACCAGGCAGTGGCATCGTTGGCGATTGCACTGGTCATGCTGCCCCTGTACCTGCGTTGGCAGCATCAAACGGGTTTCCGCGTTGGCGAAGCTGCGCTTGTTTCGCTTGCCCTGTACGGCTCGGTAATGGTGGTAATGGAAAGTCTGCGGGACGATGGTCATATGCTGGTCATTTTCCTGCGGATCGGTCAGGTGGTGGCTGCTGTTCTGCCCATCGCAGCGTTGGTTACATTTTCGGTGCGCTATCGCCGTCTTTCCGGTCGTACCGGTACGCTGTGCTGGCTTGCCCGTGCAATGGCAGTCTTGTTGGTTGCAGGGATCGCATTTCTGGAGTTCGCTTTGGATGGGCGGCTTGCGGTACTGGATGCCTCCAACGGCTTTTATTACGCAGTGATGATCCTGCTGTGCGCTTTGGCAGCCGCAACGGTTATGGTATTGCAGCATGCGGTCAGAAAAGCCAGAGCCGCTTCGGAGGCGTAAGGCAGTGCCTGCCATAAAGCGTTGCATTCAAACACCGCTTGGATGGTTTACATTGGTCGAGAACGATGAAGCCATCACCAATCTGCTGTTCGGACGGGCAGCAGACGATCCATCGGTAGGCAGCAGCCTGCTGGCGGAAGCGGAAAGGCAGGTTCGTGCATACCTTGAAGGAAAACTTCAGCGTTTTACGCTGCCGCTGAATCCGCAGGGCACGGCGTTTCAACTGCTTTGCTGGAATGCGCTTGCGCAGATCCCGTATGGTCAGACACAAACCTACGGTCAACTTGCAAAGCAGATCGGTCGTCCAGGAGCAGCACGTGCTGTTGGAATGGCAGCCCACCGGAACCCGTTGCCGATCCTGATCCCATGCCATCGTCTGATCGGGGCAGGGGAAAGGCTGACCGGTTATGCGGGCGGCATTGCTCTTAAGGAAAGCCTTCTGCATCTGGAAGAAAATTCGAATTTCGATCAACGGCACAACCTGCGAAATGCTTGATACATCAAACGAAGGAGTGACCCACCATGACCCTCCGGAAAACCAAGATCGTCTGTACCCTTGGTCCTTCCACCGAAAAAGACGAGGTGCTGCGGGAGTTGATCCTCTCCGGTATGAACGTGGCCCGTCTCAATTTCTCTCACGGCAGCCATGAATATCACCTGCAGAATATTCAGCGCATCCGCCGTATGAGTCAGGAGCTGAATAAGCCCATTGCCATCATGCTGGATACCAAGGGTCCGGAGATCCGTCTGGAGACTTTTGAAAACGGCAAGGTGGAACTGAAAAAGGGGCAGACCTTCACGCTGGTTACCAAAAGCATTGTTGGCAACAACGAGCGGGCTTCCATTACTTACCCCGAATTACCCCGCGATATCAAGATCGGCAATACCATTCTGATGGATGACGGTCTCGTGGGCATGACGGTGCGCAACGTGACGGCTACCGAGATTACCTGCATCGTGGAAAACGACGGTGTTATCTCCAACCGCAAGAGCGTAAACGTGCCAGACGTGGCGTTGAGCATGCCCTTTATCAGTCCGGAGGATCGCGCCGATATCCTTTTTGGCGTGGAGCACGGCGTGGACTTTATCGCCGCCTCCTTCACCCGTACCGCCGATGATATCCTTGATGTGCGCAAGCTGTTCTCGCTTGCAGGGCGCACCAATGTAAACATCATTGCCAAGATCGAAAACATGCAGGGTGTGGAGAATATCGATGACATCATCCGTGTGGCAGACGGCATTATGGTCGCCCGCGGCGATCTGGGTGTGGAGATTCCGCTGGAACGTGTTCCTCCCATCCAGAAAGCATTGATCCACAAGGCGTATTCCAGCGGCAAGCAGGTCATTACCGCTACCCAGATGCTGGACAGCATGATGAAGAACCCCCGTCCCACCCGCGCAGAAGCAACAGACGTTGCCAACGCTATCTACGACGGTACCAGCGCGATCATGCTTTCCGGCGAGACCGCAGCCGGTCTGTATCCGGTTGAAGCGGTTCGGACCATGGCACGCATTGCAATGAGCGCGGAAGCGGACATCAACTATGTGAAGCGTTTCAAAGAGAGAGAAGCGGATCTGATCCCCGATGTGACCAATGCGATCTCTCATGCTACCGTAACCTCTGCACAAGATCTGGGCGCAGCGGCCATTCTGACGGTTACCAAGGGCGGTCGTACCGCCCGGATGATCTCTAAATACCGTCCCAGCTGCCCGATTATCTGCTGCACCACCGATGAAACGGTGTGCCGCCAGCTTTGCCTCAGTTGGGGCGTTACGCCTCTGGTGATCGAGGAAGCCAGCAACACAGACGATCTGTTTGAACTGGCTGTACAGGCGGGCGAAGATGCCGGTCTGCTCCACGATGGCGAACTGGTGGTCATGACTGCAGGCGTACCGCTTGGCGTCAGCGGCACCACCAATCTGATGAAGGTACATGTGGTAGGACATATTCTGGTTACCGGCACCGGTGTAACCGAACAGAGCTGCTGCGGCAGCCTGTGCGTTTGCCACTCTGCCAGCGAAGCCTTCAAAACCTTTAAGGATGGCGATATTCTGGTGATCAGGCAGACCGATAATTCCATGCTGCCTCTGGTACGCAAGGCCAGCGGTCTGATCCTTGAAGATAATGATCCCAACGGTCATGGCGCTATCGCCGGTATGAGCCTGAACCTGCCGGTGATCATCGGTGCGGAGAACGCCACGCATATCCTCAAGAGCGGTGCAGTCGTCAAACTGGATGCCGAACGCGGCATGGTCGCCAGCAACGACGGGCATATGAATAACTGAAGAAATCGCCGTCCTGCCGGAAAAACGGCAGGACGGCGATTTCTTGTCTTTACAGAATCTGTTGTGTTCAATTGCCCAGAAAACCGCTTCCGGGCTCGTTGTCCTCTGCCTCTTCATCATTCAGGGGACGGTCAAATACAGGGGTAAACCATTCCACATTTCTTAATGAAGCCAGTTGCTCACGTGTGATGATGGAATTGGTCCCCAGACAGGCATTGCAGCGGTAGCCGCATTCGGGACATACGCAGGCTTGCCCTTCGGTTTCGGAATGGATCATATAGGCTTCGCAATGGGGACAACCGCAGCGCATAAGTATAACCTCCTTGCGGGTCGGGTATATGCAGGATCAATTCAGCTTTTTCTCAAAACACAGCCATTCTTCGTTGTACATCACAACGCTTCCGCAGTGGGTAAAACCGCTGTTGCGGTATGCGCGAAGAGCCCTGTCGTTGCCGGGCGATACCAGCATACGGGCGGTGTCGTATCCGCTTGCGTGCATTTTGTCTGCCAAGAATGCCACCAGCTGTGCGGCAAGCCCCTTGCCCTGCATTTCCGTGCGGACACCGATGCGGGAGAGAACACAGGGCTTTTCGGAGGGAATCTGCCATTGGGAAAGGTGGGTAAGTTCGTCGTCGGGCAGGGCGGCGCCTACTGCGATCAATGCATCCTGGTCGTACATGCCGAACAGGTAACCGCAGCGTATGTCTTCTTCAATAATCTGTCGATCGGGGTATTCGTCATCCCAGGTGCAGCCGGGAAGATTGCGCAGACTGTCGTACAGGCTCAGTACCTCCGAGGTATGGTCAGGACTGATTCGCTCAAAACGGTAGGGGGACAGGCTGTACTCCAGAAAGTGCCGGTATTCCGACATGCCAATGGCGTGGTAGAAGTTGCGCGCGGATTCGTTAAAGTCCCATACATCAAGCTCCACACGCGGGTATGCACGCTTTTTGGCATCTTCTGTAATATAGCTCATCAGCGCGCGTCCTGCACCGCTGCGCCTGTGGTTTTCGTCTACACAGAGCTCCTCCACATGCACTGAACGTCTGGCATGGGAATAGGGCGTCGCTTCGCGGTTTACGTACTGGATCACCGCATAACCAAGCAGCTGGCTGTCTCTCTCGGCAACCAGTACACGCTTGTCTTCCTGCGCGGCGTGCCACAGCATGAGTCCCATGGCATCCTCATAATCGGCAATAAACAGATCCGGTCTTCCGTTTGCATGAATGGTCTGTATCTGTTCATGCAGTGCCGCGATCTCCGCAGCCTCCTGCTGCTGCATATCTCTGATAGTAATGTTGCTCATGCCGGTGTCACCTCGCCTACATATCGTTCTGGGGTTCTTCGATCCAGGGAGAGTAGCTCTCTTCTTCCAAAAGTCCTTCGATGCGCCCGTCGGTGATCCGCGTCAGCTCAGTCTGTACCGTTTCGCTGTCCTCGGCTTTTACGCTGATCTCAAAAGCGACCGCGGTGGTAAATTCGGTGCTTTCCAGCCGTACAGGCAGGCTTTTCAGCGTATGCTGCACCTTGTCCCACAAGGGGTAGGAAACCTCGAACATCCACTTTTCGGTGGGGTGCATTTCGCACACCTGGGCTGCGTTCAAGGCGATCACACAGCCTTGTGTGTAGGCGCGTACCAGACCGCCTGCACCAAGCAGGATGCCGCCGAAATAGCGGGTAACCACCACAGCGCAATCCACAACGCCTCGTGCTTTCATTACTTCAATAATGGGCATACCGGCTGTTCCGCCGGGCTCGCCGTCGTCGCTGTAGCGCATGATCCCGGCGTTTTGCCCGATGATGTAGGCATAGCAGTTGTGGGTGGCATCCTTATGCTTTGTACGGATACGGTCGAGGAAGCTCAGTGCTTCCTCGACCGTTTTTACAGGCGCTGCATAGCCAATGAATCGGCTTTTGTTGATGATCACTTCATCACTGGCTTCCTTGAGCAGCGTTTTGTAGGCTTTCATCATGCCTTCAGCATCAGGCGGCAGTAGCCCTTCTTGCCCTTGCGGAGCAGAAGACCGTCTGCGCCGATCATCTCAGCGGTGATGGCCATGTTGATGTCGGTTACCTTCTCGTCGTTGGCGGCGACTGCTCCGGATTCCACCATCTTACGGGCGTCGCCGCGGCTCTTGCACAGACCGCAGCTGGCCAGCAGGGTGGTGATGCGATTGTCCTCTGCCAGTTCGGCAGCGGAAACCTCGAAGGTGGGCACATTCTGGCTCACACCGCCGCCTGCAAACAGGGCAGCAGCAGCTTCGGCAGCCTTGGTGGCTTCTTCTTCGCCATGGATCATCTTGGTGATCTCGAAAGCCAGAACCTTCTTGGCTTCGTTGATCTCAGCACCCTCCAGCGCGCCAAGGCGGCGAACCTCTTCCATGGGCAGGAAGGTGAGCAGACCCAGGAAGCGTTCAACATCCTGGTCGGCCACGTTGCGCCAGTACTGGTAGAACTCGTAGGGAGAAGTGCGCTCGGGATCGAGCCACAGGGCGCCTTTTTCTGTCTTGCCCATCTTTTTGCCGTCATGGGTCATGATCAGCTTGCAGGTAAGGGCGAAGGCATCCTCCTGCTCCTTGCGGCGGATCAGGTCTGCACCGCCCAGCATGTTGCTCCACTGGTCGTCACCGCCGATCTGCAGACGGCATCCATGGGTCTTGAACAGCTGCAGGAAGTCGTAGCTCTGCATGATCATGTAGTTGAACTCCAGGAAGGTAAGACCGGTCTCCATGCGACGCTTGTAGCATTCGGCGGTCAACATGCGGTTAACGCTGAAGTGTGCACCGATCTCCCGCAGAAAGTCAACGTAGTTCAGGTTCAGCAGCCAGTCACCGTTGTTGACCATGGTGGCCTTGCCCTCGCCGAACTCCATAAAGCGGCTCAGCTGCTTCTGAATGGCGGCAACATTGGCAGCGATGGTTTCCTTGGTGAGCATCTTGCGCATGTCGGTCTTGCCGCTGGGATCGCCGATCATAGCGGTGCCGCCGCCGCAGAGGATGATGGGGCGGTGGCCTGCCTTCTGCAGATGGCTGGCCATGATGATGGGCATGAAGTGACCTACATGCAGGCTGTCTGCGGTGGGGTCTATGCCAAGGTAGAAAGTAACGGGCCCCTTTTCCATGGCTTTGTAGAGATCCTCTTCGAAGGTTACCTGAGCAACGAAGCCGCGCTCTTTGAGCATATCAAGTACGTGCATTGTGATTTCTCCTTTATCTTTTATATTGCAGGTTGTTGATATCTTTACGCCATCTTCTCTTCAAAAAGCCTGCGCAGCTTTGCCATGCCTTCCCGGATCTGTTCCGGAGTGGAATTGGAGAAGTTGAGGCGAAGCGTATTATGATGCCCGCCATAGGGATAGAAGTGGGTGCCGGGTACATAGGCTACTCCGGCTTCGACGGTATCTGCAAAGGCTTCGGTGGCATTGAAAGTCTCGGGCATTTCCACCCAGATGAACAGGCCTCCTTCGGGCACAAAATATTTCGTGCCTTCGGGGAAGCTCTTCAGTTCTTCCAGCATCAGCTCCATCTTTTCCTTGTAACCGGGAATGATGGCGGTGATGTGGGGTTCCAGCATGCCTTTGCGCAGGAATTGATCAACGATCGCCTGGTTCAGGTTAGGGGTGTGCAGATCGGTGCCCTGCTTGCCGATGGTGCACTTGCGCAGAATATCTTTCTGAGCCACCAGGAAGCCGACGCGAAGACCGGGGCTGATGATCTTGGAGAAGCTGCCCATATAGACCACATGGCCGGTGGTATCGTAGCTCTTAATGGTGGGCAGATGTTCGCCGGTGTAGCGAAGATCGCGGTAGGGGTCATCCTCCATGATGATAAAGCCGTACTTGACAGCCAGATCATAGATCGCTTTGCGGCGGTCGGCTGCCAGCGTGCGCCCGGAGGGGTTCTGGAACGAAGGAATAATGTAGAACAGCTTGGGGTGGTGCTTTTGGATCGCTTCCTCCAGCTGCTCCAGCATAACGCCGCCTTCGTCGCTTTCCACAGGGATCAGATTGGCCTGATACAGATTCAGCGTCTGCATATTGCCAAGGAAGGTGGGGCTTTCCACCAGAACGGCATCGCCGGGATTGATAAAGGCCTTCAGCATCAGATCCATGCAGCTGGTGGAACCGGTGGTGGGAAGCACACCGTTCAGCTCCAGATCGAAGCCGTACTGCTTCTCAATGTATGCGCTCAGGCTTTCCACGAAGGGGGGATAGCCTTCCGTTGCGCCGTACTGGAGAATGCGCTTTCCGTCGGCAGCAAGAACCTCCTGTGCAATGGCAGCGCACGCCTCATCGGGCAGGGCTGCGAGAGAGGGATTGCCGCCGGCGAAAGAGATCATACCGGGCTTGCCCAGTACTTTGAAGATCTCGCGGATGGCGCTGCCAGTAACCTTGTCGAACCGTTCCGCAAATTGGATGCCTTCAGGGATCATGGGGATAACCTCCTTTGTATTCGGGGAAAAAGAAAACCGCCTTCCCCGTAAAATAGGGGAAGGCGGCAGAAAAACTGTCGCGGTACCACTTCCGTTTGATAAACACCTCGCGGTGAATATCCTCTGCGCGATGCCATCACATCGCCTGCGCTGTAAACGGCGCACCGTCGGTCTGCTACTGCTGTTTCACAGCCGGGCTCAGGGATGTATTCGCCAACGTACCGCCACTTTCTTGCACCAACCGAAAGCTCTCTTCAGGCGTGTACCTGTCGGGTACTCTTTCCCGTCATCGCTTGTAGGGCTTATTATAGGCAAGGAAGGAATGAAAGTCAAGGATATTTCGGTATTTCTTTTGGATACAATTGAGCCTGTTACCATGTGGCGCGGGATGCACGGTTTACAGCATTCTGATGTGCGGCGTCCACCCGGTTGGTTTCGTGGGTCTTGCTGTTCTTGAAATGGATACAGAAATGACCCGCAAAATTGTTGTTGGCGATGGTGGTGGTGCCGTGGGGCATACCGTTCATGGAAGCGGCGTATACATGCCCGTTGTACAGAATCAGGATGGGACGTCTGCTCCAGCTCCAGGAGCCGCCGTAGATGCTCTTCATGGTTTTGGTATCGGCAGCGGTTCTGGGTTCGGCATCGATGTGATTGTAGCCGGACCAGCGTACGGCTTCAAAGGTTTTGCCGGTATAGACATCTTTAATGGTAAAACGTGCATTCTTAGGGATCACGCGGGTCACGTTGTCAGAAAACCAACTGAGCGTTTCGGTCTTATAGGTCTTCTTTGCGGTGGTCTTGGTGGATTTGTTGCTTGTGCCGAACAGAATGCTGATCGTAGCCGAGCCTGCAATACCGTCGGCATTCATGCCGCGGTTCTTCTGGAAACGCTTCACGGCGGCAACCGTTCCCGCACCGTAATCACCGTCGATGGCTCCGGTGTAGTAGCCGAGACACTCCAGCGCTTGCTGCAGCTTAACCACATTGGTTCCGCTGCTGCCTTTTCTGGTAGGGGAGGGAGCAGTTCCGATCTCAGAGATGCTGTCCACCGTTTTATACTTGGAATTGGTGGTTTTCTTGGTGGTAGCCGTTGTTTTGGTAGTTGTGGCTGTATTCTTGGTGGAAGAGCCGTTGAGCGCAGAATTTTTGGAAGTTGATGCGCAGGATCCGAAAATACTCTTGACGGTATTGCGTCCGGCAACACCGTCAGCGGTCAGCTTGTGATCTTTCTGGTATGCCTTTACGGCAGCCGTGGTGCCCTTGCCGTAATCGCTGTCGATCTTGCCGTCGTAGTACCCGAGAATATTCAGTGCTTGCTGCAGCTTCTTTACATCACTGTTGTTGTCGCCGATGCGCATGGGGCCGGGAGCGGTGCCCAGCGCCTTGATCTTGGCAGACTTACTGGATGACGAAGTGTTGCTGCTCCCTGTTGTGGTGGAAGTGCTGGTCACTTTCACATACTTTTTCATGATATAGCCGGTGTAGTTGCCATAGCGTATACGATACCAGCTGCCACTGGTACCGAGAATGGTAACAGGTTCGTCGTCGGGCAGGGTTTGAAGGATCGTGGCGGTTTTGCTGGCAGACTTACGCAACACAACACGGGCGGTGGTTACGCCTTTGTCGGCGGCAAAGGCAGTTTTGGGTGCGAGCATCAAAAACAGCAGGATGAGGCACAGGCCGATGGCGATCACCCGGCGATAACAATTGTGTGACAATTCGTTAGAAGCAAAAAGCACGATCGTTTCCTCCTTGAATTACCAACTTTCAAGCATTTCCGAAAAAACGGAAAGCATAGGTATGTATCATCGATTAATAATATATTACAAATTTATTAAGAAGTCAATATGAACCGAAAACAGTTTACATTTGCTAAAACAGCATACATTCTTTTGGGATAAAGTTGCGGAAAATATCGTAAAGTATTGACGAAAACCAATTTCCAGATTAAACTGTAACGGTGTTCACGGTTCATTCACATTTTTGTCGCGGACACATTAACGATATAAGGGGTATTTTTTATTATGAAGGAAATGAACGGGACCGTTACATTGGCTTATGTTGAAGAAGATAACAAGCAGCGCGTTATTTTCCGTGTTTTTCCGCTGTGTACCCGCGAAGGCTGCATGTTGCTTGGCAGCAAAGAGCTTTTTCCCGACGACGGTAGTCTCCGTGTTGTGCCCGACAAGCGCGAACAGAGCACCTTTAAGGAGCGTATGCGCGAGATCGGCGGTCTGTGTGCAATCAATCTTGTATCCGATGGGCGCGAGCTGATCAAAGTGCGCCAGAACCGCAATTATGCACCGGAACAGGGTGAACGTAACCAGCAGGCGATCTACTCCGACGTGATTTGCGAGTTTTCACCGGATGCTTGCTTCGAAGTAGTCCAGGCCGGTGCGGATGCATCCGCTGCTCTTACCGCACAGGTACTCATTCAGAACGGTATGCTGTTGGTAGGCCCTGTGGATCGTGAGGCTGCCAAAGATGCATCCCTCAATGAGCTTAAGCCCTTTGGCAACGACAGCTTCCTGCTGCATCAGTTCCGGTGTGAGATTCTGGGCGAGAGACGTATTTATTGGAATCCCGAAGCCCTCATGAATTGGCGGCAACGCCGCAATGCCTTGCGCCGTAAGGATCGCGGGCATATCGATGAGGCGAAAAAAGCCGCAGAGACCGATACTGCTCCCGAAGCAGCAGAGATGCCCGTGGTTCCCGAGAATACCGTGGCGGAAGCTACACCTGAAGCCATTAAGGCCGAACAGCCCGCAGAAATGCCCAAGACTAAGCCGGAACGCCCTGCCAAGAAGGAACGCAAGCCTGAAACTGCTGCCAGGCAGCCCGAAGCAGAGAAGTTGGTTCCTGCAGAGACAACGGTCGCAGAAGGCGAGGATGTTTCACTGCCCATCGGCGCACGTTTGGAGATCCTTGATCAGGATCTGAGCTTCGATCAGCAGATATCCAGACTTGCACAGCCCCTCAGCAGCGGCGCCAATCGCCTTTCTACCGAAGAAATGCCTGCACAGGAAGAAGAGGACGAGCCTGTTTCCACTGCGTATTTTAATGGTACGCCGCTGAACCGGAACGCCCGTCAAATCACCCGCAGCATGCGTAAGCCGCAGGCTGTTGCCCATGTGGTGGAACGCCACATGCTGCAATCGGGAGCGTTTCAGGATGAAAATTCCGCTTATCAGCTGGTGGAAAATCCCATCGAACGCCTGCTGATGGATTTTGAATATGTCTGGCAAAACAGTTCGCTGCGCCGTCGTGCTATGAGCGAATTGCTGGAAAACGAGAGCTTCATGCAGGATATGCTTGATGCTTTCCGGAATCGCGGCATCAGCACAAATGCGACCATTGCCGCTCAGGAGCAGCTTGCCGATATCGAAGCGGAGCGTTTGGATCTGCTTATGCAGCTGGATGCAGCCAAAGAGAATGAAAAGGAATACCGCGAAAAGGTACTTGCATCCCTGTCCGCAAAGCTGCGGGGAGAGAGCGACCGTCTTCGCAGAGAAGTATCGAAGCTGGAAAAAACCCGCGATGCATTGCAGGCTGCTTCCCAGACCCTGAGCCAGAGTGTTGCGGATAAGACACGCGAATATATGGTCAACCACGTTACCTGCATCAGCGGTACCAAAGACAGTACCGTAGTGCTTTCGCCCGTGGTTGGTAAGCACTACGACGTATCCGAGCTGTCCGAAAACCTCCGTCAGCACATGAACAGCAACGGTTTCGCCATCAGCGACGATGAGGCCGTCGGGCTTCTGACGCTGTTCGCTGTCAGCGATAGTCTCTGCATTAGCGCCGAGACCCAGACCGATGCCCGCTGTTTTGCTGAGCTGATGGTTGAAAGTTTTGGTCTGCAGAGTGTTTCTGCCACGACGAACGCATTGGGCAGCGTAGAGCTGATCAGCCTGCTTCCGGAAAACGGTTTGCGGACGCCCACGGTTACCATTCAGCCCTTTGGCACTGACAGCATGACGGTGTATGGGCATAAAACGATCTATCTGGCTACGCCCTATACCCAGACCCCCAGCTTTATGCCTGTATTCCATGCCCCCAAGCATTCCCGCAGCGCCTACAACCACAATGATGAGTGGGAGAGCGTACAGCCTGCCTCTATCGATACCTTCCGTAAGATCAAGAACGATGTTCACCCCTTGCTCTCGGAAGCGGAAAAGTGGTTTGGAAACCTGAAAAACGCCCTGAAGGAACAGCAGCTGGCGGTTCCCGAAGTGACGCTTGAAGATATGCGATGCTTTATGGAAATAGGTACGAGACGTGTTCGCGGCGGTTTCGTAGCCGCAGCCGATATTGCTGTGTGCTGCTGGATCGCACCGATGATCCGTTTCAAGGACAGCGGCGAGAGCCTGCGCAGTCTTCTGAGCGGTCTGCCCAGAACGCTGGAGCTTCTGAATATTCAATAACCACGAAAAGCAACCCCCGCACGCTTTGACCGTGCGGGGGTTGCTTTGTGTTGTGAAAGGCAATCTGTCAGCGACTGATCTTGCGGGCGATCATGGTATCGTTCAGAAGACTGTCCATGGAATAGACGTAGAGAACGCTATCAACAGATCCTGCCGCAGTAACGGCATCCGAAAAGTTACCGGAATAATACCGGGCGTCCATCGCAACGATCCTTTGATAGTGTGCGCTGAGCAAGGGCAGCAGGCTGTTGGCAAAGGAGTCCTTGAAAACCAGCAGTGTTCCGCCTTCGGCAGCCGGGTTCAGGATCTCCAGCATACCATGATTGCCGCCGAGATAGACGGCATAACCGTCGTAGGTTTCGGCGTGTTCCGGAAAGATCAGGCTGGTGTGCTGCGAGTTGTCATCCAGAATCGTCAGTGTGACAGGCGCGTCCGGTTCGGCGCAATGCAACGTATCCGGTTGGGCGAAAGGATAGCCCGAGCGGCTGTAGGTGGTGCCGTAAAAGCCATCAAAGCTGCTGAGCCGGAAAGCGGACAGCTCCAGCGGAACGATCTCTTCTGCCATGCAGTATGCGCGATAAGCAGCATAGGCGCCGTCCAGCGTCCAGTGGTGGTCGGTAGCGTAATAGGCGGTATCGGCAGAAAATGATGCATCAAGCTGTACATAGGCAGCATCCGTCTTCAGAGCATCATACAGCGGCGATTCTGTCTCGTAGAGGGTACGCAGCAGCGGATTCAGGGAATCCTTCATCAGGTAGCCGTGTCCGGTGGGAACGATCAGCCGGTGGGATGCTCCTGCCGATTCTGCGACCGTCGTAAGTTGGCTCAGACGCCGTTCCAGGATGCCGACCGATCCCGCAACCGGTTTTTCCAGAAACCTGCCGCTGACTGGAATGGATTCCAACTGGGTCCGTCTTCCGGTGAAGACATTGGCAGCAGCGTCGATCCCAACCATGATCCGACGGAAGGGGATCCTGTCAGAGAGATAGGATTCGATCTCCTTGTCGGTACGCCAGTCGGTCAGCGATGGGGAAGAGGGGGCCGAAGATAGAAAGCGGCGTTCCGAGTCGGAAAAGTCTTTCTGAGGCCAAAAGGTAGCAAACAGACCTGCAAGGAGCAGCAGAAACAGACCCAGAAATACCGCAATACCGTCCGGAAGACGGAACGAAAGTTTCTTCATGGTGTTTCCGCCTCCTTAAAACTGGAAATAAACAAAGGGTGCGTACCCCTGCGCTGCCAGTGCGGCAAGGCACAGAAGGATCAGCAAAGGCGTGGCAAAGCGCTTGAGAGGAAAGTTTTTTGGTGCCGGCAGGAAACTGATCGCGCCGCATACCAGCAGAAGCGGTGCGAAAGCAGCGCAGGCGGTAAGCGATTCCGCCGTTGCAAAACCATGTACGCCCACCATCGCAGAAACAAGCTCTCCGCCGAAACCGGAAAACAGAGCCCAGCCGAACATGACCAGCAGGAAGGTGAATCCCTGGCGCAGCGCACCGGGTACAGCTTCCCACCGCTCGTTTTTCAGCAGGAAACGTTTTTCCAGCATGAGCAGAACAGCAAAATAAAGGCCCCAGAGCACAAAGTTCCAGCCTGCGCCATGCCACAAACCGGTCAATGCCCACACAATAAGCAGATTGATATCTCTGCGGACCTTGCCGACTCTGCTTCCGCCGAGAGGGATATACACATATGCCTTGAACCAGTCTGTCAGCGTCATGTGCCAACGCCGCCAGAAATCAGTCAGGGAGCGAGCACGATACGGCCGGTCGAAGTTTTCCGGCATGGTGAAGCCCATCATATGCCCAAGACCGATCGCCATATCGGAATAACCGGAAAAGTCGAAGAAGATTTGGAAAGAGAAGGCGAGCAGACCGATCCATGCGCCCAATGCGCCTGCCTGAGCAAAATCGCCGTTCATCTGGCTCCACAACCGTCCCATGGCATCTGCCAGAAGAACTTTTTTGCAAAGCCCAACCGCAAAACGCTGTAAGCCGGTGCGCATTTCACCGGCAGTAGGCTTGGGATGGTCGATCAACTGCTGTTCCAGATCGATGTAACGAACAATCGGTCCGGCAACCAATTGGGGGAACAGCGTCACATAAGCGCCAAAGGTCATAAAGTTCTTCTGCAGCCTTGCTTCGCCCCTGTACACATCAAAGAGGTAGGACATTGCCTGGAAGGTGAAGAACGATATGCCTGCGGGCAGCGGTAAATCGTCGAAACGCAGTTTCCACGGCAATAAGCCGTTCCATGTATCGCGTAGAAGACCTGCGTACTTAAAGACGGCGAGCGGCAGCAGATTCAGAATGATCAGTATGACGAAAACGGCTTTTCTGTGTTTGCCCGTGCGCATCATCAGCTGTGCGCCGCCCCAGTTCAGCAACAGGCTGTAGCCGAGCAGAAGCAGCCATGCAGGGTTTCCCCATCCATAAAACAGCAAGGATGCCGCAAATAAAAACGGGATCCTTGCTTTTGCAGGCATGATCCAATACAGCAGGATCACGCAGGGCATAAATAACAGTAGAAAGGTAAAAGAGGAAAAGACCATATTATTCTCCTGCCAGCAGTTTGTTGGTTACCTCGGCGGCGTTTTCGGTCACAATCAGCGCAACGGTGTTGTTCTTGCGCTGCACACTGGCATCCTTCAGCAGCTTATAGGCTTCGGGTACATAGTTCTGGGTCTCTTCGCAACGGCGCTGCAGATAGTTGTTCAGCAGTTCGACAATGCTCTTTGCAGCTTCGTCGTCTACAGCGCGCAGAACCAGTGCTTCACCGCCCTCCAGAGCGGTAGACTGAAGATAAACGGCATCGGAGAAATCATCGGGGGAGATGCCGATAATGTCTTCCAGATCCATCAGCGGAAGGGAAGCCATTTCGCTTGCGCCGGGCACGATGTCCGCGACAAGGGTAGCCAAGGGGATCTCCAGCGTAGAAGCGGCAGGAGCGGCGGGCTGAGCATTGTTGCAGCCGGTAAGCACGCACAGAACCAAGAGGGAGAGCAGGAGGACAGAAAACTTTTTCATTGTTTATTTCCTTTCGTACATAGATTGCCGTTATTCTGCAGGAACCCAGCGTTCGGCTTCGTATTCGCTCTGGGCGAAATCAAGCAGCGTCTGAAGCCAGATCGCATTGCCGTCGTCGTTGAGATGATACTCGTAGTCGTGAGAAAGCTTTTTATCCAAGAAGCCTTCTTCATCCTTCAGACCGGTTGCGATATCGATGTAAATCGCCCCCAGCTCCTGGCATTTCTTTTCAAGCTCTACATTGTAGGCATCCCATCGGGACTGTACGCCGGGGCGCTTTTCTTCCACTCTTGCGGTGGTGGGGGTAACAGAGAAGAAGTAAACCTGCGTTTTGGGCGATGCTTTTTCGACCAGCGAAACGATGCGTTCCACATACTCCATACCCTTTTCGATCCGGTCGCCTATCTTATCGTTAACGCCCGCGAGAATGAACAACTTGCCGGGCTTCAATGCCTTAACGATATCGTACATGGTAACATCGCGTCCCCTGTAGGTAAGGGCGACCTTTTCCTTGGGCAATACCCGGGTGGATGCGGAGTAAAGCTGATAGCTGTATGCGGTGTAGAATTTTACATCGTCAAAATAGTCGGGGTGGGCCTTCTTGACCACGTTGACCACGTAGTTGCGGAACATTCTGGTGATAGAATCACCAATAAACACAGAATCTTCGTAATAAGTGACCAGTTGTTCGTCCGGCAGCCGCTCGGCCAGAGCGGTGCCCGTCAGCAGCAGCAGTACCAGAAGAAAAGCCAACAGACGCTTCATAGTTATTCATCTCCAGTTATTCATTTTCTATGGTTTCTGCAAATTGCAGATCAATAGCCTGTCATCGCCTGCGTAAGCTGCGCCATGGCTGCGGCGACATCCGAGGTGGAAGCGGAAGGATTGCTGATAACCACCTGCAGATTGTTGATCGCTGCCTGTACATTGGCATACAGCGCAGAAGAGGAATCCAGCGTACCCATCAGATCGTAGGCATTGTCGATCAGCTGCCGTGCGTCGGGGATCAGCACGTTTTGAACGGTCGGGTCGCTGTTCTGGTAGCCGCCCTGCGGAATGCCGCCCTGGTGATAGGCACAGATCCCGTAGGCGCTTCCGATACCGAGATATTCGGTCAGTACAGGGCCGTATTCTTTGTCGTTGACAAATGCGCTCAGGGGATGTCCGTTGGGAATGACCACGATACCTTTGGTTACAAGCCGTTTGCAGTTGTCGCTGGGCAGCATGGAGGTATCGGCGCATACCTGTACAGATTGATGCATCTGGCAGTATACGGTGGGAACCGTCGGCTCGTACCAGTAATCGCTCACAACACCGTAGCCCATGGTATCGTTGCGGCAGGAGCTGGTGGCAAGCTGTCCGCTTACAGCGCAGGTAGTCACCTTTACAAGACCAAGCTCGGAAGGGTCGGCTTCGATGATGTTTCTGTTTTCCAACCCTTTTGCTTTGTGAATCTGGCTCATGTAGCTCTGCCAGAGGGGAGTTGCGGCGTTACCGCCGGTAGCTTTGGAAGAAAGTGGCTTGTAGTTGTCGTGACCGATCCAGATAGAGGAGACGTACCAACCGGTCAGACCGCAGAATGTTACGCCGCGGGAGTCGGAGTTGGTGCCGGTCTTGCCTGCCACCGTTTGACCGCTGATTTTGGCGTTGGTGGCGGTACCGCCGGAAACGACGTCTTTCATCATATCTACGATGAGCCAAGCGGTGGAGGGGCGGAAAACCTGCGTACGCTGCTGCTGCGCATGGCTGTCGTAAACCACGTGTCCGTTGCTGTCCGAAATGCCGAGGAAGGAGATAGGCTTCTGGTATACACCACCATTGGCAAGTGTACCGAAAGCTACGGCTTCCTGCAGAGGGGTAATGCCGCTGGAACCCAGCGACAGACCGAAGGGAGTGGCATCGATGTTTTTCCGGTCAACGCCCATCCGAACAAGGTATTCTGCCGACGTTTCAACGCCCACGTAGTTCATCAGGGCCTGTGCGGCAGATACGTTGTGGCTTCGCTTCATTGCCTGCCGGAAGGTCTGCGGCCCGACATAACCGCCACCGCCGTAGTTGCGGGGCCAGCTGTCTTTGCCATCGGAGCCTGTCCAGCCTTTGATAGGCAAGGGCATGTTGTAAACGATGCTTGCAGGGGAAGCGCCAAGCTCGATGGCAGGTGCGTATACGGCGATGGGTTTGATGGAAGAACCTACGGGCATACGCATATCGGTGGCACGGTTCAGCGTTTTGCGTTGTGTGGGAGCCGTTCGGCTGCCGCACATGGCCTTGATCTCACCGGTACGGTAATCCATAACCACAGCAGCCACCTGCGGCTGGATGATCTCCTGATACATGCCGTCCGCACTTCTGGCACGGTAGATCTTGTCGCTGGGGTCGCGCAGGGAGGGATACTTCTTCCAGTTCGCCAGCGTATCTTCCAGAATGGTCTGGATCTCGGTGTCGATGGCAAGCGTTACGTGGTAGCCGCCGGTACGCAGCTCGTTTTCCATTTTGTAGCGGTTCTCGCTGGTATTCTCCAGATCGCGCATTTCAAGGAAGCAATCCACAATATCGCTTACGGCATATTCCACATAATGAGCATATTTGTACATGCCCTCGCCTTCCGTGGTGGAAGTCTGCAGCACGTGCGCCGTTTCGGGATTCAACGCTTCCTGATACTGCGCTTGCGTGATGAACTCGTTTTCGTACATGCAGCGGAGTACATAGTCGGTACGGTCGTTTGTGATCTTTTTATAATCCGTTGTTTCGGATGTACGGGTATAGAAGTTGCGGCGTGGATTGTAATAATACGGGCTGTTGGTCATGCCTGCGAGCATGGCGCATTCGCGCAGGGTAAGCTGGGAAAGGGATTTGCCGAAATATCCCTGTGCAGCCACTTCTACGCCGTAATAGTTTTCGCCGAGGTAAATGGTGTTCAGGTAGCATTCAAGGATCTGCGCTTTGGTATAGCAGGTTTCCAGCTGCATGGCCAGATAGGCCTCCTGAATCTTCCGCTTGTAGCTTTGCTCGTTGGAAAGCACCGTGTTCTTGATCAGCTGCTGGGTAATGGTGGAACCGCCCTGATTGGTACCGGAAACAAAGTTACTGATAAACGAACCCACAATACGCTTCAGGTCGATGCCGTTATGGGTATAAAAACGGGCGTCCTCAACAGCGACAAAAGCGTTGCACAGGTTCTGAGGCATCATGGAAATGTTGACCATGACGCGGTTCTCGGTGCCCTTGTAATCGGTGATCACATTGCCCTGCGAATCATAAAGGAAGGAAGTCTTGTCCTGATCACTCAGCAATGCAAGATTCAGCGTGGGCGCGGTTTCCATGTATCCCTTTGCGATGCCGAACACAACGCCTGCCAGCGCAAGACCGCCAAGAACGATGCAGAGGGCGATTACACGAATCGTGCAGATCAGCGTGGAAACGATAAAGTTGGGTTTGGACAGACGGGGGCGGAATATGGTGCGTCGCTTTACCGGAGCATATTCCTGCGCATCCTCCGGAGCTTCGGCATATTCCTGCTCTTCGCTATACCAAGGCTGTTGATAGCCGGATGGCCGGTCGTTCTGATACAATGCAAATTCCTCCTGTTACTGAGGATATCCGGTAAAAACCGGACATAAAAACACAAATCATATTATATCATAGAGTGCGCCTCTGCGCCATACTACCGTGTAACAAAGAATTGCTTTCTTTCTTATCCGGAAAAGCGGCTCCGGTCGGGACATATATTCCCTTGGAAGGGAGTTGTGGTTATGAGGAAAAGAATCAAGGGCAGTGTGATCAGAAAAATTGTCTTTACGGGATTGTTGATATGCGCTCTGTTTCTGGTTCTGGAGCGGAACCTGAGCAGGACGCTTCTGGATATGGCGTACGCCAGGGCGCATTCCATTGCACTGGAAACTGTCAACAAAGCTGCACAGCAGGTCGTAGGGGAGGGGGTTGAATACGAAGAGTTGATGCAGGTGCACATGGATGCCCAGGGCAGAGTGGCAATGATGCGGGCCAATACCATGCGTATGAATCAGCTTGCCACCGAAACAGCGATTATCGCACAGGAAAAGCTCAACAGCATCGAAAATCAGGTGGTCGGCATTCCGCTCGGCGCTGCGTTGGGGCTTCGGTTTCTTGGTGGTTTCGGACCAAGGATCGATGTGCAGATCGTTCCCGTGGGAGCTGTAAGCACACATTATGAAACAGAATTTGAAGCAGCCGGCATCAACCAGACAAGGCATAAGATTTTTTTGACGCTGCAGACATCTGTCAGCCTGATCATACCGGCGGATTCAAGAATGGTATCTGTCGTAAGCACGGTTCCCATTGCCGAAAGCATCATCATTGGGCAGGTTCCGGACAGCTTCGTCGACGTAACTGATACGGAGGATATGCTGAACCTGATTCCCTGAAGCTGATATGATTGTAAAACAATGTCTTTCCAGAAAAGGCTTTTCTTGACATGGAAACAATTTTGAAATAAAATAAAGTAGACTGCATATACTTGTGCTCTTTACAGGAATGAAGAATATGCACGATGGTAAGAATACCCATCACCGCATTGCTCAATGCCGTGCCGGTGGGTGAAGGGAGGTTGGGCTGCCTGCGCAGCCCGGACATAGCATGAAAAAACGTGGATTCCTTGTGCTCTGTGCATGGCTTCTTGTAACGATCGCCATCGTACCCATTGCATGCGCGGAGGATGACCCGGTTGCCTGTACGATCGAGATCTCGCCCGAGTTTCTGGTGGGCCCCGGCGACGTGTCGGTTACGATCACCGTATCCAACGTGACCGATAAGGATCTGCAGGACCCTGTGCTGCTTTTTAATCCGCAGGCCGTACCCATCACCGACTTTGGCGATGATGGTCTTGTATCGCTTATGGCAGGCGAGTCCAAAACATGGACCGGCACCTACAGCGTCAATGAACGCGAATTGGAGCAGGGCTATATCCAGTATTTTGCCAAATACACCGTTTATCAGGACAACGGTCAGGCTGCCCCCAGCAGCCAGTCGATCCGTGCCACGGTCTCCCGCACCGAGGCTGAAGTCGGTGTGGATGTGGATCGCACCATTACGCCTTCCTCCGCCCACGAAGGGCAGGAGGTGCTGGTCAAATACACCATCACCAACTCCGGTACCGTTGCGCTGACCGATGTATCCATCGTTGAGAACGAAAGCATCAACAGCAAGACTCAGTCCACCGAAAAGCAGCTGGATCCCGGCGCAAAGATCGAGATCACCTACAAAGCCACCATGGGCAAGAAAGACCTTACCAGCAGCGCCACGATCAGCTACAAAGCGGTGGGAACCGACAAGACCGAAACCTATACTGTCGACGAAAAGAAGATTCCCTATGCCCAGGCAGATCTGAGCGCATCGCTGAGCAGCGATGTCAAGGGCGTTCTTTCCGGCGGTACGGTCAAACTGACCCTTGAACTGAAAAACAAGGGCAGCGTCGACATGACCGATCTGCGTGTATCCGATCCCATACTGGGCGATGTATTCACCAACCAGATGGTGGAAGCCGGCAAGACGCTTACGCTGGAAAAGGAAATTACACTGACCGAAACGGCCGATTACCAGTTTACTGTTCAGGCCATCGATTCCACCGGCACCGAGATCTCTGCTCTCACCAACCAGCTGAGCCTTACCGCCATGAGTCCCGATGAAGCATTGCATCTGACGCTGAATGCAACGCCCGATCAGACCGAGATCTATGACGATCCTGCCGAAGTGCGTTTTACCCTGACCATCACCAACGACAGCAATGTGGATGCGACCGATGTAAAGATCGCACACGGCTATGTGGACATCTATACCTTCGAAAGCATTGCTGCCGGTGAAAGCCGTACCCTGAGCCGCGACGCCGTACTTTCCAATTCCGGCAAATTCCAGTTCAGCGCAGTTGCGAAGGATCCGCTTGAAAACGAGAACACCTTCCTCAGTAATGAGATGCAGATCGCTGTTTACCAGCCGACTCCGCCTCCCGCTACCCCCACAGTACCTCCGGTACCCACTGCCGAACCCACTTTTGTACCGGTTACCGTGGTACCCATCCGTCACGAATCAATCGGCACTTTCCCCAAGGCTGTGCAAAAAGTACTCCTTCCAGCTTTGATCGTAATAGGCGTGCTTCTGCTTGCAGGATCCGCTTTGCTGATCGTAGCGGCAAAGAAACGCCACGATGACAGGAAGGCTTCCAAAGCTGCGCTGGATCATCTGGAGCGCACCCGCCGCCGCGATTATGTGACCGCAAACCCCGAGGAGATGGAAGCCACCTCCAAAGCCACGCTCCGGAAAAACCAGCAGCCTGAGGAAGAACCCGAGCCGGATGTGGTGCTTGTTACCGATAACGAGTGGGAACTTCCCACCTACGACGATACTCCTGCTGCCGCAGACAGGTCCGTTGCGGGCGAAGGATATTCTTCCTTCGGGCAGGGTTTTTACGGCGAGGTGGAAGCAGATGGCTTTGAACCTGCTCCCGACCAGAGCGCAGGTGACGCATTCCAGCCTTACGACGGACCGGCCGACTCTGAGCAGCCTGCCTACGAACCGCAATACGACCCTGCATCCGCCTGGGGGCAGAATACGCCCGAAACAGAGGGCTTTGCTGATTGGTCTGCGGTGGATCCGGCTCTTTCCGTACAGAATGCATCCGAACCGCAGCAGAATCCCGATCCTTCTCCTTCTGAGGGCGATACCGGCATCTACCGCAGAAGCCGTAAGTAATTTGACAGACAAGGATGAAACGCATGTTTCAGGGGTTTTCCGAAGAAACGATACGATTCTTTCTGGATATCCGTTTTCATAACGATACTTCGTTCTACCGTGCACATGAAGACGAATACCGTAAATACGTAGAGGAACCCTTTTATCAGTTTATCGACAGCATGGCAGAAACCATGCTGTCCATTGCCCCGGATATTGAGACCAGACCATCCAAATGCCTTGCACGCCTCAGAAGAGATACCCGATTCACCAAGGACAAGTCGCCTTTCCGGGATCATCTCTGGCTTCTGTTCCGCAGAGGGGGCGAAAGCAGAGAAGGCTCTGTGATGTACTGGTTCGAACTGGGCCCTGACAGATTGGTTTGGGGGCTTGGCTTCTGGGGACAGAACCGGCCTGCTATGGATGCACTCAGACGGCGCATGGCAGAAAAACCTCAGGAGATACGTAAAGTGCTTCGCCAATGCGGCATCCCCGACGATACACTGCAAATCTTCGGTGATGCCTATCAGCGAATGAAGCCGCCGGCAGGAATGCCGCTTGAACTGGCGATGCTCTATCCCCTGAAGGAAATTTATGTTCAACGGGTGAATATACCCTTTGAAAGCTGTTATCAAAGCAGCTTGAGTCAAATCGTTGCCAACGATTTTCTCAGGCTCAAGCCCCTGTACCTGCTGCTGCGCAGTGCGGCGGACGAGGGCAGGGCACAACTGGACGCATAAGCAAGGGAGGATACTATGGATTATCGTAAACTGAAAAGCGGTTCGGATGTACGTGGAGTTGCTGTTGGCGAAAATGCTGTTCTGACACCCGAAGTCGTCAAAACGCTTGGTGCTGCATTTGCACATTGGACTGCGCAGCAGCGCGGCAAGGCTGTTGAGGAGATCAGTATTGCGCTGGGACGCGACAGCCGCGTATCCGGCCCCGATTTGCTCAAAGCGGCGGCAGAAGGCATCATTTCCACAGGCGCTACCGCCTACGATTACGGCATGTGCACCACTCCCGCTATGTACATGGCCATCCTGACTGAAGGCTTTCAGCCTGACGGCTCTGTGATGATCACCGCCAGCCATCATCCCTGGATCATGAACGGCATGAAATTCTTTGCACAGGGTGGCGGTATTGGTTTCCACGATCTGGACGATATTCTTGCGCTTGCCGAAAAGGGCAGTGTACCTGCCGAAACCGCCGGTTTGATCATCGAAAAGCCCTTCCTGCCCACTTATCAGCGTCATCTGATGGATCTGATCATCAACGGCATCGATCCCGAAGTGCAGAAGCCTTTGCTGGGTCTGCATGTGGTTGTGGATGCCGGTAACGGCGCAGGCGGCTTCTATGCCGACATGCTGGAAAAGCTTGGCGCATGGATCGAAGGCAGCCAGTTCCTGGAGCCCGACGGCCGCTTCCCCAACCATATCCCCAACCCCGAAAACAAAGAAGCCATGGCCTCCATTTCCGGCGCCGTAAAGAAGGTTGGTGCCGATCTGGGTATCATTTTCGATGCCGACTGTGACCGTGCCGCCATCGTTGACCACACCGGCAAGGAGATCAACCGCAACCGCCTGATTGCTCTGATCAGCGCGATCCTGCTGGACGAACAGCCCGGCGCCACCATCGTGACCGACTCCGTAACCTCCGCCGGTCTCGCCGACTTTATCAAGGAGTGGGGCGGCGAGCATTACCGCTACAAGAGAGGTTATCGCAACGTGATCGACGAGGCTGTACGCCTCAACGAGGCCGGTGTCAACTGCCCCCTCGCCATCGAAACCAGCGGTCATGCAGCACTGAAGGACAACCATTTCCTTGATGACGGCATGTATCTGGTAACCGTGCTGCTCATCAAGGCCATGCAGATGAAGCAGCAGGGCGAGACCCTCAGTAAGCTGCTGGACGGTCTGCGCGAGCCTGTGGAAAGCACCGAGATCCGTCTGTCTGTGACGGCAGAAGATTTCGGTACTGCTGCCCACAATGCCATCGAGCATGTTCTCCAGTACGGTGCCGATCATGAAGACTGGCACATTGCCCCCGACAATCGCGAGGGTGTGCGCATTTCCTTCGATGTGGACAATGAACTGAATGCCGCCTGGTTCCTGCTGCGGCTCAGCGTGCACGATCCCGTTATGCCCCTGAATGCCGAGAGTGACGTTCCCGGCGGTGTGAAGCATGCACTGGGCAAACTGTGCGAAGCCATCGGTCAGTGCGAGGGCATCGATCTGAGCCCCCTGCAGAAGGCGATCGAGGACTGAAATCCATAAGCAAACGCCGGACTGCCATTGATGCAGTCCGGCGTTTCAGACTGTCAAAGAAGTCCCAGAGGTATGGTCGGGCCGCAGCCCTCCGATTGTCAATCCGAAACCAGCGGCGTGTACGGTGGTTTCGGAACCCTTGCGTAGCAAGGGGTTCCTATCGCCGTTTGCCGCCCGGGG